>JAEUQG010000043.1 GCA_016789755.1 Bryobacterales bacterium
CGGCCACCAGGCTCTTCCACCTCGTCTTTTTGCTCCTCAGTATTCCCTTAATCGCCCGCATCGGGCAACAACTCAATATCAACACGAGCGCATCGTGGGCGGCCGGCCTGTTCTATTCGGTCACTCCTGTCGTCGGCATGAGCGCCACCTGCGCCTATAACGACGCAGCGATGGTCTTCTTCATCCTGGCGGTTGCCCATCTGCTGCTGGACCGCGATTCCAGCCCGGCCGCACTCGGCGCCACCGCCGGATTCTGCTATGCCGTGAAGTTCACCGGCGGTCTCGCCGCTCCCATCGCCTTTCTTTTCCGTCCGTCGCGAACCCTCTTCCTCGCTGCTACCGCGATCATTGCCCCTTGGCTCATCCGCAGTTTTCTGCTCACCGGAAACCCCGTCGCCCCATTGCTGAACTCGGTCTTCCCGAACGCCTATTTCCACATCGATTCCGAACGCGAACTGGCCGGTTATCTGCGCACCTACGGGGAGTTGGATCCCTCGTCCATCCCGCTGCAGGTTGCAATCCACGGCGATGCGCTCCAGGGGCTCCTCGGGCCGCTCTGGCTCTCTGTTCCCCTCGCCCTACTCGCGCTCCGCACTCGCGGCGGCCGAGTTCTGTGGCTTGCAGCCCTTGTCGCCGGAGCACCGTGGTTTCTCAACATCGGCACGCGCTTCCTCATGCCTGCCCTTCCATTCTTCGCTCTCGCATTGATGGCCAGCCTTCCCCGAGCCCTTGTCCTCTCCTTCGTCTTTGCCCATGCCGTCCTCAGTTGGCCGCAGGTGCTGCCCCTCTATGCGTCGAAAGGCGCCTGGGCGTTAGGCATGCAACAGCCCGGCCCGGAGCGGGCACTGGCAAGCCTCCTTACCGCCAACACCACACAAGATGCGCGTATCCTCGATCTCGCCAATGCGCCCGCTGCCATCACCCCGCGGCGCCTGATCAACGCCTGGCAGACGGCGCAAGGCGACAGGCTCGTCCGATCCCTGCGCATGGCGATGAGCCCCACGCCGGCCCTCGTCGAATGGCGCACGCGGTTCGCCTCGCAATCCTTCACCGCCTTCCGTGCCCGTTTTCCCCAAGAACGAAACGAGTCAATCGCCCTTCATGAGATCGAACTGCCCGGTCTCAAGCCGGATATCCTCTGGACCCTTCGCGCGTGGCCCAACGTGTGGGAATCCTCGCTTGCACTCGACGGGAACCTCACTTCCAACTGGGCCACCTGGCAGCCACTTCGTGGCGGCATGTTCTACGAAGTCGATTTCTCATCGCCGCAGAATCTCGAAGAAATCGCAATAGTGGCCTCCATCTCCGCACGCTCGGCTCCGCTCGAACTCTTCGGCCGCCACAACACCGCCTGGAGAAAGATCCCCCTGCCAGCGCGCCCCACCGAACTCGCGCCTCGCAATCTGCGCCGCAGCGCCGCGCGGTACCTCCGCCGCGAAGGAATCACTCACGTGCTCGCCCCGCTTGGCCCCGATGCCTTCGGCCAGATCGCTGCCGACATGCACGCAGTCCCCGGCGATTGGGATCTTGCTGCCGTCGCCGAATTCGAAAATTTCACACTCTACCGCCTCAAGCCATCACCGTAGTTGTGCGGGCTTCAATGTCCAGGCTTGCAGCCGGCCCATCTCATGCAACTCCGGCGCCTGAAAACCCTCCGGATGAATCGCCCATTGAAACGCCTTCTGTGCTTCCGTGCTCACATGCCGCTCAAATGCCAGTTTCCCTTTGCGGACAGCCACGGAAGGGCCGCCATCGTCCCCCGCCAACGACGCAGCGAAATCCCCAACCGAGAGATGCTCTCCCCCAAACCAAACGTGCGACGGCAGCCGCTTGTGCCGCTCAATGTAATCAATGGCCGCACTCTTGCCCCGATTCCACAAGTCCCTGTCGATCGAGGTCCGCTTCACCGTCGACTCCACCCGTTGCGCCGGTCCATCCACATAGCGCGGCTGAAAACCCAGCATCGCCAGCAACTGATCCGCCGCCGAATGCCCCCCACGAATGTCGATCGACTGTGCCATCTGCCTGCGGATTTCGGGGACATCGACAATCCCCTGCGGATCGGCCAGCACCTGCGTCAGTTGCCGTCCAGTGATGATGTGGACGCCGCTCGCTTGCACATGCTTCATGAACTCGTACAGCAAGCGGTACGCCTGCTCGCTCGATTCCTTGGTCCGCAACGCGGGACGCCGGTAATCCGAAGGCGCCGTGTAGCGGCCCTTGGCGAAGTTCACTGCATCCCAGAACTCCGTCGTCACGAACTCCGTCGGATGATAGTAGGTGTGAATCACGCCGCCGCCCTGTGCGCGCAAAGCCGCCACGGATGCATCGAACTTCTTTTTCGCATCCGCCAGCTTGCCTGCATCGTCCAGGTCTGCCCGCACCGTGTTCGGCCCAAGCCCATAGACGTACAGCATGCCCATGTACCAAAACGGCTGATTGTTCAGCGTGACATGGCTCCCCTCATCCATATACACCGGAACCCCCATCCGCCGTAGCGCGATGTTGCTTTGCGGCCCCCACGATGACCCGGGTTGCCCGTAGCAACTCGGAATCACTCCGAACACACGCTGCAAATCGCGTACTCCGGGCATCTCCCGCCGCTCGAATTCCTGCGCGCCTTCGAGCAGGCCCATCGTTCGTAAATACACCGACGGCGCCGGGGGGATGCTGTGATTGTCCGTGTGATACCCGATATCGTGCCGCGACAGCGCGGTGATTACATCCTTGCGCCCGCGCGCTTCCAAAACCCGTGCTTTCTCTCCTACCACCTTGAAGGTGGCTCGTACACCCATCTTTTCCAGATCCAGCGCAAGGCGCAACGCGGCGTCGTCCGCCGCCGGTTCCACGTAGTCTTCCGTGTCGAACCAAAGCAGATAGTAAACGGGGGCGGCGGCAACCATGGTCCAAGCGCTCACAGCGAACAGCAGGCAAAGCAGCATACAGCTATTCCAGCACAGCGATCACAGGGAAATGATCGGAAGGATACCGGCCTTCCCGCTGAAACGTCACCGTCTCCGCTGACTTCACCTGAAAGTTCCCCCGAAACAGAATCCAGTCGATTCTTGCGTTGCCAGGTTTCCCGCGGAATCCGTGAAAGGTTCCTTCCGGCCCGCTTCGCTCCGCCGCCACCTGCCAGGCATCCTGCATGCGATCCGCCAGTACGCGATACACCGCGCCCCCTGCCGGAGCATTGAAGTCTCCCGTGAGAATCACATCTGCGTCGGCGGCCAGTAGCCCGATTCGCGACGCGATCACCCTGGCGCACATCACCCGCGCCGCTTCATCTTCGCGCCGGTGCGGAAAATGCGTGTTGAAGTACCAGAAGCGCCGCTTGTTCGCCAGGTCCTCGAAAATCGCCCAGGTCACCATCCTGGGCAGCGTTGTGTTCCACGATTGCGACCCCGCTTTTTCCGGAGTTTCCGACAGCCAGAAGTCACCGGATTCCACCAGCTTCAGGCGCTCTTTGCGATAGAACACTCCCATGTGTTCGTCGGTGCGGTTTCCTCTACGGCTCACCCCGAACCAGGCGTATTCCGGCAGCTTTTCAACGATGTACTGCCCTTGCAGGTGGAACAGTTCCTGTGTCCCCATCACGTCTGGCTTCATGTGGCGGATCGAATCGATGAACAGATCCCGCCGTACTTCCCATTTGTCCGGCCCATCGTCGGGGTTCGGGTAGCGCACGTTGTAGCTCAACACGCGCAACGGCTCGGCATTCGCCATCAAAGTCAGCAAGAAGATCCACAGCATGGTGATTACTCTAAGTGCAATTGTTCCACGAAATCCTGGTATCACAGAAGATGGCGTTTCCATGAATCTCAATCAGCTCTTCGATCTGTCTTTCCGCAACCGGCGGGATCAGCCCGCACTCGAATTCCTCGGACACACATACACATTCGGTGACATCGACCGTCGCGCCGGCCGCATGGCCAATATCCTTCGGGCCCGTGGATTGCAGAAAGGCGACCGCCTCAGCGTCTACCTCCCCAACCGCCTGGAGTTCATCGACATCTATCTCGCCTGCATCCGACTTGGCGTCATTTTCAATCCCATCAATATCCTCTACCGCGACCGCGAAATTACCCACATCCTGCATGACGCCGAACCGAAAGCCGTGGTGTCGGAGACGGAACTCCCCCACACGACATGGCGCCCCGCCGATCTGCTTCGCGAAGCCGAGACCGCGTCCGATACGTTCCAGCCGATTGCCCTCGATGGCGACACGCCCGCCGCCATCATTTACACTTCCGGTACCACGGGAGCCTCCAAGGGCGCCGTTCTCACGCACAATAATTTCGCCGCCAACGCTATCAATCTCCTCACCTGTTGGCAGATCTCCGCCTCCGACCGTTTCCTTCTGCCGTTGCCGCTATTTCACGTGCACGGACTCGGCAACGGTGTCCACTGCTGGCTGATGAGCGGTTGCCAAATGCGCTTGTTGGAACGCTTTGAGCATGCCAAAGCAGCCGCCGAGTTCCTCTCTTTTCAACCCACATTGTTCTTCGCTGTTCCCACCATCTATGTCCGCCTGTTGGATGTTCCGCCGGAGGCCGCGCGTGCCATCGGAACACGCATGCGCCTCTTCGTATCCGGCTCAGCGCCTCTTCCCCCTCATGTGCTGGAACAGTTCCGCACGCTGTACGGACACACCATCCTCGAACGCTACGGCATGAGCGAAACCATGATGAATACCGGCAATCCCTACACCGGTGAGCGCCGCCCCGGCACGGTGGGATTCCCCATGCCCGGCGTTTCCGTCAGAATCGACGAAACCGGCGAACTGTGGGTTCGCGGCCCCAACGTCTTCCTGGGCTACTGGCGCCGTGAGGATGCAACGCGGGCCGCTTTCCAGGATGGCTGGTTCCGCACCGGAGACCTTGCCACTTGTTCCGAGGACGGCTACTACACCCTCCAGGGGCGCCGCAGTGACCTCATCATCAGCGGCGGCTTCAATATCTATCCCCGCGAGATAGAAGAGTTCCTGCTCGAACAACCGGATGTGAAAGAGGCCGCTGTGGTCGGTGTGCCGGATCCCGTCCGCGGCGAAGTGCCTGTGGCCTACGTCGTGACGCGTGCCGATTCCTTCGATCCCGCCTCGCTCGAGCAGCGGTGCCGCGCTGCGCTCGCTTCTTTCAAGATTCCCCGAGCCTTTGTCGGGGTGCCGTCGCTTCCACGCACCGCATTGGGCAAAGTGCAGAAGCACCTGTTGCCCAAGCATCAGGGTTAAAGCAGTCGCGTTTTCCGCACCATTCGCAGCACCGACTCCTCCTCGGTAAGCATTCGCACTTCCTCCACCGGCACCCACCGCAATTCATGCGATTCGTCGCTCAGCACAATCCCTTCCGTTCGGTCCGCCTCCAGCGCGTAGCGAACGTCGTAGTGAAAATGCTCCGGTTCGGAGTTGCGCGCGGGAATCGCGTGAATGTCAACGTCGAAGATGGACTCGCTTACCGGACTGAGCGTTTGCAGTCCGCTTTCCTCACAGGCCTCCCGCATCGCCACGCGCAGCACGTCCGCATCGCCGTCGGCGTGGCCGCCTAACTGCAGCCACTTATCCAGCTTTCGATGGTGCGTCAAAAGCACGTGAGTCCGTTCGCGATCCACAATCCACGCCGATCCCGTTACGTGACCCACGGTCAAAGCCCGATCGAAGCAATCCTCATGGTCCGTCACGAACTCCGCCAGCCTCGTCCGCATCGCCGCCTCTTCTTCCGTCGAAGGCGCATGCGCCGCCAGTTGCTGCAATAGTCGCTGCCGGCTCACTCCGTTGGCCAATCCTTGCAAACCGGCGCCGGCACACGCACTTGCGGCATGTTGGAGTCCCCCTTCGGCTCGATCACGCGAATGGTCCCCCTCGAAGGCGGCGTCACCCTCAGCAGGGGAATGGAACATGGGCCGGTTTCCTCCGGTGCAATCATCTCCAACCTCGCAGGCATCTTCACACCCGCCCGAAGGTTGAACTTCTGCTTTGTCAGATCTTTGTGAAAATCCTTTTTCCCGCTATCTTCCGATTGCGCGGCCAGAGAGCAGGCGACTGTGAGTAGCATCGAAATCCTGCGCATGCGATTATGATACTCCCAATGAGATTCATCGCAGCGATTCTCCTCTGTCACACAGCAGCCTTCGCCATGAAAGCCGGACTCGCCAGAGTCAACATCACTCCCCAGGGACCCATCATGATGGCTGGATACGCCAGCCGCGATCATGAGAGCGAAGGCGTCCGCCAGCAGTTATTCGCCAAAGCGCTCGCGCTCGAAGACGCCCGTGGCCGGCGCAGTGTCATGGTCACTTTCGACCTGGTAGGCATGCCCCGCAATGTCGCCGACCCCATTGCCGAACGCGCCGAAAAGCAGTTCGGCTTGAAACGCGATCAACTCCTGCTGAACTGCTCGCACACTCACAGCGGCCCCATTGTCGGATACCGTGAACGCACCTCCTACCGCCTCACCGATTCCCAGGAGGCGATTGTGCGCCGTTACGCCGACCTCCTCATCGCTCGGTCCATCGAAGCCATCGGCGCGGCTCTAAACGATCTGTCCCCAGCCGTGCTATCGGCGGATTTGGCCAACGCCGGTTTCGCCGTCAATCGCCGCCGTGTCACCGCCGCCACGCGCCACTACCCGCAGCCCGTCGACCACGACGCCCTGGTTATCGCCGTGCGCGACACAAGCGGCAAACTGCGGGGCGTTGTCTTCGGCTATGCCTGCCACGCTACTGTGCTCGGCGACTACCAGATCAACGGCGACTGGCCCGGCTATGCGCAGGAGGAGATCGAAAAAGCTCATCCCGGCGCCGTCGCTCTCTTTCTCGCTGGGTGCGGCGCGGATCAGAATCCGCTGCCCCGCCGCAAAGTGGAGCTTGCTCAAACCTACGGCAAGGTCATGCAGGAGGCCGTTTCCATAGCCATCAACGGCAAGATGAAAACACTCGACGACAGCATCCAAACCGCCTTCGAACGTGTTTCAGTTCCCTTCGATTCCCACCTCCCCCGCGAAGAGTGGCTGCGGCGAACCAAGGACCGCGACCCCAACGTCGCGCGCCACGCCGAGCGCATGATCGCCATCTTGGACAAAGAGGGGAAACTTCCCGAATCCTATCCCTACGCCGTCCAGGTCTGGCGCTTTGGAAACTCCTTCACCATCGTGGCCCTTGCCGGCGAAGTCGTCGTCGATTACTCGCTTCGCTTGCGCGCTCAACATGGCTGGAACAATACCTGGGTCGCCTCTTACTCCAACGATGTGTTCGCCTACATCCCGTCGCTGCGTGTGCTCAAGGAGGGCGGCTACGAAGGCGCCACAGCGATGATCCCATACGGCCAGCCAGGACCGTTCGCTCCCGCCGTGGAAGAAATCATCGTCCACAAAGTGGATCAACTCATTCTTCGCGCCTCACCGAAGTGAGTTTCCATTTCCGGCAAGCGATAGATGCGCTCTCACCAGCCGCACGGTCTCATCGGGATGTGGGATGCGCACCACATCGAAGCCGGCCGCCCGGCCACTGGTTTCCCCGGCCAAGCTATCCTCCACGACCAGCGCTTTCCCCACCCCCAAACGCGCTGCCGCCGTCCGGTAAGGTTCTGGATCGGGCTTATGACGCGTCACATCCTCGGCAAAAACAGCAACCGACAACGAACGGAGAATCCCCCCCGCATAGAGGACTGGCTCCACTTCCTCCCGCCTGCTCGATGTCACTACTCCCACGGGCACCTTCGCCGACGTAACAAAGTCGATGATCCCCGGAGCGAATGGCAACCGTTGCCGCATGCGCTCCCGGAACAATTCGCTCTTGGCGTCGTAACGTCCGAAAATAGTCTCCGCAGAAACTGCGGGCTGCGCCATCGCCGAAAGTTCCTCCGCCATCTTCTTGTCTGAAATGCCGATGAAGTGCGCGTGATAATACTCCCAACTGAAGTCGATGCGGAGCGGCGCCAGTACTTCTTTCCAGCAATCGAAATGGATCGGCTCGCTGTCGACGATCACCCCGTCGAAGTCGAATAGAATCGCTTGATAGTCCATTCGTGGCTTAGCGCGCGAACTGCAGGGATTGAATCATCTGGTCGAAGAACGGCTGCGCTTTCGGATACTCGCCTTCCGGAGCGATCAGAATCATATACAGCAGCCCTTGCGGATGCTCGACAGTCACCACCGCGTCCACTTCCCTCTGCCCCTTGAACGCCGACGGCCCGAAGAAGACATTCAGCAGGGCGTTGGCTCCGCTCACCTGGAAGCGCTTGGCGGCCTCCCCGCTCGGCTTCATGTCCCGATTGTTCTTCTGCATCTGATCGAGAAATGCTCTCGTGTCGTTGTCCAGATTCACCTGGCTGCGCGTCTGCGCGAGGCCGACGATGGCCCCGTAGGCAATCTCCGCGTTGCCGTTGTTCTCCGCGATTCCTTCCCGCGATGCGATCGTCACCTCAGAAGACTGCTGATTCTGGAAAACCTCCCAATTCGCCGGGTATTTGAAGGCCAGACCTTTCGAGGAGAACTGCTTCATCTGCCCGTTGGGGCGGGCGGGAACCCCGCCGCTGTCAGCCCTGAAATTCGTGTTTGCCTTTGCCGGTACGGGCAGTCCGCCGATCACTCCCTTCACCCGGCTCAGATCCGCCGTGTCCCCTTTCGTGTACTGGCGCGCGGGCATCAACTTCACTTCCGCCGAGACCGCCTTGACACGGTTGCCGGGGTTCGGATGATCGGACAGAAACTGCGGGATCGAGCGCCCGGAACTTTGCTCCTGCGCCTCCAGTTTCTCGAAGAACTTTGCCATCTCGATCGGGTCGTAGCCTGCCTTGGCCATCATGCGCGCGCCCAGCAGGTCCGCATCGCTTTCCGCCGAACGCGAGAATTTCAAGATCAGCGAGTTGGCCCCCAGCCCCGCGCCCATCTGGGCAAGTTGTCCAAGCAGCCCACCACCCGCCATCGCTCCCCCCAGACCCGCGATCAATTGCAGCGCCTGCGCCTTGGTAACCTGCGAAGTTCCGTGGCGAAGTGCAACGTGCGCCACCTCGTGGGCAACCACCCCCGCGATCTGCGCTTCGTTGTCCGCGGACAGAATCAGCCCCGTGTGCACATAGGAAGGGCCGCCCGGCAGCGCGAAAGCGTTGATCGACTTGTCGTAAACAACTTTGAACGTGTACGGATACTGCCCCGCTTCAGGCTGAGCAATCAGCTTCTTGCCGATCCGGTTGACGTATTCCGTCAATTGCGGGTTGTCCACCACAGCCACCTGCTTCTCGATTTCCGCCGCGGCCTCTTTACCGAGTTGCACATCCTGAGCCGGTGAAAACAGGTTCCACCCCGGCTTGATGTTCTTCGGTTTTTGCGCAAACGAAACCGCGGCAGCAACCACAACGACACCTGCGGCAAGTTTGAACTGCAGCTTCAAGTGGGACACCCTCCTTGGTGTGTAGATGCGGGTGGAAAACGCCTTGTTACAGCGCAACTCCAGAGCCCCCGCAACCTCCCTAGTATAAAATGAAGTATGTTACAGCCCACTGAGAAGATCTGGCACAACGGTAACTTCATTGCCTGGGACGATGCCAGGATCCACGTCTTATCTCACACCGTCAGCTATGCGAGCGCGGTATTTGAAGGGCTTCGCTGTTACCACACTGCCTCCGGTCCGGCGATCTTTCGCCTCAAGGAACATGTGCGCCGTTTGGTCGATTCCGCGAAGATCTACCGCATACCGCTTCCGTTCAGCGCTGCCGCGCTCTGCGATGCCATGGTAGAGCTTGTCATGGTCAACCGCCTCCAATCCTGCTACCTGCGCCCCATCGTCCTCCGCGGCTACGGAGAAATGGGTGTTCTCGGAACCAAGAACCCAACGGAGATTTACATCGCCTGCTGGGAGTGGAGCAAATACCTCGGTGAGGCCGCGCTCGCCGAAGGCGTCGATGTGTGCGTTTCCTCCTGGAAGCGCATTGCCCCGAATACGCTGCCGGCGCTGGCCAAGGCCGCGTCGAACTATATGAACTCGCAGCTCATTCGAATGGAAGCGCAGGCGAATGGATACGCCGAAGGCATCGCTCTCGATGAACAGGGCTACGTCAGTGAAGGGTCCGGCGAGAACATCTTCGTTGTAAGGGATGGCAAACTGCACACCCCTCCGCTCGGCGCCTCGGTGCTGCCGGGCATCACTCGCGATTCCATCCTCTGCCTCGCTGCGGATCTCGGCATCCCTGTTGTGGAAGGCATCATTCCCCGCGAAATGCTCTATATCGCCGACGAAGTCTTCTTCACAGGCACTGCCGCGGAGATCACTCCCATACGCTCCGTCGACAAAATCCAGGTCGGCAGCGGAAAACGCGGGCCTGTCACCGGGATGCTCCAACAGGAGTTCTTCCGCATTCTCAACGGCGAATCGCCCGATCGTCATCAATGGTTGACAGCCGTGCCCGCCGCTGTGACGGCTTAGCGGAATCGCGATAGCATATCCATACCACCCGCCGGATATGCAGCGATTCTTATTTCTGTTCCTGATGGCATTGCCGGTCCTGGCTCAACAGCCGGACTTCCGGACGTCCCTCTGGCCCGTGCTGGAGAAGGCCCAGTGCCGGCAATGCCACCACGACAACGGTGTCGCATCCACGACGCGTTTGCTGTTTCCGCCCCAGGAGTCCGGAAATTCCGAAGTGAACTCGTTCGGGTTGTCCCTGCGCTCTTTCGTCAACCCGGCGAAACCTGAGGATTCTCTGTTGTGGCGCAAGCCGACCCACCGTACCGCCCATGGCGGCGGGGAGCGCATCCGGCAGCGCTCCGATGAGGAGGCAGCCCTTTGGGCTTGGGTCGAACACCTTGCATCCTTGCCCGCCCCCACCGCAACACCCTCGCCCGCCACCGCACTGCGCAAGGGAAGACAGGTTCTGCGCAGACTCACTCACACCCAGTACAACCACACGGTAAGGGACCTGCTCGGCGACGAAACAAAGCCCGCCGATCAATTCCCCAAAGAGGACTTCGTCCACGGATTCACCAATCAGGCCGATGGGCAATCGATCTCCCCATTGCAGGCCGAGGCCTACGCCCGCGCTGCCGAAAAGCTAGCCAGAAATGCGTTCTCCAAAGGAGATCGTCACCGGCTCATTCCGTGTCCGCCCTCCCCTGCCTGCCGGACTGAGTTTGTCAGAACCTTCGGCCGGAAGGCCTTCCGGCGCCCGCTCACCGACGCCGAAGTGCGCCGCTATGAGACCCTCCACGTCCGCGATTCCGATTTCCTCAAAGGCTCGCAGAATGTCGTGGAGGCTATGCTGCAATCTCCGCATTTCCTCTTTCACCTGGAGCAGGACGGCTTCCGTACCGCCAGCCGGTTGTCCTATTTCTTGTGGGACACCATGCCCGATGAGCCCTTGCTCCAAGCCGCGGAAAACGGCGGCTTGAACACACCCGATGGCGTACAGCGCCACGTGCGGCGCATGTTGGCCGACCCTCGCGCGAGGAACGCCTTCGATGAGTTTCTCTCCCAGTGGCTGCGCCTCGACCGCTTGCGCGGCGCTCTGCGTGACCGCCAACTCTTCCCCGAGTACTCGCCCGAGTTGGCTGCTTTGATGGGCGAGGAAACAACCCGCATGTTTCGCGCTCTGGTTTGGGAAGACAGAAACTTCCTCGACTTCTTCCGCGCCTCCTACACCTACCTCGTGCCGGAACTGGCCCGACTGTACGGAGTCAACTCCGGACCGGAGCCATGGGCCGAGGTGCCTTTGCCCCCTTCCTCACTGCGTGCCGGCATCTTCGGCCACGCCTCGTTCCTCACTCTCACGTCGAAGCCCGCCGAAACTTCGCCCACCGAACGCGGGCTCTTTGTCCGCGAGCATTTTCTCTGCCAGCAGGTTCCTCCTCCCCCTCCTGGTGTCAACGCGACCTTGCCTCCCGTCACGGACGAGAAGCCTGTAACCCAGCGCGAGCGCCTGAAAGTGCACTTGAGCAACGCCGTCTGCGCCAGTTGCCATTCTCTGGTGGATCCCATCGGCTTCGGCTTTGAAAACTTCGACGCCATCGGCCGCTTCCGGGAAAAGGAGCTGTTGGTCGTCTATCCAACAGCCGACGAATTGAAGACCCGGCGCAAAACGAAACCCACGGAATACCGCCTGCCCATCGATGCCAAGGGCGAAGTCCGCGGCATCGCCGAATCGGCGTTCTCCTCCCCCCGCGAATTGGGGGAGATTCTCGCCAACGAGTCCGGCTGTCAGAAGTGCGTGGTCAAACAACTCTTCCGCTATGCCATGGGACGGCCCGAAGACACCGGCGATTCCGCCGTCATCGATGCCGCCTTCCAACGCTTCCGCAATTCCCAGTTCCGTTTTCAAGAGCTTATAATGGCGATATCCATGGCACAGGCTGGCCTGCCTGTCGAAGAGCGAGGAGGCAATTAAGAGGATGCCCGCACCAATTTCACGCCGCACTCTGTTGCGTGGACTGGGAGTCACGCTCGCATTGCCGCCGCTCGATGCGATGTTCAACTCCAACGGCACAGCCTACGCCGCTACCGCGAAACCCGTTGAGTCTCGTTTCGTGTTCTGGTTCAACGGCAACGGCATTCCCGAGAAATACTGGATCCCGCAGGGTGAGGGCGCTGATTTCGAGTTCACACCTTGTCTGTCGCCGCTCGCTCCCTTTCGTAAAGACATTCATGTCGTCAGCGGGCTCGACAGTCCCGCCGCACGGTTGCCCGGTCCCGGCAACAGCCATTACCCTTCCATGAGCGCCGTGCTTTCCGGCAGGCCCTATACAGGCCGCGGAGCTGGTGGAATGTCCTTCGATCAATATGTGGCGCGGAACGCCGGCGAGTCCTGCCGCTTTCGCTCCCTCCAGATCGGCGTATCGCAGGAAAGCTTTGGAGAGGCGATTCAGCGCAACATGAGCTGGGCCGATCGGGACCGGCCGCTTCCTCCCGAAATGCTGCCCCACCGGCTCTTCGACCGCTTGTTCGCCGTACGCGACCGCGCCGCAATCGACAGACAAAAGAGTATCCTCGACGCTGTGCAGGAAGAAGCCCGCGCCTTGGCCGGGCGGCTCGGCGCAGCAGACCGGCACAGGCTTGAAGAGTATCTAGGCTCCGTGCGCGATCTTGAAAAGTCCATCGCCAGTCTGCCTCCGGAATACAAAACAGTAGTCGAGCGGCCCGAAGAAGGTGGTGACCTCCGTGATTGGCCCCGTATCGCCAAGCTGCAAAGCGACCTTCTGGTCCACGCCTTCGCCAGCGGGCAGACTCGTGTCGCCAGCTATATGCTCACCAAGTGTCAGGGCCTTTCCCGCTTCCCATGGCTCGGTCACACCGCGCAACGCCACCACGAATACACTCATGGCCAGGTAGAGACCCCTCGCGGCATGCGCATCCTGCGGGATATCTGCCGCTGGCACGTCGAAGAGTTCGCCTACCTGGTCGGCAAACTCAAAGCAACCCCCGAAGGTTCGGGCAACATGCTCGACAACACCTGCCTGTTGTTCGTTCATGAACATGCTGAGGCGAACTCCCACAAGAACAACAACCACGCCGCTTTGCTCGCCGGTCATGTGGGCAAATTGAAAACCGGCCTCCACACACGTACCACGGGAACGCTGGGGGATCTCTACCTGACGCTCGCCGATGAGGTTTTGGGTGCCCGGATCGGCTCGTTTCCTACTGCGGATAAGAAGCTGACCGAGATCGTCTGAAGGCAGTTCATTCGTCACCGCGTCCGGCGCATCACCGTCGCAAGGCGCCGTCGGGAAGTTTGCAGGCGCGGCCGGGAAAAATTCGATGCCGGTGCCGCGCCACGAAATCATAACCGACTACTCCGGCCCAGTTTGCCAGCGGAGTGAAGAACAGCAGTACTACCCCCACAATGGTGCGCCTCCACAAAGGCGCCACGGGACCGGGGGCCAGCGCAATGGCCGCGCACACCACCATCCAAAACGTGGGCAGGTACACCAGCATTCTTCGCACTGCTTGGAAACCGCTCAGTACGGACCTATCCGTTTGGATGAGCTGCAACCGGGCCGATGCTTGCTCGTCGCTGATGCCGAACTCACGCCCGCGTCCCGTTTGATAGGGAGTCCAGGCAAACACCCCTTCCAGGTCGAACCGCGAGATCTGTTCTCTGCACCAGTCGCAGAATCCGCAATCGCCATCGTAAATCACCTCCATCCACTTGCCAGGCCACGGCATAAAGGCGAGCATCGCCGCCTGCATCCCAAAGAAGAACATTGTGAAAGTCTGGCCCGTGAACAGCAGAAATCCCGACTGAAGCATGATGCTGATGCATACTCCAGCAAAGCGCGTCCTAGGAATGCTGAGAAACGCAGCCGCCGTGAGTTCCAACACGATCGTCGTCCAACACATCACCTTTCCCAATACGAGCGGCGGCAACATCGCACTCAGCCAAACATAAAGCGGCTGCTCCAGGCGCGTTCCTGCCCAATGCTCGAAAAACTGCCCCGAATGCCAGTCCGCGTCAAGCGCCTTGTTCAGTCCCGCCCCGAAATACACCAGCGCCACTTGCCAGCGCAGCAACTTCGGTTCGCCGCCGGTGTACAGCCCGGCAAATATCAGAAGCAACGCGCAAAACGTTTTGTTGTTGCCGTAATAGGCTCGCGACGCTACCACGCTCAGCAGAACGCTGCCGCCCAGCAGCAGACAGAATGTCCGCACATGGCGGTTAAACAGCACCGCCGCGGCGCTCAACAAAAACACGCCCTGTAGCGTGCGTTGGAATACCGCACCAGGCACAATCCGGTCGAGCCCGGGGATGAAGGGAAGAAAAGGATCAGGCAGCAACCGCACGTGATTGGTCAACAAAAACGCCAGCGCGATCAGTTTCGCCATCAGCAGGACCGGCACAGGCAATGCCGTTCCTCCGCACCGCAGCGGATTCCAACTCGGTCCCTTCACCGCCGGTACACCCACTCGCGTTCCTCTTTTCCGTTGATCCGGTAGCGCATCACGATCGTTGCCTTCTCATCGCCTGCGTACCGCTCCTCGTAGCCTTCGAGTATATCGATGAGATTCTGCACGCTGCGGTTGTCCGTGCCCTTCATGGGCCGGCGATAGCGGTTGCGCACCTCCGCCGCCGTCAACTTGCGCCCGCTGACGCTCACCTCCAATTCATAGTCGGTCTGCATGTCGAACGGAGCCCAGCAGAAATATCTCGCCGGCGTCGCGCGCGAATACAAAATCAGCGCGGCCTGCGCAAGAAGAAGCGTGATGCCGGTCACAGCGGCGAGGCGATGCATCTTGTTAGACTCGTGATTCTATCGCAAGGAGCCATTATGCCGGACACCGTCAAATATCTGCTCGAAGAATCCCGCATTCCTAGATCCTGGTACAACCTTGTGGCCGATCTGCCTACTCCGCCGCCGGCCGTGTTGCACCCGGGCACACTTCAACCCGTAGGCCCTGGGGATCTGGAACCTTTGTTCCCCATGAGTCTCATCCTGCAGGAAGTAACTGCCGAGCGCGAAGTCGAAATTCCCGAACCCGTGCGCGAGGTCTACAAACAGTGGCGCCCCTCTCCGCTGTTTCGCGCACGTCGCCTCGAAAAAGCCCTCGATACACCCGCTCGTATTTACTACAAGTACGAAGGCGTAAGCCCCGCCGGCAGCCACAAACCGAACACCGCCGTGCCGCAAGCCTTCTACAACAAGGAAGCGGGCATTCACAAGATCACCACTGAAACCGGGGCAGGGCAGTGGGGCAGTTCCCTCGCCTTCGCCGGCGCTCTGTTCGGCGTTCAAGTCGATGTCTACATGGTCCGCGTCTCCTATAATCAAAAGCCCTATCGCCGTGCTCTGATGGAGACCTACGGCGCGCGCTGCGTGGCCTCGCCCTCCAACGAGACTGCCAGCGGACGCGCCGTCCTCGCTAACAGACCCGATCACCCCGGCAGCCTTGGCATCGCCATCAGCGAAGCCGTGGAACTGGCCGCCCAACGCGACGATACGAAGTATGCCCTCGGCTCAGTGCTCAATCACGTCCTGCTCCATCAAACCGTGCTCGGACAAGAAGCCATGGCGCAGTTGGAAATGGCCAACGACTACCCGGATGTCATCGTCGGCTGTACCGGCGGCGGATCGAATTTCGCCGGCATCGCCTTCCCCTTCCTCGGTGCCCAATTGCGGGGAGGCAAGAAAACTCGGATCGTCGCCGTGGAGCCGTCGGCATGCCCCAGCCTCACTCGCGGGCGCTACGCCTATGACTTCGGCGACACCGCGCACCTCACCCCTCTTACGAAGATGCATACGCTCGGCTCCACCTTCACGCCGCCCGGTTTCCACGCCGGCGGTTTGCGCTATCACGGAATGGCGCCCCTTGTCAGCCACGTGAAGGAACTCGGCCTGATCGAGGCCAAGGCTTTCCATCAGTTGGCCTGCTTCTCTGCCGGCGTCCAGTTTGCCCGCGCCGAAGGCATCGTACCTGCTCCGGAAGCAAATCACGCAGTCCGCGGAGCCATCGATGAAGCGCTGCGCTGCAAGCAGGAGGGCCGCAGCGAAGCTATCCTCTTCAATCTCTGCGGCCACGGTCACTTCGACATGCAGGCCTACATCGATTACTTCGCCGGAAAACTCACCGACCAGGAATACGACGAATCTGAACTGGCGATGGCTCTCGCCGGTCTGCCCTCAGTGCCCGCCTAGGCTACCGTGTGGTTCAGTAAGGTCCGCCGCGAGACTACCTCTTCCGGCGGACCTCGCGCTGTACTCGATCCGGAGCATTCTCAATCGCTTCTTTGCGCTCCCCAGGGGCGATAAACGCATAGTCCGGTGTCTTCATCCCGGCGATCTTCACTGGTGCCGGTTTCTCCGTCCGCCATGCTCGCAACATGCGCTTGTACTCCTCCACCCGGTCCCGAACCCTTGCTTCAGCCGCCAGATTGCGCTCCTCCTTCGGGTCGTTCTTCAGGTCGTACAACTCGATCTCCCCAGCCAGGCTCCGGCTGTTGTCGATCAGCTTCCACCTTCCTGTACGAACCATCGCCGTACGCAGTTGAGAAAAACAACGGTCCTTCCACTGCGGATCGGCGCCGCGCGCAAGCTTGAGGAAGCTCCGTCCCTGCACCCTATCCGGAACAGGCAGGCCCGCCGCCTCCATAATCGTCGGCAGCAAGTCTGTGTTTTCTACTACCTTGTCGATCACCCTTCCCTTGTTCTCGGCCGCGCCCTTGGCCCCTCGCCAAATCAGCGGTACGTGTGACGACCCTTCGTACATGATCCCCTTGAAGAAGCGTCCTCGATCACCCAGCATGTTGCCATGGTCGGCCGTGAATAGAACGATCGTACTGTCCGCCATCCCCAGGCGCTCCAACTCCTCCAGTAACCGTCCGATCTGCTGATCCAGGTGAGCGATTGCCGCGTAGTAAGCCGCACTCATCACCCGCAGCATCTGCTCGTCGTCGATGTAGGAGCGCTTGCCTCGGCCTTGCTGCTGCGCTCTGATTTCCTTGATATTCGCCGGCAATTTCGGAATCGGAATCGCCTTCGGATCGTATTTGTGGAACCAACTCTCCGGCTCCACACTGGGCGAATGCGGTTTCAGATAGCTCGTAAAGAGAAACCAGGGCTGCTGCTTGCCTCTTCTGCTGCGCAGGTACTCGATGGACCGTTCCGTCAGCCACTCAGTTTCAAAATCCTCATCCTTGTACTTGAAAATGCCCACATCCTGCCCCAATGGGTCGTCCGGCCACGGGCGTGTGCCTTCCCGCGTGGCCCACTTGTGCGCCCCTTGACCGTACTTCCGCACCAGATGCGCATTCAGCCCCAACTCCGGCGTCGGCCCTTCCGCCGTGAAACTCCAGAATTGGTCGAATCCATACGAGAACCGGCGTGGCGTGTAGTGCAGTTTCCCGCTGATCGCCGTGTGATAGCCGTGATGCTGCAATATCGAAGGCAGAAAAACCTCGCCGTCATTTGCTGGGATGCCGTTCGTGGTTACCCCAATCACATCCGCGTAGCGCCCTGTGAAAGTACACGCGCGCGACGGCGAACACACTGGGGCCACCGTATAGGCCTGCGAAAACCGAACCCCTTGCTTCGCCAGCCGGTCCAGATTGGGTGTGTCCACCACAGGATGTTTCTCCGATCCCATCGCATCCCATCGCATTTCATCCACCATAATGAAAAGGATGTTAGGCGGGCTATTCTTCTGCGCGGCAGCACTGGCGGCCGCTGTTGTACTCAGAAACTCGCGCCGGGAGAGCATATCGCTGAGGAGGTTATCACAGTTGTTCGCTGTGACGGCGATGGCTCTGTCGGCATTCCCCCAGCAACCCGAACCCGCCATCGAGTCTATTGCCGCCGATGCCCGCCGCCAAATGGCCAAAGGCGAGTTCGATGCCGCCAGACAATCGATGGAGCAGGCCTGGAAACTTGCCGGCGCGCTCCCGCGCGAAGACGTGCGCCGCTACAACACCCTGAAACATTTCGTTGCCGTTCTCACCGGCCTCGCCGAATATGAAGAGGCCGAGACCTATCTCAACCTGGCGATCCACTGGCGCGAGACCGTCAAAGGCCCGGCCGACGAGAAAATCCCCGACGAACTCATGCAAATGGCCCATTTGCACAGGCTCCGGGGAGACTTCCAGGGAGCCATGGAGATCCTCCAGCGCGTCTTGCTCATGCGCACTAGAACGAAGGGGTTTGAAAGCATCGAGGTCGCCGACTTGCTCAGCCTCCAAGCATTGGTTTGCATCGAACAGCAGGAGAACATTCAGGCCGTCGCCTTCCTTCGCCAATCGCTGCTGCTGCGTGGGAAACTGCTCGGAGAAGATCACCCAACTCTCGTCCCCGACCTTGACCGCATGGGAGCCATGCAGGCAACAATGCGTAACTATGCCGAGTCGGAAACCGCCTTCCGCCGCGTGCTGCTGATTCGCGAAGCCATGCTCGGCAAAGACGACCCGGACCTTCTCGCCACCCTCGACGGCTTGGCCTATGCCCTGTTCGGCCAAAAGAAACATCCCGAGGCCGAAGCCGTTTATCTGCGGCTGCTCGACCTGTGGGTGAAAACCTCCGGGCCGGAGCACCCCATGGTGGCCTGGGCCTATGACAAGCTCGCAATCCTCTATCAGGACCAAAAAGACGAGTCCAAACGTAAGCCAGCCGCCGACAACGCGAACGCCGTCCGCGCCATCGTTCTTGGCAAAGGGCTACTGGCCGAAGCGACTACTCAGGCTGCTTCCGGCGATCGTGTCGCGGCGTTGGAGCTGCTCAAACAGGCCCAGCAGGCTCTGCTCATGAAACACCAGCGCCTGGAACCGCTGCGCAAACAAATCGACGATCTCCTCAAGCAGTTGGCCGCGCCCCCAAAAACGAAAAAATCTGCCGGGAACATTTGACCCCGCCAAATCGTATTCCATCGAGGCACTCCAAGCATGATTCTACGATCCACCATTGTCGCTCTCTGTACCGCCGCCGCCTTGCTCGCCCAGGACTATTCGGCCAAGGCCCAGGCTTACGTCGAATCCTGGGTGCGCGATGGGCAGTTCTCCGGCGCCGTCCTAGTCATGAAGGACGGGCAGCCCCTTGTCCGCAAGGGCTACGGCTTGGCCAATCGCGAATGGAATATTCCCAACGCCCCGGATACGAAGTTCCGCCTTGGCTCCATCACCAAGCAATTCACTGCCGCTGCCATCCTCCAACTCGCCGAGCAAGGAAAGCTGTCCATTGACGACCCCGTGTCGAAGCACTACCCCGAATCGCCCGCTGCCTGGGAAAAAATCACCATCCATCACCTGCTCAACCACACTTCCGGAATTCCCAGCTACACTGCCATTCCCGATTTCTTCCAAAAGCAATCCATGATTAGACGCTCTCCGGCCGAGATCGTGAAACTCACCCAGGATAAGCCGCTCGAGTTCGACCCCGGCGCCAAATACGCCTACAACAACACGGGCTACGTCCTGCTCGGACACATCATTGAACGGCTCAGCGGGCAATCCTATGACGCCTACTTGCGCAAGCACGTGCTCGATCCTCTCGGTCTGAAGGATTCCGGCTACGACTGGAACACCACCGTAATTCCCCGCCGCGCGAGCGGCTATAACCCCGATGGCGCCATCGCTCCCTATCTGGACATGAGCCTCCCGCATGCCGCTGGCTCCTTGTACGCAACCATCGACGATCTCGCCAAGTGGATGCACGCCCTCGAATCGGGCAAGGTCGTCAGTAAAGATCACTACGCCAAAATGACCACCGCCTACCGGAACAACTACGGCTACGGACTGATGATGACGAAAATCGAGAACCATGACGTCATCGGCCACGGCGGCGGTATCAACGGATTCAACACCAGCCTTCTGCGCGCCCCAGCCGACAACCTGACCGTGGCCGTGTTAGCCAATCAGGCTGGGCCCGCCGCCGATACCATCGCAAGGGAACTGGCAGCGATGTATTTCGGAAAAGACGTCAAGCCCAGAGCCTTGATGACCGAAATCAAGCTTCCCGCAGAAAAACTGGACTCCGTGGCCGGCCAGTACGAATTGCGTCCCGGCTTTGTCCTCAAGGTCTGGCGTGAGGGAGACCAACTCATGACGCAGGCCACGGGGCAGGGAAAACTGCCGCTGCAGGCTTCCGCCGAAGACCGCTTCTTCTCCCGCATGGTCGGCGCCGAGATCGTGTTCCAACGCGACGCCGCCGGAAATGTCACTTCTCTTGTCCTGCATCAGGGCGGACGCCAGATCCCGGGAAAGCGCATCGGGGACTGACCCAGCCGTCATCCCAACGCGCAACGCCAACTCCTAGGCCAGGCTTCCAGTTATAATCAGGAAGATTCGCAAAGGAGTGTACTGCCATGAGCAGCATGATTTCCCGCAGAGATGTTCTGCACGTTGCCGGCGCGGCCGCCATCGCCACGCAAGCCAGACCCATCCTCGGCGCGAATGATCGCGTCAACGTGGCCGTTGTCGGCATCGGCGGGCGGGGCACTGGTCACGTCAACGAACTCCTCAAGCTCGATTGCCACATGGCCGCCCTTTGCGATGTCAACCAGGCCGCGCAGGAACGCGCCGTGGCCATCGTCCAGAAGGCTAAAGGCCACCAGCCCAAAGTCTACTCCGACATGCGAAGACTCTTCGAAGACAAGAGCGTCGACGCCGTCAGTATCGCCACTCCCAATCACTGGCATTCCCTCGCAACCATTTGGGCCTGCCAGGCCGGCAAAGATGTCTACGTTGAAAAACCCGTCTCGCACAACATCTTCGAAAGCAGGCAGATGACCGCCGCCGCCCGCAAGTACAACCGCATTGTGCAGGCCGGAACCCAGAGTCGCAGCACCGCGCACAAGATTGCCGCCATGAAGTTGCTCCACGACGGAGCCATCGGAAAAATCTACATGGCCAAGGGCCTTTGCTATAAACGCCGCCCAACCATCGGACGCAAACCCGATACCGCCACCCCGCCCGGCGTTGACTGGAACTTCTTCTTAGGTCCCGCGCCGATGCGCGCCTTCAACGAAAATCGCTTCAAGTACAACTGGCATTGGTTTTGGGACACCGGCAACGGCGACATCGGCAACCAGGGCGTTCACGAAATGGACATCGCCCTCTGGGGCCTGAACCGTTCCACCATGCCCAAAAACGTCGTTTCCACTGGCGGAAAAATGGTCTATGACGACGATCAGGAAACCCCCAACACCCAGATCGCCACCTTCGATTGCGACGGCGTCGAACTCGTCTTCGAAGTGCGCGGTTTGATTAGTCCCGAAGAAGGACCGCTGAAAGCCCGTGGCGCCAACATCGTCGGCAATATCTTCTACGGTAGCGACGGCTACCTGGCCGTTGACGGTGCCGGTTTTTGGGCTTACAAAGGGGAAAAACGCGAGTTGCTCGCCGAAGGAAAGCCCGAGCGTGGCGACACCGCTCCGCACATGGATAACTTCCTCAAAGCGGTACGGAGCCGCAAACGCGAAGATCTGAATGCGGAAGTCGCTGTGAACGCCCTGGCCTCCAATTACGTCCACTTGGCGAACATCAGCTACCGTTTGGGCCGGAAACTCAATTGGGATGCGCAGAAACAGCGGTTCGCCGGCGATTCTCAGGCTGATGCCATGATGACTCGCAATTACCGCGCCCCCTACATTGTTCCGGAGAAAGTATAAGGTAACGCTTCATGGGGAGATGGGAGAAGCCAGACAAGGAGATGCCGCCGTTCCGGCTCTCGGATATTGATGGCAACGTCTGGAATTTGAAACGCATGCAGGGCAAGACTCTGCTCGTCGCTGTGTGGGCCGGATGGAGCGCGCCATGCCAGATCCTGATGCCCAAGTTCCAGCACCTCTTCGACCAACTGAAATCACGGCCCGAAATGGTCGTCGCCTCATTCAACGTCGACGAGGAAACCAGCGCCATCAAGCCCTATTTGGAAAAGCACAACTTCACCTTTCCTGTCGTTCCGTCCCGCGTCTTCGTAGGCCAGTTAGTCGGCTTCCTCAGTGTCCCGCGCATCTGGATCATCGATGCCAACGGCAAATGGCAGTGGGAACAGGTCGGCTTCGACATGAACGACAAGGATTGGGAAACCGAACTGTTGAAGCGGTTGGAGACCGTTGCCGCCGCATCGGCCTCCTCCGCCTAGCCCCTAACTCAACATCTTTTCCAGGTCGCCGGCCTCGCCGAACTTCCTGCATTCCACCGCCGGATCGATCTGCCGGACCAGCCCGCTGAGCACCGCGCCCGGGCCTACTTCCACCACCCTGCGCACATCCTCCTGTACAAGGCGCCGGATGGTCTCGATCCACCGCACAGGATTCGGCACCTGCTCCACCAATCCTCGCCTCGCTTCATCCCCGCTGCGCACGACTTGTGCTTGCCAGTTATTCACCAGCGGGATCGTCAATTCAGCGAAGGCCGTCCCCTCAAGATCCTTCGCCAGGGCCTCCTGCGCCGGCTTCATCAGCGCGCAATGAAACGGAGCGCTCACCGGAAGCGGCACTGCTCGCTTTGCCCCTGCGGCCTTGGCTAACTCCGATGCCCGCGCCACTGCTCCGGCATGGCCGGCGATCACAATCTGATCGGGAGAATTGAGATTCGCCGCGCTCACTACCTCTCCCTGCGCTGCCTCGGCCAAAATCCCATCCAGCCTTCCCTCCGGTAGTTTCAACAAAGCGGCCATTGCCCCCACGCCTTGTGGGACCGCCTGCTGCATGTACTGTCCCCGCTTCCGCACCAGCCGCAGCGCATCCGGAAACGCCAGCGCCCCCGCCGCCACCAGTGCGGAATACTCGCCCAGGCTGTGCCCGGCAACAAAATCCGCCGAAAATCCTCTCTCCCGCAATACTCGGTACGCGGCAATCGAAACTGCCACCAGCGCCGGTTGCGTGTTCTCGGTCTTCTTCAGTTCATCTTCCGGGCCTTGCCAGCACAGTTCGGAAATCTTGAATCCCAACGCTTCGTCGGCTTCGGCGAATGTGGCGGCCGCCACGGGAGAGGCTTCTGCCAGCGATTTACCCATGCCGGCGAATTGGGAGCCTTGTCCTGGAAATAGAAAAGCAGTCTTGCTCATAAGCTTGCACATCCTGGCGCGGAATCCGCCAGTCCAAACATGTGGGTCAAGATATAATGGTAACCTTCAGCGAGCCCAAGATCATCTCTACGTTCATCGAGGAGTAGCACTTGAACCTTTCCGAAATCTGCGTCCGCCGTCCTGTCTTCGCCTTTATGCTGATCTTCTTCCTGGTCACCCTGGGAGTGTTCAGCTACAAGGACCTCGGGCTCGATTTGTTCCCTCGCACCGACGCCGCAACCGTCTACGTCCAGGTCCGCCTCCCCGGCGCCAGCCCCGAAGAGGTTGCTTCCCAAGTCGTCATTCCCCTCGAAGAAACCATCTCCGCCATCAGCGGTATCGACGAACTCCGCGGCTACATCTACGAGGGCAGCGCCCGTGTCATGGTCACCTTCGTGCTCGAACGCGACATCGGCGAGGCCGTCGAAGATGTCCGTGAAAAAGTCAGCGCGGCCATGCGCAAACTCCCGCCCAACGTCCTGCCCCCCTCGGTCATCAAAGCCGATCCCGACAGCGATCCCATCCTTACCTTGGCCGTCAGCGGCAGCCGCACCCAGCGCGAGCTTACCGAAATCGCCGACAAGAATATCCGCCGCTCCATCGAGACAGTGGATGGAGTGGGCGGCGTCGACGTCTTCGGCGGACGCATGCGCCAGATCAACGTGCTGCTCGACATCGACAAGTTGAACGCCTATGACCTCAGCGCGCAGGATGTGGACCGCGCCATCCGTACCGAAAACGTCGAAACTCCCGGCGGGCGCATCACGCGCGGCCCCAGTGAACTCGGCGTCCGCACCATGGGTCGCGTTGAAAAGGTCGACCAGTTCAACAACATCATCGTCAAGAACGTCAACGGCGCACCCATCCGCATTCGCGACATCGGCGTCGTCGAGGACGGCATGGCGGAGCGCCGTTCCTTCGCTTACTACAAGGGTAAGCCCGCCGTCATGATGGAGATCCGCCGCCAGGTCGGTGTCAATACCGTCAAGGTCGTTGAGGATATCGAAAAGAAACTTCAGGCCATTCAGCCCAACCTGCCTCCAGGCCTCCAGATCGATGTCGTCAAAGAACAGGCAACCTACATCCGCAACTCCGTTTCCGCCCTTGAAGAGCATTTGATCCTTGGCAGTCTGCTCGCCTCGCTCATCGTCTTCCTTTTCATCCGCGACTGGCGCACTGTGTTCATCAGTTCGATCGCCATCCCCACATCCGTGATCGCGACATTCACGCTGCTCAAGTGGATGGGCTTTACTCTCAATTCCATGACCCTTCTGGGTCTCACTCTCGCTGTCGGCATCGTCATCGACGACGCCATCATCGTCCTCGAGAACATCTACCGCTATATCGAAGAAGAAGCGCTGCCTCCCATCGAAGCCGCCATCGTCGCCACCAAGGAAATTTCCCTCGCCGTCATCGCCACAACAATCTCCCTCGTGATTGTTTTCGTGCCCGTGGCTTTCATGTCCGGCTATGCGCGCAAGTTCCTCAACCAGTTCGGATGGACCATGTCCGTATCCATCCTCATGTCGATGCTCGTCGCCTTTACCCTGACCCCCACGCTCAGCGCCCGCATGCTCAAGCGCAAAGGCAAGCCGGGCCAGCCAAAGCACGGCCACCATTCCGGCCCCATGGAGCGCGCCTATATGGCCATCCTCCGCTGGTCGCTCGATCACCGCTGGGCTGTGGTCGCTGTCTGTACCGCGACGTTCTTCTCCATGTTTGTCGTCAACGAATACATCGGCCGCGATTGGATGCCCCAGGAAGACCAGAGCGAATTGTCCATTTTCCTCGAATTGCCGGAAGGTTCCAGCCTCGACTTGACGGAACGCACCACTCTGCAAATGGCCAAAGCCATTGAGAAAATCCCCGGCGTCAAAGTCGTCGTCCCCACCAGTTCCACCTTCATGGACCGCGTCACCATGGGCAACATGACCGTCTTGCTTGAACCGCAGGACAAGCGCGCCCCCATCCTCGACATGGGCCAAAAGGTTCGTGAAGCCCTTCGCCCCTATGCCTTCGCCCGCCCCCGCGTCACTTTCCCCAACGCGCTCGGCGGCCGGGATACCTTCGCCCCCATCCGCGCCATGCTCCTTGGCCCCGACATGCGCGCCCTGGTCGACATCGCCAAACGCGTCAACTTGGAGATGATGAAGGAACCCTCCGTCGTCGATCTGCGCGTTAACCTCTCCCTCAATAACCCCGAGTTTCAAGTGGACATCGACCGCCAGCTTGCCTCCGACCTCGGCGTGCGCGTCGCCGACATCGCCAGCGCCGTCCGACTCATGATGTCCGGCGAGGATCAGATTTCCACCTTCAAAGAAGACTCCGAGCAGTACATGGTCACCATGCGCCTTCTGCCCCATCAGCGCGATAACCCAGCCGTGCTCAGCCGGCTCCTGGTCCCCTCCGCCAAGCAGGGCTTGATCCGTCTCGACTCCATCGCCAAGGTCGAGCGCGGGCTCTCCCCCAGCCGCATCGACCGGCAGGACCGCCAGTACTCCGTCGGCGTCTACGCCAACGTCGCCAATGGCTACGCCTTGGCCGAGGCTGCCCAAAAGACGCGCGAAGCCATCGCCCGTGCCGAGCTTCCCCCAGGCTACAGCGCCCGCTTCTCCGGTCAGGTGCAGGTCCTCGAAGAGACCACCAAGAACATGATTCTCGCCATCGGACTAGCGTCCATCTTCATGTACATGGTGCTCGCCGCCCAGTTTGAAAGCCTCATTCACCCTTTCATCATCCTCACCACTTTGCCCCTCTCCATTCCCTTCGCGCTCCTCTCCCTCATCGCCACCGGACGCACTTTGAACCTGTTCAGTGCGCTTGGCGTTTTGCTGCTCTTGGGGATTGTCAAGAAGAATGGTATTCTTCAGATCGACTACATGAACCGGCTCCTCAACGAAGGGCATCCCCTTAGAGAGGCCATCCTCGAAGCCAATCGTGTTCGTCTCCGCCCCATTCTGATGACCACCTTCTCCATCGTGGCCGGCCTCATCCCCACTG
Source organism: Bryobacterales bacterium (assembly GCA_016789755.1). Lineage (GTDB taxonomy): Bacteria > Acidobacteriota > Terriglobia > Bryobacterales > Bryobacteraceae > CADEFT01. Next base: position 26,469 of record JAEUQG010000043.1, read on the forward strand.
CCATCGGTGTCGGCGCCGGCGCTTCCCAGCGCTCCGCCATCGCTATTACAATCATCGGTGGCCAGCTGCTCTGCCTCCTGTTGACGCTCGTCGTCGTTCCCGTCGGCTACTCCTACGTGGAAGAGATTCGCGCCTGGTTCAAGCACCGCCGCCAGGCGCCCGTACACGCTCCCGCCGCTGGGGACTAGTTCCCCGCCCGCTCGTACTGCATCGCTCCTACGATGTTCCCTTCCGGATCCTCGAAGAAGAGCAGCGTGCCTACTCCCGGAAGAACTACTTTCGGCATCACAACTTTTCCGCCCATTTGTTCAACCGCCGCTTGCGTGGCGTCGATGTCCTTCACCCCAAAAGTGCACTCCAGTCCCGTCATGCGCACCCCCGGAACCAGTTCCCGCCGTTTCTGAATCGCTCCCATCGCCCCCGCGTCGCCCGTGTGGAAGAAACCCGGAGGCCCCCACGCCTTGAATCTCCATCCAAACACCGATTCGTAAAAGCTCTTGGCGCGATCGACATCGTCGCAGTTGATGGCAAAATGCCGCAGTTGATCAGGCATGGCACCATGCTAGCCGATTCGCTCCGCTGGCAGAGTTGCGATAAGCTGTCATAAAATGTCGAAAACACGACACTACGGCGCCCTCGTTCGAACCTTCGGTGTGACCTTCTTATCTCCATACACCGTCCGCTACCCCGTAGCCGGTTGGGATCAACTCATCTATGCCACCGAAGGCGTTCTCACCGTTCAAACCAGCGAAGGTGTCTGGGTACTGCCGGCCCACCGCGCCCTGTGGGTCCCCGACGGAGTCCCGCATGAAATCCGTATCCCCGGCCCCGCCTCGCTCCGCTCCATCTACCTGCGCGCACGAATGGCTCGCCACCTGCCGCGGCAATGCCGCGCCGTCAATGTTCCCCCGTTGCTGCGCGAACTCATCCTCCATTGCGTTGGACAGGGTGCGCTCTTATCCCGCAAGCCGGTCCATCGAAGATTAGCCGCTGTCTTGATGGATCAGTTGCAGACCCTGCCCTCCATCCCTATGCAGTTGCCTGATCCCGTCGATCCACGCGCCCGCAAGCTATCCGCCTTGCTCCACAATGCGCCGTCCAACTCGCTATCCGCCGCTGCGGCCGCCTGCGGCATCAGCCTCCGAACCGCCGAACGAATCTACCGCGCCGAAACGGGTATGTCCCTGGGAAACTGGACGCGCCGCCTCCGCTTGCTCGTCGCACTCCAACAACTCGCCTCCGGGCATACCGTGAACGAAGCTGCTGCTGCCGCCGGTTACCGCGGCCCCAGTGCCTTTGTTTCCATGTTCCGCCGTGAGATGGGCCTCACCCCAGGGCGCTATTTCGCATCTCACGCTCATCGCTGAAAATCGATCTTCCCGTCGCATATAATCGAATGATTGTCCGCACAGGAGGTCGATCCCTTGTTTGTGCCATATCGCCTGCTGGCGCTGCTGTGTCTCTTCCTGGGTGAGAGGCTAGACGCACAGAACGCAACCGCAACCGTAACGGGTTCCGTCGCAGATACCGCCGATGCCGTCATTCCTGAGGTCGTCATCCGCCTCCGCAACACAGACTCCAATCAGTCCCGCGAAATCAGATCCGGCCCCCAAGGTGAGTTCACTGTCACCAATCTCGCACCCGGCCCCTACGAACTCTCCGCCGAGCATAACGGATTCCGTTCTTACCGCAAAACCGGAATTGTTCTCGAACTCGGACAAGTCTTGCGCGAAGACATCAAACTGCAAATCGGCTCGGTAACCGAGTCTGTCAGCGTCACCGCCGACATCGCCCTCGTCAACACCGAAACGGGAGCCATCAAGGGCGATGTCATCACCCAGCAGGAAATCAACGACATGCCGCTCGATGGACGCGACTTCACCGATCTCGCCTTCCTCGTCCCCGGCGTCGTCCCCATGGCGCAAGGCGGTCAAGGCTCCGGCCTCAACGTCAACGGAGCCCGTTCCGATTCCACCAACTACACTGTCGATGGCTTCAACAACCGCAATCCGCGCGGCGCCGCCGCACAGGTCCGTCCCAACGTCAGCGCCATGCAGGAATTCAAAATGGAAGTCTCCGGCTTCTCCGCCGAGACCGGGCGCATGGCCGGCGGGGTTATCAACATGGTGCTCAAATCCGGCACCAACAAATACCACGGAGACGTCTTCGAATACATCAGAAACGACATCTTCGATGCCCGCACATTCTTCGATGTAACTAAGCAGCCCCTCCGCCGCAACCAGTACGGCGCGACCCTCAGCGGACCCGTCCGCATCCCCAAACTCTACAACGGCCGCGATCGCACATTCTTCCTCTTCAGTTGGGAAGCCTACCGCGAAGTGCTCGGCCAAACCCAAATCGGCCGCGTCCCCACAATCCTTGAACGCAACGGCGATTTCTCGCAGTCTCGCGTGCCGATCACTCAGGCCCAGTTGTTCTTGCGCGACCCTCTCGCCACCGGTTCCTGCACCGCTACCGCACGCGCGGCCTGTTTCCCCGACAACCGCATCCCGGCCAGCCGCTTCCATCCTACGGCGCTCAAGATCATGCAGTATTATCCGTTGCCCAACCGGCTCGATAACGCCAACAACTACCAGACCACTGCCAAAGACTTCGACCGCTGGAATAGCTGGATCGGCAAAGTCGACCAGCGCTTCAACACCAGCAACATACTCTCCCTCCGCTACCAGATGCGCATCGCCGATAACACCACCCCCTTCGCCGGCAGCGCACTCGCCCAGTGGCCCACCTACGCCCACGACGCCCGCAGCTTGCTCGGCCTCGACTACACACACATGTTCAGCCCTACCCTGCTCACGGAGTTCCGCGTCGGCTTCAGCCGCAATGCCACGGTAGAGCACGAAAAGTTTCAAGGTCAGAATATCGCCGGGCAACTAGGTATCCCCGGTACCACCACCGATCCCTATCTTATGGGCTTCCCACTCTTCACCGTGCAGGATTATCTGCCTATTGGCGCCGCTGCCGGGCAACCCGTCGAATACCACGTCACAACCATCCTCTGGAGCAACAAGTACACCTGGGTGAAGAACAAACACGTACTCAAGTGGGGCGTCGACTTCGAACGCGTGCGCTTCAACCAGCCCTTCCTCAACAACTCCCGAGGCACTTTCGCCTTCCAGCGCAATTGGACCAACCACTCCGTCGGCGATCTGCTCCTCGGCATGTTGCAGAGCACCACCCGCACGGCGGAAACCACACGCTCCTACGTCCGCTCCGTCAGCATGGGCGCCTTCTTCAACGACGATTTCAAGATCACCCGCTCGCTGACCCTCAATCTCGGCATGCGCTACGAACTCGACATGCCGCCCGTCGACCGTTACGACCGCGCTTCGAACTTCGTCGCCGAGTTCGGAAAGATCATCCTCGCCGATGACCGGTCGCTGCCCAACCTCCAGGCCCGGTTGGCCCAATACAACATCCAAAACAAGGTAGCGCTTGCTAGCGAAGTCGGCTTTCCTCGTTCACTCGTCTATGCCGACAAGCTCAATCTGGCGCCCCGCGTCGGCTTCGCCTGGAGCGTGCCCGGACAGCGCACCAAGGTTTTCCGCGGCGGTTACGGAGTTTTCTACACCGGTCATCTGCTCAATCCCATCAAGGACAGCCTCATGACCGGCTTCCCCTTCTCTGTTAATCAGACGTTCTCCCGCCTCGCCACCAACGTCAATCTCGTCACCCTCTCCAATCCGTTTCCCGACACGCGAGCCACCGAGGGCAACACCACCAACTCCAACGGCTACGATCCCCGCCCCCCGCTCGGCTACCTGCAAAGCTATAGCTTGACCATTGAACGCGAACTCGGTGCAGGCATGGCCATCGAGACAGCCTATGTCGGATCCAAAGGAACCCACCTCGGCCGCCGTTACGATTTGAACCAGCCCATCCGCTCCCTCGCCAATTACCAGGCCAACATCGCGTTCCCGCGCCCCATCGCCGGTATTAACACCATCAACTACTACTCCTTCGGTTCCAATTCCAACTTCAACGCCGGCCAGATCTCGCTGCGCAAACGCGCCCGAGGCATGTTCTTCCGCGCCAATTACACCTTCGGCAAATCCATCGACGATGCCTCGCAATTGAATGGCAACTCCACCGGCGGCTTCGCCAACGCGCAGAACTCCCAGGATCTGAAAAGCGAGCGCGCGCGTTCGGACTTCGACCGCCGCCACGTAGTCACAGGAGTCTTCTCCATGCCCCTCCCCCTCGGCAAGGGCCGCTCGTTCTTCTCCCAAGCGAAAGGCTGGCGCAACGCAATCATCGGCGGCTGGAACATGTCCGGAAGCGCCACCTACTACAGCGGACAGTCCTTTACCATTACCACCGCCGGCATCGACGCCAACCTCGGCGAATCCCTCCGCCCGAACCGTGTCGGCAGCGGCATTCAGCCCGACATCCCGGGCGCCGGCCGCCGCGGTGTCGATTACCCCTGGTTCAAACTCGATGACTTCGAAAAAGTCCCCCGCTGCGCCGCCCGCGACGTCTGCGAAGCCAGCGCTTTCGGCTTCACTCCTTTTTCCTTCGGCAACGCCGGCCGCAACATCCTCGACGGCCCCGCTCAACACTTCGTCAATATGGCGCTGTTGAAAAATTTCCGCATGGAAAGCGGAAAGAACTTCCAGTTCCGCTACGAAATGTTCAACATTATGAACCACGCCAATTTCCAATTGCCCGATCGCGAATTCAACGCCCTTGGCGGCGGTTTGATTACCGGAGTGAATGACCGCGGACGCGGCGGACCCCGCGTGATGCAAGTGGCCCTGAAGTTCGAATTCTAGCGTTACCCCCGCAGCATCTCACGAGCCGCGTTATGCCCCGGCGCGCCCATCACGCCTCCCCCAGGGTGTGCCCCGGACCCGCATAAATACAGCCCCTTCACCGGTGTCCGGTAACGCGCCCAACCCGCCACCGGACGCATCACAAACATCTGGTCAAGGCTCATCTCCCCATGGAAAATGTTCCCCCCGGTGATATGGAAGCGCTGCTCCAGATCGTACGGCGTCAACACCTGATAGTGCTCGATGATCTGCCGCATGTTCGGCGCGTACTCTTCGATGATCGAAATCACTCTCTGGAAAAACGGTTCCCTCTCCTGCTCCCAACTCGTCCCCTTCAACGTGTATGGGGCGTACTGTAGAAAAATCCCCATCACATGCTTGCCCTCCGGGGCAAGCGACGGATCGTAAGTCGTCGGAACCGTCATCTCCAGCAGCGGCCGCTCCGAAGGCTTGCCGTACTTGGCATCGTCCCACGCCCGCTCCACATACTCGATGCTGGGGCAGATGTGCATCGTCGCCCTATGCTGCGGCCCCGGACTCCCCGGCAGCATGCGAAACTCCGGCAGCCCGTTCAGCGCCAGGTTGATCTTGCACGATGTCCCTTCGCTACGGAACCGCCTTATCTGCTGCACGAACTCGCCCGGCAGGTGCCGCTCCTCCACCAGCCGCAGAAACGTAATGATGGGATCCAGATTGCTCGCCACCACCGGCGCCGTAATCTCTTCCCCATTCTCCAGCACAACTCCCGTCACGCGCCCGTCACGTGCCGCAATCTGCCGCACATGCGCATTGCACCGGATCTCCGCGCCCTTGCTGCGGGCGCTTGCCGCGATCGCTTCGGAAACCGCGCCCATCCCTCCGCGCACGAAGCCCCATAGCCCGCGCTTGCCCGCCACACCGCCCATGCAATGATGCATCAGGATGTACGCTGTCCCCGCCGACCGCGGCCCGCCGTTCGCGCCAATCACGCCGTCGGTCGCCAGCGTGACCTTCAACTCCTCCGACTCGAACCAATCGTCCAGCATGTCGGCCGCGCTCTGCGTGAAGATCTTCACCAGCCCGACAATTTCCTTCCGCCCTAACCCCCGCATCCGCCCGCTCAGTTTCAGCCACTCCACATAATCGCCGAAGCTTTGCGGCGGAAACTCCGGAGGCGTGGTCAACAAAAGCGATTCCACCACCTCCGCCATCTTCTCCAGGTGCGCCTCGTAGGCCGGATAGCGCTCCGCGTCTTTCTTCGAAAACTTGGCGATCTCCTCCAGCGTCTTGCCCGCATCCTGCCACATGAACATGTAGCGCCCATCCGGAAACGGAGAGAAGAACGCAGGATCCTTGGCGTCCACCTTGTATCCGAAACGCTCCAGTTCCAGATCCCGAATCACTTTTTCCTGCAGCAGACTTGTCAGATAACTCGCTGTCGACACCCGATAGCCCGGCCACAGCTCTTCCGTCACAGCGCATCCGCCCACCAGTTCCCGCCGCTCCAGAACAACCACTCTGCGTCCGGCGCGCGCCAGATACGCGGCTGTCACTAACCCGTTGTGTCCCCCTCCAATGATGATCGCGTCGTAATGGTTC
>JAEUQG010000051.1 GCA_016789755.1 Bryobacterales bacterium
GGTTGGAATGGTCCTCCAACCGGCTTGGGCGAGGGGAACGTGGACGCTACACCCCAGACGCATACGACCAGCCCTCATTCAGCCGCGGGGACTAGAAACCGCACCTCCCCCCAGATATAGGCGAAACCTCTCAGTGATATACTAGGGACATATACCTAGTACTACGAACATTTCAGTAACAGAAAAGAGTTGAACTCCCCATTCTCCTAGGGTATGCTTAGGTAGTTCTGCTTAGTAGCTTAGGTCACCCCGTCCTGGCTTCTAAGAAGAACGAGTTTGCACTACTGGCGGAGTAACCTATGACTCGACTTTTTCGAGTGCTAGCACTGTGCGCTACCATAGCATTGGGAGCGAGCTTTGCCGCAACATCGAATATTCCCAGCCCTCTTTTCCCGCCTGATCCATGGGACCCTGATACAGTTCGGCTTGCGGTTGCTGGAAACAGCATTCCAAGTCCTCTGTTCCCCCCTGATCCGTGGGAACCCGATCCTCCGGACCCGGATACATACTGGTTGGCCAGCGATATCCCCAGCCCGTTGTTTCCCCCGGACCCGTGGGAACCTGATCCTCCGGAACCGGACACCTATTGGTTGGCAGGCGACATTCCCAGCCCGCTGTTTCCTCCCGATCCCTGGGAGCCCGACCCGGTGGAGGCAGCCTAAGGATCCTTCAGGCGCTTGTCTGAAGTTCATACATGACCGCAATTAACTACCTGCAGGGTGGGCTGGCGCTCATCCTGCAGGTTCTTATTTTTAATGCCATGCTCCGCAATGGAGTGAGGCGCTACTGGCCGTTGTTTCTGTACAACGTTTCTCTGTTCCTGTCCACGTCTGTGTTGATGTTGAGTCTGGCAGGGGCGGCGGGGTGGTCCAGGCAGACGTCACGCTTTTTCTGGATGAGCGAAGTGATTCAGCAGGCGTTGGTGTTCTGCACGATCATCAGCTTTATCCACCAGCGGATGTCATCGACGCGGGAATCGAAATCGCCGATGACGCGCTGGCTGATTGTCGGCGCGACGGTGATTCTTCTGGGGATACTGGGGGTTCACCGGGACCCCAACATCAATGTCTGGATGACGCCGGTGAGCCGGGATTTGAGTTTCGCGGCGACGATACTCAACCTTCTTCTATGGACTGTTCTATTGCGCGACCCGAAGCGCAACCAGCGGCTGCTGATGGTGAGCGGCGGGTTGGGCGTACAACTGGCAGGCTATGCGATCGGCCAGGGGTTGCGCGTTCTCTGGGAGGTGTCCAAGGTTCTGGCAACGTTGGGGAATTTCGTGGGGACGATAACATTCCTTCTCTCGCTCTACATCATCTACCGCGCATTCGCGCAGCCGGATAGCGCAGCTTCGGAAAGCGCTTTATCTCAGACTTAGGCGGGAGTAAACTGTAAGGTGAGTCAGCGCTCGCAATATTCGTAGGAAAGAGGTTTACCCATGTCGGCTAGCGATTTCGATCGCAGAGGTTTTCTCAAACAGGCCGGAGGCGCGATGCTTGCTGCCGCGCCGGCGATGGCCGCCCGTCCCGCGGCCAAGATGTCGGGGCGTGTGTTGGGCGCCAATGATCGCATCCAAGTGGCTTGCATCGGCACCGGAGGCCGCGGCCGCTATGTCACCGGGGCATTCGCCAAGTACGGGCAGGAGAGCAACCAGTGCGTCATTGTAGGAGTTTGCGATACCTACCAGAAGCGGGTGAATCTCAACAAAGAAACCTACAAGTGCGACGGGACACTGGACTACCGGGAGATTCTCGCCCGCAAGGACGTCGATGCGGTGATTGTGGCCACGCCCGATCACTGGCATGCACGGATCGCGCTCGAGGCGATGGACACCGGCAAGGACGTGTACCTGGAAAAGCCGATGTGCCACACCATCGAAGAGGCGCGGCAACTGGTTGCGACCGTGAAAGAGACCAAGCGCGTGCTGCAGGTGGGATCGCAGACCACTTCCGGCGACCAGTGGCACAAGGCGCGCAAAGCGATTGCCGACGGAATGATCGGCAAGCACATCATGAGCCAGGGTTCCTATCACCGCAACTCGATCGAAGGGGAATGGAACTGGCCCATCGACAAGGAAGCCGGCCCGGACGGCAAAGGCGAGAACTACATTGACTGGAAGATGTTCCTCGGACCCGCGCAGAAGCGGCCCTACGATGCCGACCGTTTCTTCCGTTTCCGCAAGTATTGGGATTATTCGGGCGGTGTGGCCACCGACCTGTTCTTCCACGTCGCGGCCCCGATGAATATCTGCTGGGGCGAGCCGCAGTTCCCCACCAAGGTAATGGCCTCGGGCGGCATCTACGCCTTCCATGACCGCGAAGTGCCCGACACGTTCCATTTGATCGCCGAATACGGCAAGGGTTACTCCGTGGTGTTGAGTTCGTCGATGGCGAACTCGCAGCACATTCCGGGGTTGATCCGCGGCAAGGACGCCTCGCTGATCATGGTGGAACACGGCCGCTTCGAAGGGCACGCGCCGCACATCACGGTGCGCCCGGAAAAGGCCGCGAGCAAGGAATACCTGGAGAAATTCGGCAAGGAAGACATCAAGATTCCGGTGGAGGCTAACGACACGATGCGCACGCACGTGGCGAACTTCCTCGATTCGATGCGGACGCGCAAGAAGCCGACGCTCGATGTCGAAACCGCCGCGCGCGCCCAGGTGCTCATCTCCATGGCCGTGCAGAGCTACCGCCAGGGCAAAGTGCTGTACTTCAACGAATCGAATTGGAAGGTGAGCGACAAGCCGGGCAAGGCTTAGTTACTCCTTCAAAAAGACGAACGGCTTGACCGCCGGTTCCAGGGGCAGGTGCATTTCCTTCACCTGCCCCTTTTCATTGAGCACGAAACGTACGGGACCCATGGATGTTTGAAACGTGTCGTAGTGGAAATGTTTCAAACGTACGGTCGTGGCATCGAACTTGACGGTGAGGGTTCCGCCCTCCGCGCTGTCGACGCGAATGGCGCCGTAGGCGGGGTGGCGGTAGGCGCCCGTGTATTCCACCAGCGGCTTGGATGGCTGCGTGCCGGAGACAGGCTGCGGAGAAGCGCGGCGCGGCGCGTTGCCCGCCGGGCGCAGGATGTCGCGCGGCTTGAGGCCCAACACGTAGTCCGCGGCGAGATGAGCGGCGTCTCCCGCCAGCCCCGCTTCATCGTTGATCATGGCCACGATGCCCGCTTTGGCGTCCGGCAGCAGGATCATATGCGCGCGAAAGCCGGTAATTGCGCCGCCGTGCGAGATGCTGCGATGCCCTCGATGAATGCCCACCTGCCAGCCCGGCGAGTAGGACGCCGAGGCGTTCACCACGGTGACTGGCTTGAAGACCTCGTTCACCTGATCTTCCGGCAGCACCTGCCGGCCGTTGGCCTTTCCTTTGTCGAGCCACATTTGCAGGTACTTCAACATATCTTCGGCGGTGGAGTTGACGGCGCCGTTGGGACCCACGCCGAACTGCTGGTAGTAGTAAAACTCCTGTTCCTTGCCGTTGGCGTGCGGCTTGGCGAAATCCGCGGCTTGAATGGAGTCGCGGGTGGAGGTGTTGGAGTTGGTCATGCCCACGGGAACGAAGATCCGGTCGCGCACCAGGTCTTCCCACGTCGAGCCGGCTGCCACGCCGGCCAGGTATCCGGCGGTGACGAACATGAGGTTGTTGTATTGGTAGACGTCGCGGAAGGTCTTGTTGGGCTCCAGGTGCCGCAGCCGCCGCACCAACTCCTCGCGCGATAGATACGTGCTGAATCGAATGAAATCGTGACGCGGCAAGCCGGAGCGGTGCGTCAGCATATCGCGCACGGTGATGTGCTCCGTGGCGACGGGATCGTACATGCGGAACCAGGGCAGGTACTCGCGCACGGGCTTATTCCAATCGAGCTTGCCATCGGCAACTACCGCGGCGACCACGGCGGCGGTGAACGATTTCGAAACCGAGCCGACGCCGAAGACCGTCTTCTCGGTCACCGGTTTGCGCACTGTGAGTTCACGGACTCCGTAGCCTTTCGCCAGCACCACCTCGCCGTTCTGAATCACGCCCACAGAGAGGCCGGGCACGTTGTGGCGCGACATGGCTTTGGACAGCGTGGCCTCGAATTCAGCCTGCCAGGACGGGCCCGCGGCGGCGAGTTGAATAGCGAGCCAGAGGCTCAGAATCAGGAATCTCATGCTTGTGCCTTTCGCTGCTGGCTGACGATGTGGTGGCTCGCCCAGTACGCCGTGGCGAGGATGGTGAGCGCCGGGTTGAATCCGCCGTTGGTGACATGCACGCTGCCATCGACGACGTAGACATTGTCGGTCTGGTGAACACGGCAAGTACGATCGACGACGGAGGTCTTTGGATCGTTGCCCATGCGGCAAGTGCCGGCCTGGTGCTGTCCGCCCGTGGAGCCTTTCCCTGCCACGGTGGTCCACACCTGTTCCGCGCCGGCCTCCTCGAGCCACTGCGCCGCGCGGCCGGCGATGAAGCGGCCGATCTCGATGTCGTGGGGGTGGCGCTTGCCGGTGATCTTGGCGACCGGAATGCCCCAATGATCTTTGCGGTTTTCCTCCACCTCCACGCGGTTGGTGAACACGGGCATTTCCTGCACAGGGCCTTTGATGCCGGCGCAACGCTTGTATCGATCGCGTTGGAACTGCTTGTGGGCCAGCCCCCAACGGGGAGCGCCGGGCGGCCGGACGCTGCGCGCGAACAGATAGGGAAGCCGGATGAACTCGTTGGCCATCCTCGCGCCGCCGCGCAATCCGGGGTTGCCGTGATTGAAATCGCAAACGGCAATGCAGGCGGCGGGGCCGAGACCATCGAACAGATCCTGGGGAAACAATCCGTAAGCGCCGGAGTAAGCGTGCCCCTGAAGGTTCCGGCCGACCCAATCGCTGTTGTTGCCCAGGCCGCGGGCGTGCAGTCTGCTTTTCGAATTGAGCAGCAGGCGCGGCGATTCGGTGGCGGAGGCCGACACCACCACAAAGCGGCAGGGTTGTTCCCGCAGTTCACTGCCCTGGAAATACGCTACGGCGGAGGCATTGCCACGCCCGTCGGTGAGGATTTCCTTGGCGACGCATTCGGTGCGCAGATCGCACAGGCCGGTTTTGACGGCTTCCGGAATGACGGTGACGGCGGTCGAGCTTTTGGAATGCGATTCGCAGGCGAAGCCGACGCAGTGCGGACAGCGGATGCATCCGGGCCTGCCCCGATAGGCCACCGAGTTGATCAACATCGGAATGGGAAAAGGATGCCATTGCAGCCGTTGCGCCGCGGTCAGCAGCACGCTGCCCTCCTTGCTGTAGGGGAGCGCGGGCATAGGATACGGCTTGCTGCGGGGCGGTTCAAATGGATTCGCTCCGGCCTTGCCGGAGACGCCGATCTCCCATTCCGCTTTGGAATAAAAAGGCTCGAGATCGGCGTAGGCGATGGGCCAATCCTCCAGCGTGGAGCCTTCCGGAGCGCCATAGGTGGAGCGCATCCGAAAATCCTTTTCGAGAAAGCGCCAGGCCATGGCGCCGAAGCTGAACGTGCCGCCGCCGACGCATGCGGCCACGTTTCCGTACGACCCCTCGCTGGGGAGAGTCTCGCGGAACTCGTTATCGTCGCCCAGCCGCACCAGGCGCAGATGCCGTTCATCGTCGGGTCCGAAGGCGTTGCCCAGAACGGTGGTTCGCTGCGAGCGCAGCTCATCGTGGCCCGTTTCGCTGTACTTCTGGAGACGGCCGCGTTCGAGAAGCGCGACCCGAAATCCGGCCCCGGCGAGTTCTTTGGCCACGACACCGCCTCCCGCGCCGGCGCCGATCACGACGGCATCGACGGGATCGAGTCTCATCGGTGGCCTCCGTGGTAGCCCATTGCTTTCTCGATGCCCATCATCTTCCAGCTTGCGGCATCGCGGTTGCCGCCGTGTTTCGGCGCGCCGTAGAAGCCTTGCATGGTGTGGTCGACGATGAGTTGGAAGAACGGGCCGCCGGCGATCTCCCCTTTGTCCACCTGCTCAAGAAACGCAGTCCGCTCGGAGAGTTGCAACAACGCAAGAGGCTTGCCGGTGGCGGCACGGCAGGCTTCGTCGATGATGGGCAGTTCGCGGCGGTAGCGCGGACGGTAGCGTTTGAGCGGGCCGGCGAGTTGCGTGTCAATGAATTGAACGACCCCTGCTTCCTTGGCGCCGGGGTCTTTGTCGGCGGGGATGATGGCTTCGGTGAGTGCGATGACGATGGCCGCTTCCGCTTCGGTGAGCGTCTTGTACTTCGGGGCTGCCAGCGCGGCTGTGGCGGGCAGTGCGACAAACGAGCGGCGTTTCATCTCCCTGAGGATACTACGGGAGAGTCCGCTCCCTCGGGCCTATCGCGGGATGGATTGCAGGAAGGACACCACGGCATCGCCGAAATCGCGCTCCACTTGTGCAGTGAACGGCGAAGTGCGCGGCTCATAGCCGCCTTCGGCGAACGCTGCTTCGGTCGGCAGGTAGCCGAGCCAGCCGTTGGTGTATCCGAAGAAAAACGTATGGCGGAAGGGCGATTCATTGCGCACGCGGAAAGAGATCTCGCAGAACATCTCCACGGGAGCGCCCCAAAGCACCGTATCGGCGATGCGGAGAAAGCGCACTGGAATGCGCACAAGATTGCGTCCGGCGGGGTCCTTCGATGCGTACTTGCCGAGTTCGGCGGGCCAGCCGAGTTCCGGTTTACGCGCTGTCTCGATCCACTTTTCGCCCAACCACAGCTTCGATTCCTGCCCGGCGGCCAGCATGCGATTAGCTTCCAGAATGCGGTTGCCCAGCAGTACGCGGAACTCGCCCATGCGGCCCGATTTGGGATCGTTCTGCACGCTGTAGATGGGGGCGATGTTGCCCGCCGCGCCGTTGATGAAGAGCATCGGCGCGCCGATCTGGCTCTCCACGTGAGCGGCCACGACACCGGGTCCGTCGCCGCTGATCTGCATCCAGCGGCCCCCCAATACGGTGCCGTGCATGGAGTAGTTGGCGATCAGCGCGATGGGCGCGCCGCCGGGCTGCTCCAGGCGCAGCAGGCCTACCTGGCGGTCCACCGGGCCATCGGGATTGAGGCCGAGGGAGATGGCCCCATCCAAGTCGCGGCCGCGGCGGTTGATATTGGCGCGCGCGAATCCGGCGCCAGTGGCGAGGCGCGCCGGGGCGAGTTTCTGCCTCGCTTCCTTGATGCCGCCGATGAGGGAGGTTTCGATGAATTGCAGGTAGTCCTTGCTCCACTCGTGTTCGGAGCGCCCTTTGAGCAGCACGTCGTACACGCCCGGCGGTCCTACTTCCGGGGCGGAGTGCGTGTGGGTCACCGTCCACCAGACTTGCTGCGGTTTGATGCCCGTCTCATTTTCCAGGCGCGCGGCGAAATCGTCGAACACGGAAGGCGAGAACACACAGAGGTCGCTGGCCACGATGTAGACCTGCGTTACACCGTCGTCGAGCGCGGCGATGCGATGAAAAATGGGGTCGTGCACGCCGGTCGATTGGCGGGCCGCATAGCCCATCAGCCACTGCGGCGTTTTCGGAGTGATGTCCACCTTGACGGCGGAGGCGCGGAATTCGGCATGCGCGGCAACGGCAAACAGGAAGAGAAGAAAATGTTTCATTGAAAATCAGGACTCCCAGACCCAACGTCCGCCCACCATGGTGCGTTCGATGGGGATTGCGATGAGCGATTGCGGAGGCTCGCGGAAAGGATCGCGGCCGAGTACGACGAGATCGGCAAGCTTGCCCGCTTCGATGGATCCTTTGGCCTGCTCCTCAAACGATGCGTAGGCGCCGTGGAGCGTGCCCACGCGGAGGGCCTCAGCCACGCTGATGCGCTGGCTCGCGCCCCAGACCGTGCCCCGCGAATCGGTGCGGGTGACGCTCGATTGCAGCGCCATCATCGGCTCAAACGGGCCGGGCGGATAGTCGGAGGTCTGCGTCGCGCGGATGCCCGCGTCAAGCAGGCTGCGCAGTGCGAACATGCGGTTGAGCCGCTCCGCGCCATACTCCTTCATCTTTTCGCCATGGTAGTAAACGTAAGTGGAAAACGGATTGGGGATGGCGCCGATGGACTTGATGCGGGCGATGAGGGAATCGTTGAGCACGGTGCAGTGCTCCAGCCGGAAGCGCGGATCCTTGCGCGGCATTTCGCGTTGCAGCCGCTCATAGACGCGCAGAGTGATATCGATGGCCACATCGCCGTTGGCATGCGTGCCGATCTGCCAGCCGGCCTCGTGCGCCAGCCGCGCCTGTTCGTAAAGTTGGGGCTCCGGTGTGACCAGGATGCCGTAATCGTTGGGTCTGCCCGTGTAGGGTTGCGACAGGCGCGCAGTCCGTTCGGAAATGGAGCCGTCGCACATCAGTTTCACCGCGCCGACGCGCACCCATTCGTTGCCCAGGCCGGTGCGTATGCCCGCGTCGATCATGCGCCGCAGATTGGCGATGCCGATCAGGCAGTAGATACGCATCGCCAGGTGGCCGGATTCGTGGGCGTCCTGGTAGGCGCGCAGATCGTCGGGTGTGCCGCCGGTATCGTGCACGCTGGTGACACCCGCCCGAGTCATCATACGGGTAATGATCTTCACGCCTTCCTGACGGTCCTGACGGGAATAGCGGATGGGATTTTTCTCGCGGAAGGGGCGCAGCGCGGTCTCGAACAGCCCGCCGTTGAGACGCCCCGCGTTGTCGCGTCCGAATTTGCCGCCGGCCGGGTCGGATGCGCTTTCGGCGATGCCTGCCGCCACGTAGGCCGCGCTGTTCACATAAGCCGTGTGCCCGCCGCGATGCACAATCATCACTGGATGTGCCGGCGCGGCCTGGTCGAGATCGGCGCGCGAGAGCGGGCGGCCTTCTTCCGTTTTCGTGTCGTCGTATTTGAAGCCCAGGATCCAGCCGCCTTTGGGAGTCTTCGCGGCGCGCTCGCGGATTGCCTGCTGGATAGCCTGGATGGAGCGCAGATCGCAGTCCACTTCGCGCAGATGGCGCAGGCCGGAACTGGCGGGATGCGAGTGTGCATCGATGAAGCCGGGGACCGCGGTGCGCCCGCCGAGATCGATCTTCCGGGTGCGGCCATCGGCCAGCGCGAGGATATCGGCATTCGATCCCACGGCCAGGAACCGGTCGCCGGCGATTGCCACGGCCTCGGCGCGCGGCTGCGATGCGTCTACGGTGAAGAAGTTTCCGTTGTGGAGAATGAGCTCCGCGCGCTGTTTCGATGCGGCGTAGGCGGCGGCGGGCAGTGCGGACAGCAGGCGGCGGCGATTCATGCGGGTAACTTCTGCGTGCGCCCGGTTTCCGCGGCGCGATAGGCGGCGAAGACGGTTCGCAGCACATGCAGGCTGTCGTCGGGTTTGAGGATCGGCGCTTCGACGCCGGTCGCGGCGCGCACCACGTGCCCGACGAATGCCGTGTATCCGGTGGGCCCATCGGGCGGCGTGAAGCGGCGCGTCTTGCGGTCGGCGTTGCTGTACCATTCGAGCGGATTGTCCGTGCCGTGGTTGATCTCGATCCAGCCCTTTGCGCCCCACACCTTGATCAGCAGATGCTTGCCGCGGTCGAGATAATAGCCCGAAGTGAGATTGCCCAACGTGCCGCTGGCGAAGCGGAAGGCGACGCTGGCGGAGTCTTCGACATCCAGCGGCTGACCGCCGGCGTTGGCGGTGAACCCGGCGATCTCCGTAATGCGCGAGCCTGAGAGGTACATCGCCAGATCCAGCCAGTGGATGCCCAGCCAGATAAGATGCCCGCCGCCACCGCGCGATTTCTGTGCAAACCAGCTTCGATGATACTCGGGTTTGGTGAGGCGCGTTTGATCGGCGATGGTGTGCAACTCCATGCCGTAAATCCTGCCGATAGCATCGCTGGCGATCAAACGCCGCGCCTCCTGCATGACCGGATCGATGCGATTCGACAGGGCCAGCATCAGGTTGCGCTGTTTGGCGTTGGCTTTGGCCACCAGCGGAGCGAAGTCTTCGGCGCGCACGCAGGCGGGCTTCTCGGCCATGACATGCAGCCCCGCATCCAACGCTTCCTCGATGGCCGGCGGCGACGCTTTGGCTTCCATGGTGATGAGCGCCAGCACCGGCCGGCGCGCCTTCATCAGGTCTTTCAAGGAGCGGTAAGAACCTTTGAGCTTGTCGCCTACGCCCTTGCGCACGGCGGCCTCCGTTGCGCCCGTGGAATCGCACAACGACACCGCGCCGGCTTCCGCGGTCTTGGCGAGGCCCTCGATGTAGGCGCTGAGATGCGCCCCTTCGGCGTGCGTGATGAGGGCCACTTCGGCAGGTGTGGCCGCGGCCAGCATCGGGGACATGGCCGCCAGTTGGGTGAACGTTCTGCGATGCATGTGTCAAGCTCCTTTGGGAGTGGACCAGTGGGCCCGGTAGGCGCGCTTCACCAGGGCATTCGCTGGTGCGTCGCCTTCCACCGATTCCGTCGCCGGGTTGAAGCGAATGCTACGGCCTGTACGCGCCACGATGTTGCCCAGATGCGCCAGCGAGGTAGCCCAATGGCCCTCTTCGATTTCCACGCGCGGCTTGCGGCGGCTGCGCATGGCATCGAGAAAGTTCCGCGCATGCGGGGAGTCGATAGACGATTTGTCGTGCTGTTCGGAATGGATCTCCTTGCTCTTGGCGTCGAACACGCGAAAGCCCCATTCCCGCCCGCGGAAGTGCCCGAATTGCGCCACCGCCTGATCTCCGTAGACGGCGACGCCGTTGTCGCACTCCTCCAGCCCGTAGGGATTCCACAGGCGCTGCTCGTAGAAAATCAGCTTGTCGCCGAACTCATAGGTGATGTTCATTGTGTCGGGAGTCTGCTGATCGTCGTCGAAGTACATCTTGCGGCCCATCCCGCTGACGGTGGTGGGCATCTCGACGCCGAGCGCCCGCCGCGCGATATCGAGTTCATGCACGCCGTCGTTGCCGATGTCGCCGGCGCCGTAATGCCAGTGCCAGTTCACCGTGCTGTGGAAGCGGTTGCGGTTGAAGGGCAGCTTCGGCAGTGGACCGGTCCAGGTCTCGTAGTCGACGCCCGCGGGCACGGCTTCATCCTGTTTGCGCCCGATGTTGCGGCGCAGTTGCACGTTCCACACCTTGGCCATCAACACGCGGCCGAGCTTGCCCGATTGCACGTATTCGTGAAACGCTTGCGTCACGGGAAGGCTGGGCAATTGCGATCCCACCTGCACGATGCGCTGGTTGCGGCGCGCGGCCTCCACCATCAGCCGGCCTTCGCGGATGTTGTGGGAAACGGGTTTTTCGACATACACGTCTTTGCCCGCGTCGCAGGCGAGGATCGTGCCCGCGGCATGCCAGTGCAGCGGCGTGCCCATCACGATCGCGTCCACCGATTTGTCGTCCAGGCAGCGGCGGATGTCTTTCACCAGCGGCGGGCGCTTGCGGCCGGAATCCGCAATGATCTTGTAGGCGCCATCCACCACCGTCTCATCGACGTCGCAAACATAGGCCACGTTCACATCCTGTTGCCCGCAGAAGGCCGCGGTCAGGCTGCGTCCGCGTCCGCGCACGCCCATCAGGGCGATGGTGATCTTGTCCGATGCCGCCACGGCGCGGCGCGAGGCGGCGGCCGCCAAAGTGAGGGGAAGAAAATAGCGACGGTTCATGCTGTGTGACTCCCGCAGCAGGTAGTTTACAGCAAGGGCGGCTAGTAGAGTTTTTCGCGGTAGGCGTGCGCCACGGAGGCTTCCATCTCTTCGGCGGTGTCGGCGATTTCGATCTGATCCTTCAGCATCTGCCCGTAGGAGGGGAGCGAAGCGCGCTCAACCTTGTAGTCGTCGCGCCACAGCCTGGAACGGATGAGCGCCTTGCCGCAGTGCAGAAACGCCTCCCGCACCGTGACGATCAACGCCGAGCGCGGATGCTTGCCGTTGGTGGTCCAACGCGCCAGCACGCCGTCCTCTACCGTGACGTGCGCGGCGCCGTTCACGCGCAGCGATTCCTCGACGCCGGGCACCAGAAATAGCAACCCTATTTGCGGGTTCTCCACAATGTTGAGAAGCGAATCCAGGCGGTTGTTGCCGGGCCAATCGGGGATGGCGAGCGTCACCTCGTCCAGCACATGGACGAAGCCCGGCTGATCGCCGCGCGGCGTGACGTCCGCTCCTTCGGCGCCGGAAGTTCCCAGGCACAGGAACGGCGACAATTCAATGAAGCGGCGGCAATGCTTGTCGAGCTTGCGCAGAGTCTTGATGCGAGCGCGTTCGAGAGGGCTGCCGTAGATTTCGCGAAGCTGCTCTTTCCCGCACATGATTCACCCCTTGCGAATGCAATAGACGGCGATTTCAGCCATCAGATTCGGCATGCCCGACACGCGGCGGTTGCCGGCCAGGAAGTACCTGCGCTCGATGACCCACTTCTGGTCGCGGCATAGAATCTCGAAATCGTCGATCGTGAGGAAATGGATGTTCGGCGATTCGTACCATTCGTAAGGGAACAGCCCCGTGCGCGGCGCGCGCCCGCTGACCAGGTGCGACCATCGCACGCGCCAGTGGCCGAAGTTCGGGAACGCGACAATGATGCGTTGCCCCACGCGCAGCATCTCCGTGAGCACCTTCAGCGGTTTGAGAGTCTGCTGCAGCGTTTGCGAGAGGATGACGTAATCGAAGGCGTGGTCCGGGTAATCGGCCAAGCCCTGATCGATGTCGCCCTGATAAGCCGACACGCCGCGGGCGATGGCCTGCCGCACGCGTTCGCTGGAGATCTCCACTCCGCTGCCGCGCACGTTCTTGTTGTCGGCTAGCCATTCGAGCAGTTGTCCATCGCCGCATCCCAGATCGAGCACCTTGGCGCGCGGTTCGATGATCTCGCCGATGATGGCGTAATCGCCGCGGCCCAATACTTCGCGGACCAGGCGGCGGCCGGTGGTGGCGACGGGTTGTGCCGGTGCTCCCATGGGCTATGCCGCTTCCTTGTAAACGCGCTTGAGAAAGCCGCGAATCAATTCCGTTTGCTCGCCCACTTCGACCAGGAATGCGTCGTGGCCGTAGTTGGAGGACAGCTCGCAGTAAGCGACATCGCCGCCGCGGCTGCGCAGCGCGCTGACCATTTCGAGCGATTGATAGCTGGGGTAGAGCCAGTCGGAAGTGAAACTGATGACCAGGAAGCGCGCCTTGGCCTGCTCAAGAGCCTGGGGCAGCGAGTGAAAGCCCTGCGCCAGATCGAAGATGTCCATCGCTTTGGTGATGTACAGGTAGGAATTGGCGTCGAAGCGGTCCACGAACTGGCTGCCGCGGTAGCGCAGGTAGCTTTCCACCTCGAATTCGTCGTCGAAGGTAAACGCCGACGCTTCGCGGTTGCGGAACCGGCGTCCGAATTTTTCCTTCATGGATTCATCGGACATGTAGGTGATGTGCCCCACCATGCGCGCGACGGACAATCCGCGCGCCGGTGGTTTCGTGCCATAGTAGTCGCCCCCGTTCCAGTCGGGATCGGCCATGATGGCCTGCCGGCCTACTTCATTGAAGGCGATTTGCTGCGCCGAATGGCGCGCGGTGGTGGCGATGGGAAACGCCGCCGCCACTGCATCGGGATAGCGCACCGCCCATTCGAGAACCTGCATCCCGCCCATCGATCCGCCGGCCACGGCCAGCAGCCTTTGAATGCCCAGGTGTTCCACCAGCCGCTTCTGCAAACGCACCATGTCGCTGATGGTGATCATCGGGAAGTTCATCGCATAGGGCTTCCCGCTGGCCGGATCGATGGAAGACGGACCCGTGGTTCCTCTGCATCCTCCAAGCACGTTCGTGCAGATAACGAAATACTGGTTGGTATCGAACGCCTTGCCGGGTCCGATCATGTTGTCCCACCAGCCCGGCTTGCCCGATTCCTCATGGATGCCGGCGGCATGGGAATCGCCGGTGAAGGCGTGCACGACAAGGATGGCATTCGTCTTCCGCGGATTGAGCTCGCCGTAGGTTTCGTAGGCGACATCGACGGGCGTCAGCACAATGCCGGAGTCCAGGGTGAGGCTGTCGAACTGTACAACGCGGGTTTCTACAATCATCCTGACTGAAGGGGAATCCTATTCGGGAACGTGCTCCTGTAAGCCCCGTAATTCCGATAGTACCATTAGCTTGTGGAACGGCGGCTTGCGTTTCTTAACGCAGTTTCGTCGGCTTGCCGCCCGCTTCCTTGCTCCGTTGCGCGGCATCCATGAAGGCGAAAATCTCCAGCGTCTCTTCGTTCGGCACGGGCGGGATTTTCGTCTCGAAGAATTTCACCACTTCCTTCAGCATCGGCGCGTAGTTCACCTTCGGACGGGGCGGTCCGGAAACCACTTCCTTCTCGCGGAACGCGATGGCGCCGTAGCCGCCGTAGGGACGCAGCGCGCGCACCGTTCCGATGCGCCCGCCTTTCCATTTGCAGGTGACCTCATCCATCAACGGGGCAGTGACGCGAGTGACTTCCTCGCAGCCGCGGCCCATGATGGTGAACAGCATTTCCACGGGGTGAATGCCGTACCAGGACAGATCCAGGTAGTGGTGCTCTTCGGTCGGCCCCGGTCCCCAGGTGATGGCGCCCATGTTCTTATCGCTGCGCAGATCCATCGCCGCATCGGAATAGCGCAGGCTGGACGTGCTGAACCAGGCGATGTTGTTCTGCTTGGCGATGCGCGCGATTTCCCGCGCGTCTTCGAGTGTCGAAGCCATCGGCTTGTCGATGAATACCGGCTTGCCGCATTTCGCCAGCTCTTTGAACTGCGGCAGGTGCTTGCGCCCGTCGACGCTTTCAAGCAGCACCGCGTCCACCTTCGTGCACAGCGTGGCGATATCGGGCACGATCTCCAATTTCCATTTGGTGCGCAATTCCTCGGCGTACTTTTCCACGCGTGTGTAACTGGACTCCACATCGTTGCTGCCGCCTTTGAACGCCGCCACGATGCGGGCGCCGGGAGCGTGATCCGGGCTCGATGGGTCGTTCAGAATCTTGGTGAAAGCAATCACGTGGGAAGTGTCGGTGCCGACGATTCCCACTTTGATCTCGGCATGCAGCGCGAGGGCCGCGAAAACGGAGAGCAGGGCTTTGGAATTCACCCAGCCATTGTATCCCTTCCGGGGGGCCCCTTGACCCCGTGGCCCCGCTCTGGTAATCAAGACAAATCCGAGAAGGAGGGACTCTTGCAGGTATACGATGCGATCCACTCCATCCTCCAGTCGAAAAACCAGGAACTGTACTGGCTTTCCCCGGAGGCATCCGTTTACGACGCCATCTCCCTGATGGCCCGAAAAAGCGCCGGAGCGCTGCCCGTGCTTTCGGAAGGAAAGCTGGTGGGCATTGTCTCCGAGCGCGACTATGCCCGTAAAGTGATTCTCGAAGGACGCTCCTCGAAGGAAACGCGAATCGTCGAGATAATGACGTCGCCGGTCATCACCGTCGGCCCCCATGAAACCGTCAACGAGTGTATGCGGATCATGACCTCGCAGCGCATCCGCCACTTGCCGGTGGTCGATCGCGGCCGCGTGGCCGGTATTGTCTCCATCGGCGATCTGGTGAAATGGATCGTGACCGCGCAGGAGCACACCATTCATCAACTGGAATCGTTCATTGCCGGCACATATCCGCGCTAAACCCGTGTCATTGCCCGCAATTGCCGAGGCGTGAAACGCTCATCCCGGTTCTGTCACTATATGTAGTGAAGTCCCCAACCAGGATGACTATGAATCACGCCGATGCCATTGAGCTCGGAGCAGTCGAGAAGTATGTTCTCGGCGAGCTCAGCGTCGCGGAACGCGACGAGTTCGAAGCACACTATTTCGAATGCCCGGAATGCGCCCGGCACCTCCAGGTTCTGGAGGCTGTCCGGCAAACGGTGAAGGAACCGCCGCAGGGCCGTGCCGTGCCGCTCCGCCCCTGGATCGAGCGCCCGGCGGTCGCCCGCTGGGCCATGGCCGCGGCCGTGGCGCTGGGCTTGCTGGTCAGCTATCAGAACCTCTACACGCTTCCGCAACTTCGCCAGGCCGCATACCGGCCGCGATTGATGGCGACCATTCAGCCCGATGTCCGTTTTCGCGGCACGCCCGCGGCTGCCATGGAGTTTCGTGTGCCGCTCCAGTTTCCGCCAGGCTTTTCCTCCTATCGCGTCGAACTGCAGTCGGCCGATGGGCGGGTGCTCAGCGATTTGCGCGTGAGCGCGGCCGAAGGCGCATCGAGCGAAGGCATCGGCTTTGCCCGCACGCCGGATCAATCCGGCAATCTGCAAGTTGTCCTCTACGGCGAAAACGCCTCTCTCCAACCCCAAGAAGTGAAACGTCATAGGATCCACATTCCATGATTGATAACCCCGTCTCCTCGTACCTTTACAATGCGCAGGCATGCGCCATCGGCGGGTCCATCGTCCGTCCCGTCGTCCAGAACATCAATGCCCCGGCGGTCAGCGTGCTGACCCCTGCCGGGGGCTACCAGACCTCCACCATGGAGAACTACCAGCTCGAGAACATCATCTCCATCCGCAAAGCCGTCACTCAGGTTTCCGGCAGCAAGGGCGCAGGAGCCTACAATTCCTTTGCCTCGGTGGAAATCGAAGGTCTGAATATCGAGAATGAGGTAACCGCTGACCGCATTGTCGCGAAACTTTCCAATACGGTTCCGTTCGGCGCCGACGAGCCGGCATTCTCCTCCGGCGGATGCCTGTTCGTGAATTTGCGCGTTGGCGGCGTCCTGGTGGAACCGGAACTGGCCATCGACTTGCACACGCGCCTGAGCACGTTCAGCGCGCTCGACGCGGCGTGGAAAAACGCCAATCACGCCGATCACGGCGCACTGCGCTCCGCCGCCCGCAATTGGTATCTGTCGCAGGCCGACATAGACAAGGAGGAGGCGAATCCCGGTGGGTATCCCATCCGTCCCGCCGAGCAGACCCGCAACGGGCGCGTTCGTGTCAGCCTCCTCAAAGGCTTGCGCGGGAACATTTCTCACTTCAGCCGCAACGGTTTGACCCTGCAGGTGCCGAATTTCGGGAAAATCCATCTTTGCGAGATGCTCGTCGGCAAGTATTCGCGCTCGCTGACCATGCTCCGCATGCAACTCGGCTCGCCGGTGGAAGGCGATGAGAGCGTCGGGCATCTGGATTTGAACGGACTCGAACATCCGTAGCTCCATTCGGCCCGGGGCGGGCGTATACTCATTACTCAGCCTGCTCCATGGCGATTCGGAAGCTAGTTCTCTCTTCGACGCTCGCGGCCGCGCTGCTCTGCGCCGCCTGTAGCGGCACTGTCGAGCGGTCCTGCCCGGAAGAACAGCGGGCCTTGCATCTCTATGAATCCGGAGCTCTTCCCGCAGCCCGGCAACTGCTATCGCAGGCCTGGAAAAGCGCTTCGGGGGAGTGTCGCTGGCGCCTCAAAACACTCCTGGCCGATGTTCACGCGCTGCGCCGCGAACGGCGTCAGGCAGTTGCTCTGCTGCAAGAAGAACCACTGCCGCCGGGAGCTTCTCCCGTGGTGCGCTTCCGGTTTTATCTGGCGCGTGGTTTCGCCGATTCGAGCGGCGAAGATCTAACCGAAGCGGCCCGCGTCGCCGCTGAGGCGAAAAATCCGCGCTGGGAAGTGGATGCCCTCGTCCGCCTCGCCAATCTCGAAAACCGGCAGAACCAGACGGCGAAGGCAGAAGCCAACTACGCCAAAGCCGTTAGCGTGGCCGATTCGATGGCAAACGAACGAGCCGCCGCCGACGCCTACGCCGCGCAGGGCTTCTTCTTCTTCCGCCAGGAGCGGCTCAGTCAAGCCGAGCGCGCACTCCAGCGCGCTCTTGCGCTGGCCGAAAAGCTCAATCTGCCCCTCGTGGCCATGCGCTGCCGCGGCAATCTCGGGCTCACCTACCTGCGATGGGGCGACCATGCCCGCGCGCTCGACCTGATTACACGCGCCGAGGCCACCGCCCGCGAGCACAAGCAGACCGCCCAACAAGTGCTGATGCTGCAAAATCTGGGCAATATCCAGTACATGCTCGGCCAGCCCGCCGTGGCGCGCAATTACCTGGAGCAATCCCTCACCTTGGCCCGCGGCAACCACGACCGCGACAGCGAAGCGATTATTCTCTACAACCTGCTGCCCGCCTACATCGACGCCGGCGAACTGGCCAAAGCCGAGGAGTCCGCGGCGCTGTCCTATCGCATCCGGAGCGCGGCCGGGGACGCCACGGCGGAGCCGTTTCTCAGGTTCAGCAAAGCCCGCATACAGCGGGCCAAAGGAGATTTCCCCGCTGCCGCGGCCCTCCTGCGCGGGTTGCTCGGCCGTAAAGGCATGCTGCCCTGGTTCACCTGGTCGGTGCACGCCGAACTGGCCGCGGTGGAGGAGCGTGCCGGCAACGCCGCCGCCGCCGCCGCCCAATACGAAACAGCTATTTCCCTGATGCACTCCGCGCAGGAATCCATTTCCTCGGCCTCGGCGCAATTTTCCTTTATTTCCGAAAATGTCGGATTGCACCAGCAATATATCCGTTTTCTCGCCTCGCGTGGAAAGGCCGAAGAGGCTCTGCGGGCCTCCGATTGGGGACGCGTTTCCGGCGCCGGGACGCAGCGCATGCCGTCCTTCACAGCCGCTCGCCTCCGCCAGGTCTCCCGGTCGCGCAAGGAAACTCTAGTCGCCTTTTCCCTCGGCTTGCGCGAGTCCTACGGTTGGGTTGCCACAGAGTCGCGTTTCGGCATGGCCGTACTGCCCGGAGAGGCGCGCATCCGCGCCGCGATCGAACGCTGGGAGCGCGAAATGGACTCGCCGCAACGCGATAACGCCGCCTCCAGCGCTTTGTTCGCCATGCTCTTCGAGCCCCTTCTCGGCGCCGCCGAGCGTTCCGGCACAATCGTGCTCGCCGGCGACGGCATATTGCACCGCATCAACCCCGAAGCCTTGTGGACGGACGGCAAATACTGGATCGAGAAGGCCTCCGTGATTCGCACGTCTTCCATCGCCGCGTTCGCCGAAAACCGGCCCCCGCGCGAGGCGCCGCCCACTCTGCTCGCCGCCGGCGCGCCGCTGCCGCCCGCAAAAGAGTTCCCGGAATTGCCCGGCGCCGCGGAAGAATTAAGGCAGATTCCTCATTATTTTTCCGCCTCCGTGCTGTCCGGGAGCGCCGCCACTCCGCGCGCCTGGCGCGCCGCCAGACCGGAGAGCTTCGGTTATCTCCATTTCGCTACCCACAGCATCGCCAGTGCCTTCGACCCGTCCGAGTCAATGCTCGTGCTGAGCCGCGGCACGGAAGGCTACCGGCTCACCGCGAGGGAGATCGCCGCAATGTCGATCCGGGCAAGGTTGGTCACTCTGGCCTCCTGCCGCAGCGCAGGGGAACGTATCGGCAGCGGCGGATTGTTGGGCCTTGGATTCGCGTTTCTCGCAGCCGGCGCCGAGACGGTCGTGGCAAGCCTCTGGGATGTGGAAGACGACGCTGCGGTGTTTTTTGCGAAAAACTTGTACCGGAATCTGCAAGCTGGGGACTCCGTGCCCGAAAGTGCGCGCAAGGCAAAGTGCAGTCTGCTTGCCTCGTCCTATGGCAGCACGCCGAGGAGGTGGTCACCCTGGATCGTACTCCGTGGCCATGCTAAGCCTAGGCTATAAGTCCATGTTAATGTTGCCGTTAAGTCTGCATGCGAAAAGATTTTTCGAAGTTTTTTTGCGAAAGTGTTGCATGTGCCGGCGGCGCAATGCTAACTTGGTTTTGTCAGCGGCTGGTTGAGAGCAGCAGGCGGTCAGCGAAAAAGATTCCGAAAACGCTTGACGGAAACGGAAAACTTCGATAGGCTGATTGATGGCTGCACAAGCCGCAGTGAGGATAGCAACCCCGGCAGTAACGCTTGAAGAAAGCCTGCCCAACAGCCGGTAGCCGTTAAGAAGTCGCGCTACCCGCTACCTCCAGAAGTTCTTTCGAGATCCTACAATTTCTCGAGTGAGCCGCGCCCCGATCCTAGTGATCTGTGAGGCAGGTTTTGCTCGAAACGGGTTTCGAGGCCTTCCTGTCGTAGACCTTCGAAAGATCGTTTGCGGTCAGGAATAGATCTTTGAAAATCTAGTTGGACGTTCAAACATCCATTTCGTCAAGTTTTAGAGTTCTAAGCTGAAACGACGCCTTGGCTGA
>JAEUQG010000103.1 GCA_016789755.1 Bryobacterales bacterium
CTGCTGCCCCATCCCCCGAAAAACCCGCCTCTCCCCTCCCCGCAAAGCCGCGCACTGTTCCCCCGGAATCCACCGTCAACACCGAACTCGTCGCCTGGTCCGAATAATAAACAATCCCCCCTGCCCCCACCGCCAGCCCGCCCGGCAACCCGGCATTCGACACCACCGTGCCGATGGTACCCCCCGCCGTGATCTTCCGGATCCGCCGGTTCCCCTGATCGGAAACAAGCAAATCCCCCTTGCCGTCAAACGCCAGGCCCACCGGTGTATCCAGCCGAGCCCCGTAAGCGGCTTCCCCGTCCCCGCTGAAACCCCGTCCGCCCGTCCCCGCAATCGTCACCAGAAATCCGCTCCCCGTCAGCCGCCGTATCCGGTGGTTCCCCGTATCCGCCACCAGTAATACCCCGCTGCCGTCCACTGACACCGCGCTCGGCGTATCCAGTTGCGTTTCCAGCGCCGGCCGCGAATCTCCGTTAAACCCCGCCACCCCCGTCCCCGCCACCGTCGCAATCTTTCCATCCGGCGTCACCCGCCGGATCCGGTGATTCTGCGTATCGGCAATGTAGAGGTTCCCCGCCTTGTCCACCGCTACCCCCTGCGGCCGGAACAACCGAGCCGCCGCCGCCGGCCCGTTGTCCCCCCCGAAACCGGCTTCCCCATCGCCCGCCACCGTCGTAATTACCCCCGCCGCCACTTTCCGGATCCTGTGATTCCCCGCATCGGCGATGTACAACGCTCCACCCGCATCCGCCTTCACATCCATCGGCGAATACAACAGCGCATGCGTCGCCAGACTCCCCTCGCCGCGGAAGCGTAACGCCGCCCCCACTACCAGGCTCGATTTCCCACTGCTCGTAACCCGCCGCACCGCCCCGCCTGCGGCGACATAGACGTTCCCCAGTCCGTCGCAGGTAATATCCCGCACTTCCTTCGCCAGCACCGATGCGCTGCCGTTGCGGTTGATCTGGATCACTTGGTCATATCCCGTGCTTGCCGCGTACAGGTTCCCCACCGGATCGGTACAGACTGCTACCGGCAAATGCAGAAAGGAAGCGCTCTCCTGAACCGCCACCCGCGTCATCGCCCCACCCGAAATCCGCCGGATGGCATGATTACCGCTATCGGCCACATAGATCTCCCCCGTCACCGCCGCATGCACGCCCGCCGGATAGGATACCGCCCCCACCGTAGCCCCCACCGAGTCGAGAGCCGCCCCAGGCAAGCCGTTGCCCGCAAATATCGCCAAACGTCCCCCGGAAACCCGCAACACGCGATGATCGAGAAAATCTGAAATGTACAGATTTCCCCCCGTATCCACCGCCACATTCCTCGGAGCCTTCAGCGCCACCCCCGTGGCATCCGCCGGCGTCAAGCTCACCGCCCCCACTCCTCCTCCCGCCACCGTCGAAATCCGGCCCGCCATATCCACCTTCCGCACCCTCGCATTCTGCAAATCGGCAATGAACAGATTCCCCGCGCTATCCAGCGCAAGCCCATACGGCTGATTCAGTTCCGCCCCTTCCCCTGGGCCCCCATCCCCGGAAAACCCCGGTTTCCCCGTCCCTGCCACCACAGCCATCTCCCCCGATACGCCGATCCGCACCACACGGTGCCTCGCCGCATCGCTCACATACAGATTGCCCGCCCCGTCTACCGCCGTTCCCCGTATATCCTCGATCGCAACCGTGTGCGCCCCCGCCTCACCCCCCGCCACCGTCTCAATGACATAGGAAGTCTGCGCTGGCGAAAGCAAAGCGAAAAGGAATAAATACAAGGGCAATCGCCGCATCTGGACCTCCCGGAATGCGTCCCCGCATTTCCGCAATATTAGTGGCCCATTTCTCACGGAATTCTCTACCAACTCGATAAGTTCCCTGTAGACATGAATTTCAAGAGAGGGATTCGCCTCGTAGCCCTCACCTTGGCGGCAGGGTGGGGAATAGCAGAGGCGCAACCCGGATTGTCCTTGAAGACGAAAGCCAACGAGGCGCCGCGAACCTCCTCGGCAAGCTCCCGCAGAACCTCCCCCGGCCTCTGGCACATGCTCCTCGTATTCCCCGCTCCCCCATCGGCGGCGGACCGCGAAGCCCTCGAAGCACGCTCCATCCGCGTCCTCCAGTTCGTCCCCGAACGCGGCCTCCTCGCCTCCGTCCCCGAAACCGCCTCCCTCGAAGACATCCCCTTCGAATGGGTCGGCCGCCTCCGCCCTGAACAAAAACTCAGCCCCGTCCTCACCAACCTCGGTGTCTTCGATTCCCCACAACCGGAAACGATTCTTGTCGAATTTCACGCCGATGTCTCCTCCACCGACATTTTTACGATTGTCCGCGACGAAAACCTCGATATCCACGAAAACCCCGACATCCTCCCCACACAGCGCATCGTCCACGGCCCCGGCATCCACCTCGCCCGCCTCGCCAATTGGGATGAAACCGCCTACCTCTTCCCCATCTCCACCGACTTGGCAGCCGGCGCCCCCGCCGAAGGCTGTCCCGGCCCCCTCACCGAGAACGGCCCCATCGGCCAGATCGTCGCCAAAGTCGGCGAAGGCTGGGACGGCGCCGGCAAAGGTTCCGCCGAACTCGGCTACTTCTTCTCTACCTACACTGGCCGCATCGCCCCCGAACTCACCCGTTCGGAAGTCCTCCGCGCCATGCAGGAATGGGCCGCCTACGCGCAACTCAAGTTCAAAGCCGCTTCCTCCGCCAAAGACTCCCGCACCGTCAACGTCCTCTTCGGCGCCCGCGATCACGGCGACGGCTACCCCTTCGATGGACCCGGTAAGACTTTGGCCCATACCTTCTTCCCTTCACCCCCTAACCCCGAACCCATCGCCGGCGACATGCACCTCGACGACGACGAACCCTGGCAAGTCGGCTCGAATACCGACCTCTTCAGTGTCTCCCTCCATGAGCTCGGCCACGCCCTCGGCCTCGGCCATAGCGACAACCCCAATGCCGTTATGTATCCCTACTACCGCCGCGTCACCCAGCTCAATGCCGAAGACATCGCCGCTATCCGCGAGCTCTATGCCTCCGCATCCGGTACGCCCACCGGCGGAACAACTCCCGCAGCCCTCCAACTCACAGTGAACCCTGCTAATACGACCACCGCCGCCACCCAAACCTCGCTTTCCGGAACCACCACCGGAGGCGCCGGCGCCATCCAGGTCACTTGGGCCAATAGCCGCGGCGGCGCGGGCACGGCCACCGGATACCGCCCTTGGACCATCCCCGCCATCGCCCTCCAAAACGGCGAAAACCTCATCACCATCACCGCCACTGACTCCGCCCAAACCAAGGCCGTCCAACAAACGCGCATCACTCGCGAAACAACCTCCCCTCCAACATCCCTCTTCCTCCGCATCGCCACCCCCTCCACCACCGGCGCCCATGTCGCCGACCGCTCCACCCTCGTCGTCACCGGCGCCGCCGGCCCCGAAGGAACCATCAGCCGCATCCTCTGGACCAACTCCCGAGGCAGCGGTGGCTCTGTCGCCGGCACTGCCAACTGGACCACCAGCCCTATCGCCCTCGAAGCAGGCCTCAACCGCATCACCGTCACCGCCATGAATCTGACCGGCGCCACTGTCAACGCTACCCTCGACGTCCAATACACTCCGCCCGCCCCAGTGGCCGACACCAACGCCCCCACGCTCCTCATCACTTCCCCTCTCCAATCGGCCATCTCCACCACCAGCCCCACCATCACCATCACAGGCACCGCCTCCGACAATGTCTCCGTCAAAGAAATCGACTATATCGGCGACGGCACCCGCACCGGAAAAGCCACCGGCACCCTCGATTGGCGCTTCGACTACTCCCTCCTCCCCGGCCTGAACTCCATTATGATCCGCGCCTTCGACGAGGCAGGCAACATGAGCTGGCGCTCCCTTTCCATCACCCGCCGCTAAAATCCTGCAAATCCCGTCTCCCGTCTCCCGTCTTCTCACCCCCCTGAAACCTCCGCCCGAGATAACACGTCCCACTCGTTGCTATACTTGAACAGTTAAGGTTTTCACGCACTAATCTCCATGCGAGTTTTCGTAGGTTCCCTCCTCATAGCCGGATTGTGTTCGGGCGCTGAATTCTTCAGCGGTATGGCCGCCCGCGCCGTCATTGGACAGCGTACGTTCACCGCGCAGCAGCCCGCCTCAGACCAGGAAGTCATCGGCGCCGCCAGCGGTATCGCTTACGCCAACGGTACCCTCATTGTCGTCGACGATAACCGCGTCTCTGCACTGCCTCGCAATAATCGCATCCTCATCTACCGCAACATCCGCCAAGCCATTCCCAACCCCACCGACGAGATCCCCATCAACAACATCCGTTGCCAGGTCTGCGTAGGCAAAGCCGACCAGGTTCTCGGCCAGCCCGACTTCACCAAGAACGAAGTCAACCTCAGCCGCTCCGGCATGCAGCACCCCACCTCCGTCGCCACCGACGGCCGTATCCTCGCCGTCGCCGATACCGACAACAACCGCGTCCTCATCTGGAATTCCATCCCCACCCAGAACAATCAGCCCGCCGACATCGTCCTCGGCCAACCCGACTTCACCACCGCCCGCGCCAATGAAGGCGGCCAATTGCCCACCCAGCGCAGCTTCCGCGGACCCCAGGGCGTCTGGATCCAAGGCACCCGCCTCTTCGTCGCCGACACCTCGAATAACCGCATCCTCATCTGGCGCACCATCCCCACCCAAAACTACCAGCCTGCCGATGTGGTTCTCGGCCAGTCCAGTTTCACGGCCTTCGCTCCCCAGGATCTCAGCGCCTCCAGTTTCCAGCCCAAAGCAAATACCCTCCTTACCCCCGTCTCCGTCACCAGCGATGGCACTCGCGTCTTCGTCAGCGACCTCGGCTACAACCGTGTGCTCGTCTGGAACCGCATCCCCGACACCAACGGAGCTTCCGCCGACGTCGTCATCGGCCAGGCCAACATGGATTCCGGCGAGGCCAACGACGCCAAGGGCGTCTGTCCCGACCAGGGGACCACGGTCGACAACGTCACCACTTACCCCGCCGAATGCTACCGCGCCACCATGGATTTCCCCCGCTACGCCCTCTCCGACGGCACGCGGCTCTTCATCGCCGACGGCGGCAACGACCGTATTCTCATCTACAACACCATCCCCACCCGCAACGGCCAGCGCGCCGATGTCATCGTCGGCCAGATCGCCAGCAATCTCAACCAGGTCTCCGATAGCGCCAACCCCCTCGGCCGCGCCAGTTCCGATTCCGTTGCCGCCCCCATGTCGCTCGCCTGGGATGGCGAGAACCTCTACGTCTCCGATCCCTTCCGCCGCCGTATCCTTGTCTTCACCCCCGGCGAAGTCAACGTTCCCTACACCGGCGTCCGCAATCTCTTTAGCAAGGACGTCTTCGCCATCGGCACCATCACCCTCGGCGGCACCCTCAAGGAAAACGACGAACTCACCCTCAAAATCGGCGACCCCGACGCCACCGACGCCAAAAAACAGCGCGAATACAAATACAAGGTCGTCAAGGACGACAGCTTCACCAACATCGTCAACGCCTTCGTCACTTTGATCAATTCCTCGAACAATAATGCCGGCGACCCCCAGGTTCTGGCCACGCCCAACCTCCTGTTCGGCACCATCGTGCTCACCTCCCGTATCTCCGGCGAAGAAGGCAACAGCGTCGAATTCTCCACTTCTACCTCCGACGGAGCCACCATCGTCTCCACCACCAGCGGCGCTACCCTTAGCGGAGGGCGCGACGCCGCGAAAATCGCCCCCGGAACTCTCGTCACCATCCTCGGCGACAACCTCTCCGACGAAACCGTCTCGGCGCCGGAAGGCATCGACCCGCTCCCCAAAGACCTCGGCGGCGTGCAGGTCTACTTCGACGGTATCCGAGCCCCATTGCTGATGGTCTCCCCCACCGAAATCCGCGCCCAGGTCCCCTGGGAAGTCAGCGACGCCAACTCCATCAGCGCCTATGTCCGCATCCGCCGCAAGAGCGGACTCGTCGTCAGCACCGCCGCCGTCGCCGTGCCTATCATTTTCCAGAACCCCGGCATCCTCGCCGAAGACGGCACCGACCCGCGCCCCGGCATCGTTACCCATTTCAGCTCCAACGCCACCGCCACCGTTTCCATCGACGGCACAGCGAACCCCAACGACGTTGCCGTAGTCGTCATCGAGGACCGCGAGTACAGCTACACGGTCAAGGAAAACGATACCCTCGAAAGCATCCTTAACGGATTGATCGCCGCCATCAACGCCAACCCTGAAGAAAAGGTGGAGGCCTTCACCTCCGGCGTCTTCACCCGTCTGCGTCTGCGCGCCAAGGTCGCCGGACCCGAAGGCAACGGCATCAAAATCTCCACCCGCGTCGCCGATACCGCCCAGGTCATCCTCACCGCCACCAACTCGGAAACCTGCTGCGCCAACAGCGGCGGCTCGCGAGTCACCATCGACAATCCGGCCCTCCCCGGCGAAACCATCGTTGTCCTCGCCACCGGCCTCGGCTTCGTCGATCCCCAGGAGGCCGTCGCACCCCTCGCCACCGGATTCAAGTACACCTTCCAGGGCATCAACCGCCCCAAGGAATTCGTCTCTTCCCTCGCCGCCGCCAAAACCGCCAACGTGCTTTATTCCGGCCTCGCGCCCGGCCTGGTCGGCATCTACGAAGTGCACCTTGAACTGAACTCCGATATCCCCACCAACCCGGCGACGCAGCTCACCATCGCCCAGGATATCTACGTCAGCAACATCATCACCTTCCCCGTGTTCAATCCGCGCGAAGGCTCAACCGTCACCCCGTAGCGTCAAATCTTGATCTTCCGAACCGCCTGCTGATTGGCCTCCCAGTAGGTCTTCTTCAACGCGATGAAATCATCCCCTGCGGCGGGCTGCACGCGCCCTTTCGCATCCGTCGCCCGGGACGTAATCGTGTGCTCCCCCGGCTGGGCATCCTTCCAGTCCACCTCCCAGAACGTCCAGCAGTAGGGCTGGTTGTTCTCCTTCGACAGCCGCGCCGGCGCCCACGCTCCGTTGTCGAATTGCACCTCCACCCCTCGCAGCGGAGTCCCGTCGCTCCACGCTGCCCCCATCACCCGGTACGTCCCGTCCTTCCGCTTCGTCACCCGCGCCGCCACCGACTTCAGGTTCATCTTCCCCACCGAAGTCTCGCGCCACACCGTCTTGTCTCCGCGCTTTTCCCCCCGAATCGTCACATAATCCCGCCCCATGAACTTCGACAAAAACGCCCGGTCCAGCACCTCGAT
>JAEUQG010000111.1 GCA_016789755.1 Bryobacterales bacterium
CCGAAGTTGTTTCTCTGACCCAGCAGGCCATCGGGCAAAGTGGATAGGATAGCGTTGTGATGACGAACGGGATGACTTCGCGGCGGCGGTTTGTGCTGGGTGGATTGATGGGGTTTGCCGGAGCGGCGGCGGCACAGACCAGGAAGAAGCCGAATGTTCTGTTTGTTGCCGTGGACGACCTGCGTCCGGAACTGGGTTGCTATGGCCACAAAACGATCCTTACTCCGAACATTGATAGGATCGCGAAAGACGGAATGGTGTTTCTCCGCGCATATTGCCAACAGGCGGTGTGCTCGCCCTCGCGCTCCAGTTTGATGACCGGGGCCAGGCCGGATACGACCAAGGTTTGGGACCTCGTGACGCATTTCCGCGATGCCATGCCCACGCAACCGACCGTGGCCGGACACTTCAAGAACAACGGCTACTTTGTGCAGGGGATGGGGAAGATCTTCCATGGCGGCTACGACGATCCACGGTCCTGGTCCGTGCCCTGGCAGACACCGGAGGCCACTACCTACGCCTCTCCAGCCAGTGAGCGCCGGCAGTTGACCGAGAACCGGGCCAAGAAAGGGAAGGGCGCGCGAGGGCCCGCCTATGAAGGCGCGGACGTGCCAGACAATACTTTCCGTGACGGGAAGATCGCCGAACTCGCCGTGGCCACGTTGCGTGAGCTTGCCAAAAAGCCGCAGCCCTTCTTCCTTGCCGTCGGATTTGCCAAGCCGCACCTGCCCTTTATCTCGCCGAAGCGGTATTGGGATTTGTACGATCCGAAGGAGATCAAGCTGGCGGCGAATCCGTACCACCCGAAGGGCGCCCCGGAGTATGCGTTGACTGCCAGCGGGGAGTTGCGGAATTACGTCGGAATCCCCGCCGAGGGGCCCATGCCGGACTCGCTGGCGCGGACTCTGAAGCACGGTTACTATGCGGCCACCAGCTATATGGACGCCCAGTTGGGCAAGGTGCTGGACGAATTAGAGAAACTGGGTCTGCGGAGGAATACCATCATCGTGCTTTGGGGGGATCATGGCTGGAAGCTGGGTGAGCATGGAGAATGGTGTAAGCACAGCAACGTGGAAAACGATACGAATGCTCCGCTGGTGTTGGCTGCGCCGGGAATGAAGAATGCCGGTAAGCGGACGCGGGCACTGGTGGAATTCGTGGATATCTATCCGACACTAGCGGATCTGGCTGGCTTGCCCTTGCCGGCACACCTTGAGGGAAAGAGCTTCCGTCCGGTGCTGGAGAACCCCGAGCGAAAGTGGAAAAGCGCCGCGTTCAGCCAATATCCAAGGGGAAAGGTCATGGGCTATTCGATGCGTACGGACCGCCACCGCCTTACGGTGTGGGTGGCTCGCGACGATCATTCCAAAGTGGAGGCTGTCGAGTTGTACGATCATCGGGCCGACCCTCAAGAGAATACGAACATCGCGGCGGCGAACGCCGCACTGGTACAGACGCTGATGGAGAAATGGCGCGGAGGATGGAAGCAGGTCTTGACGGAAGTTGGATGAGTCCCCGCTATTGCCTCAGCTTGGCTGCTCATGCACTTGGGGCTGCGGCGGTTTCTTGAGAATACGCCGCACGATCCCGCCGATGCGGATGACGATTCCGCTCCCCACATAAGTCACCGCCATTGCCAGCAGCACCGGCTGCGAGTAGTTTACGATCAGGTAAATCAGCGACGCGAGAGTGACCACGGTTAAAGGTGAACGCGGACGCGTGAGCGTGAAGTCCTTGAAGCTTCTGTAGCGCCACGTGCTCACCATCAGAAAGGACAACAATCCCATCAGCGCCAGCCAAAGAGAGGCCACCCACCAGGAAGAGATCGGCACGCAATCGGCAGCGTAAACCACGCTGGCCACCATGCCCGCGGAGGCGGGTGTTGCCAGCCCGACGAAATACTTGCGGTCGGGGCGGCCCGGGTTCTTCGGCACCGGGTTTGTCTGGACGTTGAATCGGGCTAAACGGGCGGCGCTGCACAACAGGAAGAGGAAGCACAAGAACACCCCGGCACGGCGCAGATTGTCGTGAATTGCCGGGTCATTCGTGAAGTCCACGAATTGGATACCGAAGGCGAACGCCAGAACAGCCGGAGCGATTCCGAACGTGATGACGTCGGCCAGCGAATCCATCTCACGCCCGAAATCCGATTCGGTTCCCGTCAAACGCGCAATTCGTCCGTCCAGTCCATCGAGCAGCACTGCCACCCCGATCGCCTTGGCCGCGATCTCAAACTGTGGGACGGAGCCTGCCAACCCGCCCTTCACCGCCATCGATCCTTCGAAACTTTTCAGGATCGACAGGAATCCCAAATATAGATTACCTGCCGTGAACAAAGTCGGAAGAGCATACGCTGCCCTGCGCGGACGCCTGCTTTGCTTGTCCAGCAAAGGACCGGGCAGATTGATCTTGGCCATGAACCTAGGCGCCTTTCTTCCGGGCCAGGATCGAGGATCCGGCCGAAACCCGCTGTCCTACTTGTACTTTCAATTCCCATTCCGGCCCCAAGTGAACGTCTACGCGAGAGCCGAACTTGATCAAGCCGACGCGCTCACCGGCAGCCACCGTATCTCCAGGCTTTTTCCAACAGACGATGCGCCGGGCAATCAGCCCGGTAATCTGCTTGAAGACCACAGTAGAGCCACCGCCCTCGACAGTGATGGTGTTCATCTCGTTTTCGGTGGAAGCCTCTTCCTTGCTCGCCACAAGGAACTTGCCTTGCTGATACTGAACCTTCGTGATGCGGCCTGGTATCGGGGTGCGGTTCACATGGACGTCGAACACGTTCAGGAAAATACTGATGCGTGTCCCACCGTTCTCCGGCTTGACCACCACCACTTTGCCGTCGGCCGGGGAAACGGCATACGGACCGTCGGGAGTCTGCCGCTCCGGGTCGCGGAAAAACCACAAACAAAACAGAGCAAGAATAAAGAGAGGGAGGCCAAACACCGGCCGGCTCAGGTACGATACCAGCAGGCCCCCGGCCGTAAAGCCTAGAGCGTAATAGATGCCGTCAGCAACCATTCATTTCCTTCGGTACTATTCTCGCAGACTGGTGTTTTGGTTTGCTGTAACCTCGGTTGTCTGCGCCGCCGAACGAAAGACGTACACCATCGAAGGCGAACTGAAACCTCCACCGCGGTTCTCGTTTTCCACCGTCGCCGCAGTCGGATCCGCTTTCCAGGCGTCCGCGCCGGTCTACTGGGACGGCAAGTTCAAATACAAGAACCTGACTCCCGGCCAATACGCGGTAATTATCTATGTCCCTCGCATGGGAGAATTCCGTCAGACCTATTCCGTAGGCCCCGCCAGTGCGGACAAAAAGGGCCGCGTCAAACTCAATATTATTATTCATCCGTCCCGCGCCACGCGACTGTTCACCCCGAAAGACCGATTCACCATCCCTGTACGACGGCTGTCGATTCCGGACAAAGCCCGAAAGGAATTCGCTAACGCCGCGAGGAAGATCGGCAAGAACGACCGCCAGGGTGCGGAAGCCCATCTCCTCAAGGCCACGGAGTTGGCCCCGCAATATTCAGCAGCCTGGAACATGCTGGGCACGCTGTACTACCAGCAGGGAAAATACGCGCAAGCTGAGGAGTACTTCCGCGAGGCAATCCGGCAGGACCCCGATTCGTTCGAGCCCGTTGTCAATCTCGGCGGGGCTCTCATTAGCCAGAACCGCGCGAAAGAAGCTATCGACGTCAATCAGGATGCGGTCAAGCGACGCCCCAAGGACGCCTTGGCCAACTCCCAACTGGGGCTCAGCTACCTGGAGTCAGGGAACCCCGAAATGGCGGAAAAGTATCTGGCCGAGGCTAAGCGTCTTGACCCAGGGCACTTCTCCAATCCTCAGATCTACTTGAGCCAGATCTACTTCAAGCGCGGGCAAAAGCAAATGGCCGCGGCCGAACTCGAACACTTCCTCCGCCATCACCCCGATTCGAAGGAAGCGCCGCAGATCCGCGAGGCGATCCGGAAGTTCCGTGCCCAATAGCGGCGGCTAGAATCCCAGGCGGTTAATCCCATCGAAGGCGGCGGTCTTATAGCATTCCGCCAGCGTCGGGTAATTGAATACCGTGTCAATGAAATAGTCGATCGTGCCCCCGAAAGCGATCACTGCCTGGCCGATATGCACGAGTTCGCAGGAACCCTCTCCAATGATGTGCACGGCCAGAAGCTTTCGGTTCTCAGCATGGAAAATCAGTTTGAGTAACCCTGTGGAATCTCCAATGATCTGCCCGCGGGCGATCTCCTTGTAGCGGGCTTTGCCGATTTCGTAAGGTACTCCGGCTTTGGTCAGTTCTTCCTCGTTCTTGCCTACCATGGAGATTTCCGGAATCGTGTAGATCCCGTAGGGAAACAGTTCGGGAACGGAGTCGGTCTCGTGCGCAAAGGCATGGCAGGCGGCCAGCCTCCCCTGTTCCATCGACGTCGAAGCAAGGCTGGGAAACCCCACCACATCGCCGACGGCATAGATGTTCGGCACGTCGGTCTGGTAATGCTCATTCACGCTCAGACGTCCGCGGTCATCCGCCTTCAGCCCCGCGGCTTCCAGGTGCAGTCGCGCCGTGTTTCCGGTGCGCCCGATGCTGTATAACGCCCGCTCGGTGAGAATCTGCTTTCCGCTGTCCAGATCGATGCGGACACGTGGTCCGTGTTCATCGTCCATCTTCTCGATTGCCGCCACTTCCTCATTCAGCCGTAATGTCACACGGTTCTCGCGCAGATGATAGGCCAGAGCATCGGCGATTTCCTCATCCACGAACGGCAGCAGGCGTGGACGCTTGTCGACCAGTGTTACGCGGACGCCGAGCGCCGCGAACATGCTTGCGTACTCGCAGCCGATCACTCCGGCGCCGACCACGGTCATGGTCCGCGGCATCTTGTCCAACCGCAGGATGTCGTCGCTTGAGAAGATCCGTTGTCCGTCGAACGGAATGTGTGATTCGAGCGTCGCCTCGGTGCCTACGGCGATCATTATGTAAGCGGCGGTAACAGTGCGGGTCGTGTGCGAATCCGCGCTCTCCAGATTCACCGTGTGCGCATCCACGAAAGATCCGGTCGCCGAGATCACGTCCACCCGGTTGCGAATCAGTTGATGCCGGGTTACGTCCACTTCATGCCGGATCACATGATCGGCCCGCTGCACCAGATCGTCCATGGTGATGTTCTGCTTGACCGAATAGGACGCCCCGTAGAAGTTCCGCTCCCGGTAACCGGATAGATACAGCACGGCTTCGCGCAGCGTCTTGCTAGGGATCGTCCCGGTGTTGATGCAAACCCCGCCGACCACCGCCTTGCGCTCCACAATGGCGACCCGCTTTTCGAGTTTCGCCGCCTGGATGGCCGCCCGCTGTCCAGCCGGTCCGGATCCCAGAACCAGCAGATCGTAATCGTATTCCGTTTTCAGAAGCCCTCCGCCCTCCTATTGTCTTACGATTCCACCCGGTCAATTGAGCCTGCCCAAGTTGGCAGTCACAATAATTGACTCGGCATAGACGCAACTTTTCTTGAGAGCGGCAATCGCTTGGCGCTGAATCGGCGCTATTCCACCGTCAGTTTCACCGGCTGTTCAATCAACTTCGGATCCGCCCCGGCGGTCAGCAGCATCAGGCTGTAGCGGCCCGGCTTTGTTCCCGCAGGAACACGAAATTTGATGGACGCGGCAGTTTGCTGCACGATCGGCAGCTTCACATCGTCTTTGCCGTCTGTGAGATAGACCTCCGAAACCGAGCTTTTGTCCAGGTTCTCGCCGCTCACCGTGGACTCCCCACTCACCTTCACCGTGGCCGGTTCCACCCCGCTCATCTTCGGCATCCCTTGCGCAAAGACCAACGCGCACACTATCAAAAAACACACTACGATTTGCGAATAATTTCGAAGACGCATGAGTGCTTGCTCCAGCTACATGCTAAGCCCATTCCTCATCGATTGCAACCGCCCCTGAATGAATTTCCAGTTACAAAAGAGGCCCGCCAGTTCTTTCGTTCTGGCGGGCCGGAGACTTGCTCGGAGGATAGAACTTTTTTCTGTGCGCCTAGCGTTCCTGGGAGATATGCAGGCCTTTGTGGATCGCGTAAAGGGCCAATTCCAGGCGATCGGATACACCTAGTTTGTCGAAGATGTTGTGCAGGTGGTTTTTCACCGTCTGCTCGCTGATGAACATCTTCTCTGCCATTTCCTTGTTCTTATAGCCCTGCGCCACAAGTTGCACAATCTCCCGCTCGCGTGTGCTCAACGGCGACCGCTCCCGTGCTTTCCCGTTTGACGACCCGCTCAGCGCATCCGCCGGCGAGGCGAACTGCCGCATCACTGCCGCGGTGGTGTGCGAATCCAACCAGATCTCCCCGGCGTTCACCTTCCGGATCGATTTCACAATCAACTCCGGAGCGGTCTGCTTCAGCACGATGCCCGAGCAGCCGAGTTTCATCGCCTGCACGAACTCGTTCTTGTCGTCCGAAGCCGTCAGCACGATGACCTTCGTCCGCCGCCCGGTCTGTTGCAGCGATTGCAGCACGCTCAACCCATCCAGGTTCGGCATCCGCAGGTCGAGCAGTAGCACGTCCGGTTCATGCTCCTGCATCATCTCGAGCACCTGCCTGCCGTCGCAGGCCTCACCTACCACCTTGATGTCGTCTTCCAACAACAATAGCTTCTTGAGTCCGTCGCGAACGATGGGATGGTCATCGGCAATCAACACACGGATGAACTTCGTTTCCACCGGCGTCTCCTGCAAGCCTTCCTGCGTCAGTTCCGGAACTGCGGTTGTGCCCTGATTCATAACCTGTTCCTCCTTGGCATACGACTTGATTCTATTGTTAGTTCTAGTACTCGGTCAATCTTTGTTCCCCTTAGTGCGAAAGAGACGACCCCTTAGAACCGAGGCAGGGAATACCTGAGGGGTATCTACGGAAATGGTGCTACGGAATCGATTCGCACTTCCCCGGCACGGTCAATCCGCCTAGAAACTGCGCACACCCATGGCAACCACATCGTCTACCCGCATGGTTTCCTTCACCACAAAGGGTTCACCGTACCGAACGCCAATCAGGTTTCCGTAGAACCGTGCCACCGCCGCCAGCCGCTCCCGTATTTCCGCCTCGTTGGGAAACAAGTGCTGCCCATCTACCTGCTCGCCATACTGCGATGCATAGGCGAGCAGCGCGTTCATACGCCGCTCGAATTGCGCCGAAATATCCACCACAAACGACGGCGTGGCATTGGCATACGAGGAAGAGTACAGCACTTTGAAGGGGCGGTGCGGCCGGCTCTCGCCTTCATCCATCTTCGCCAGTCCGGACAGAAAACACGCCTCGTACAACAGCTTCGAGGTGTTGTAATGATCCGGGTGTCTCCCTTCCCAATACGGCAGAATGATCGT
Source organism: Bryobacterales bacterium (assembly GCA_016789755.1). Taxonomy (GTDB): domain Bacteria; phylum Acidobacteriota; class Terriglobia; order Bryobacterales; family Bryobacteraceae; genus CADEFT01. The sequence continues at coordinate 7,385 of JAEUQG010000111.1, forward strand.
GCGTGGACGAAGCCTCCGCAGTTCTCCCACCAGCGTCATGCGGGCCGGCAGGCTGTTTTCCAGCCGGGCGTCGGGAAACCGCATGTTTCCGCGCCATGCACAGAGCATGACCTTCGCGGCCCGGTGCGATTCCTCGATCCGCAGGGTTGGGGTTCCGCGCGTTCCCATGTCCCCGGCTGTCAGGTCCAGCACCCCGCAACGGTAGCCCATTTCAGCCATCTTCATCAGCGTGCCGCCGCAGGTTTGTTCCACATCGTCCGGATGCGCCGCAACCGCCAGCACATCGAGAGCTTTGAAATCTTCGGGAATGTCGAGCATGTCTTCCTTACCAGTGTAGATCGCCGCGCCGCCAGTACCGGTCGCGGGTCTTCATCACGCGGATCAGCAGATACCCGGCGGCAAACCCTCCGATGTGCGCCCACCACGCCACGCCGCCTTTCGACAGGTGGGACTGCGCCACCTCTCCCACTCCGGAAAAGACCTGCAGCAGCAGCCAGTAGGCCAGAATGATGGTTGCCGGAATCTCCACCGTGGTCACAAAAACAAACAGCGGCACTAGTGTCAGCACCCGGGAATGCGGGAACTTCGCCATGTAGGCGCCCATCACCCCGGCAATGGCGCCACTAGCGCCGATGGTCGGAATACGGGATCCGGCGTTGAAAAACACATGTACCAGGGCCGCTGTAATTCCGCACAGTAAGTAGAACCCCAAGTACTTTCCGCTGCCCAGAATGTCTTCGACATTGTCTCCATAGATCCACAGGAACCACATGTTGCCGATAAGATGCATCCAGCCTCCATGTAAAAACATGGAGGTCACCAGCGTATCCAGTTGCAAGCGTCCGGGGACCACTCCAAACGCCAGGATGAGATGGTTGCGGGAAAAATCGTCCAGCAGAACTTCATAAAAGAAGACCACGACGTTGACGATAATCAGCCCGATGGTTACCACCGGCGTCGAATAGCTGGGCTGAGTGTCGCGCAGCGGGATCATTTCTTCGCAGCTTGCCCCAGATAGGACGCATAGTCCGGATGCACCCTGCGTTCGGCCTTTTCCATCAGCCTGTACGCATCCTCGGCCGTGGAGATGCCTCCACGCGCACCCATAGCCCGGCAATTGAGAGCTGCCATGGCATTGGAAAAGGTCAGAGCCTCCATCATCGGCATTTCTTTGAGCACAGCATAACAGAAGGCCCCGTGGAAGACGTCACCCGCACCGGTCGTATCGACGCAATTGACGACGAACGCCGGGGAGTAGACAATCTCTCCGCCCACCCGCGCCAAGGCGCCATAGGAGCCCAGTGTCATGGCAGCGACTGGAATGCGGTATTCCCTCTGGATCAAATCCAGCGCCTTCAACGGGTCTTTTTCCTTCGTCCAGGCGACAGGGAATTCCGAACTGGCCACCAAATGCGTCACATAGGGCAGGACGCGCTCAAAGCCAGGGTAGATCGTATCGACATCGACGGTCACCGGGATTCCATGCCCCCGGGCGATGCGGGCGCCTTTTTCCACGGCAGGCGTATCGTGGCCGTCGATGTGCAACAGCAGCGTGTCCCGGATCATCCGTTCTTCGATTTCTTCCGGCTGAAGCCGCAGGCAATCTTCGCGGTTCCAGAACACTGTGCGTTCGCCGGTCGTGCGGTCGATGATGATGTAGGCCGTCTGGTTCGGGCACCCTTTCCGGATCTGCACATCGTCCAGATTGATGCCTGTGCCTTGCAGGGATTCGATCTGTATCTGCCCCCGCAAATCGTCGCCTACCGTGCCGATGTATTTAGTGCGCAAGCCGAGTTTGGCGCACTGCACCATGGCGCTTGCCACCTGGCCGCCGGGACTGTACATTTCTTCATCGAACGCCACCTTCCCCGCATAGGGAGGGAAGTGCGGAACCAGAATCACCGTATCGGTAGCATTGAGGCCGATTCCGGTTACATCGAAACGGGACATAAGGCAGCATGGTAGCACGCTACCCCAGGGCAGGGCTCCCCATCAAAGTAGTCCTGCCGCGCTGAGGACGGCAGCGGCGATTTCCGGCGATGGCGCCACCACGAAGGGCTGCTTCCGAGCCGTCCAGCGGGGAGACTGGCGGTGCAAGTCCCAAACGGTCATCCCCGCCTCCTCAGCGATTACTTGCGGGGGGATGAGATCGAGGTCTTCGC
>JAEUQG010000128.1 GCA_016789755.1 Bryobacterales bacterium
TTCAAAATGACATCGATCGACAGTGGCATAAGGGTTCGCGCTCTTTCCAGGACCCACGATTCCAGGCCCCTTAATCCAGAGATTAGCAGGAATTCCGTAACTGTGTCCTCGCGCCGCGACGCCGGCATCCTGCTGATCTCCGGCCACACAGAACGGCCCACTCGTTCCTTGTCGATATTCGTCAGCAGAGCCAGCATCGCATCGCCAAGGTCCCCCGAAGCAAGCAGCGTCTCTCCATCGAACTGGCGCACATCCACCAGCTCAAACTGAAACCGCATCGCCGGCGTCAGAAAGTGCGGACCCATCGTCAGCGGCCCTGGCCCAATGTACAGCACAACCTGCCGCACATGCTCCCCATACAAGCGGTGCAGAGCCAGGTAATACTCCGCCTGCCGCCTCGCCATCCCGCTGTCATTCGAACTCTGCACCTCCAGGTTGCACAGACCTCCACCCTTCGTGCGAGCCAGCATGTCCACCCGCGGATTGCCCACCCGCGGCAACTCCACGTTCAACCATTCCTCCACCTCATCTCCAAGCAGACGCTGGATGGCAACTCCCTTCGACCGGCGGAAAAGGAGCTTCAGCGAGACATCGTAGTCTTGAGCCACCTGGCTCTATCAAACCACATCGCGCCCCAAACCGGCCCACAATCGAAGCAGCCCCGTTCCCGATTGGAGTAGGCTCAATACAGAAACCAAACAAGGAGATTCACCCCCTCAATGAACCGGCGCACCCTCGTCAAGAACTCCCCCCTCATCCTCAGTTCCGCCACGGCCTTCAGCTTTCAAGCCAATTCCGCCGTCCGCTTCGGCATCATCGGAACCGGAGGCCGCGGCCAATATGTCGGCACCCTCATGGCGAAAGACCCCAACGCCCGTATCACCGCCATTTGCGACAAATACGCCGACCGCATCGACGGCGCCAAAACGAAGATCCCTGGCGCCGGCAAAGCCACCGTCTACCGCGACTACAAACAACTCCTCGCCGACCCCAACATCGACGCCGTCCTCATCGCCACTCCCGTCTTCCTCCACCCCGAACACTTCGAGGCTGCCATCCTCGCCAAAAAGCACATCTACTGCGAGAAACCCGCCGGTTCCGATGTCGCCGGCTGCAAACGCATCCTCAAAGCCTGGGAAAAGCGCGACCCCTCCAAACGCATCCAGTTCGGATTCCAACAGAGATTCAGCTCGCAATATCTCAAAGCCCGCAGCTACCTCACCACCGGCAAAATCGGCGACATGAAGCTCATGATGAGCTATTGGGTCCTCGGCTATCTCCCCCCCGTCAAAGACTCCGGCCAGTACGCCGACCTCCCGCTCGAAGAACAGAAACTCCGCCGCTGGGCAAGCTGGAACAACCTCTCCGGCGGCCCCATCGTCGAACAGGATTGCCACGGCATCGACACCATCAACTGGTTCGCCAACGATGTCCACCCCACCAGCGCCGTCGGACGCGGCGGTTTGCGCTTTCCCCTCGCCTACGGCGACTGGGGCACAGATCATCACGACGTCATCTACCAATACCCCAACGGCCTCGAAGGCTGGCTCATCTCCATCAAACACACCGCCGGCTACCGCGACGTCAAGGAACAGTTCTACGGCGCCAAAGGCATGCTCGAAACTTCGCGCAGCTACATGAAGCTCCACGGCATGACTCCCGACGTCCGTTTCAAAAGCGCCGACGACCTCCGCGACACCAGCCTCATGGAGAAGGAAGAGTCCATCTCCGATATCACCGGCGAAGCCACGGCTATCTTCTTCAAAGGCATCCTTGCCGGCGAAGCCCTCGACATGACCAAGACCTCCGTCGAGAGCACCCTCACCGCCATCATGGGCCGCATGGCCATCGAGACCAAACGCGAGATCGCCTGGGATGAGATGATGCGCTCCGCGTAACGCTAAAATTAGAAGATGCGGCGTGTCGCCCGCCCTCTGTTCTTGCTAGCCATCGCCGGAATCGCCGGATACCTCGTGGTCACCTATCGCGATCGCGTGGAAGAGATCCGCCGCAGAGCCCCCGCCCCTCCCCGCAAGCTCCCCAAAGGCGTCAGTTCCCTCGCCGAAGAGGGCTGGCATTGGGAGAAAAGCTCCGGCGAAGGCCCGCCCGTCAGCGTGCGCGCCAAGAACCTGAAGCAAATCCAGGAACCCAATCGCTACGAACTCGAGATGGTCGACCTCCGCATCTACCGCAAGGACGGCAAGTCCTACGACCACGTCCTCAGCGATCACGCCATCTTCGACCTCTCCGAAAAGTTCCTCTACTGCGACGGCGAGGCCGACATCACCATGGGCGTCCTCGAAGGCGAGGAGCCCGCGCCCGGCCGCCTCATCAAGATCAAATCCTCCGGCATCCGCTTCGACAGCGCTACCGGGAAAGCCCATACCGACCGCGAAGCACAATTCGCCTTCGAAAAGGGTGAGGGCAAATCCGTCGGCGCCACCTACGACCCCACCACCAAGGAACTCCACCTCCGCAGCCAGGTCGAACTCATCTGGCGCGGCGCCGAAAACAACCCCCGCCCCATGAAAGTCGAAAGCGGCGAAGCCGTCTACAAGGAAGCCGAATCGAAGGTCCTGCTCTCACCCTGGGCCAAGCTCACCCGCGATCGGTTGACCCTCGAAGGCAAGGGCGCCGTCGTCTCGCTCGACAAAAACGGCATCCGCCTCGTCGAAACCACCGAAGCCAAAGGATCGAGTATCCATCAGAACCGCCTCCTCGAATTCGCCTCCGCCGCCTTGACCATGCACTTCAACGAACGCAGCGAAGTCGAACGCATCCAAGGCACGGGCAACGCCAATCTCACCACCCGCAACGACCTCGCCGTCACCACCACCCGCGCCAACGAAGTGCAGCTCGAATTCGCCGCCGCCGCCAACGAAAGCGTCCTTCGCCGCGCCCTCGCCTCCGGCAACACCACCGTCGAATCGAAGCCCCTCGAGGGCGCCGTCAGGCCGCCGCCGGAAACCCGCATCATGAAAAGCGAGTCCGTCGAAATGAAGATGAGCGCCAACGGCGAACACATCGACACCATCGATACGCTCGCCCCAGCCACCCTCGACTTCTACCCCAACCGCCCCGGCCAGAAGCGGCGTCACGTCACCGGCGAACGCTTCCACGTCGTCTATACAGCCTCCAACCAGATGGATACGTTCCGCGCTGTGAACGCCACCACGCGCACCGATAATGAGCCCCGCAACGGCAAGGCCCCCCCCCCCCCCCCCACCCCCCGCAGCGGACGCCCCGCCCACATAGCGCCCCGCGCCGGGGGGCTGGCACCCCACGAACACGGGGGCGCGTTCCCCGACCAGGCACGCGAAACCCACG
>JAEUQG010000133.1 GCA_016789755.1 Bryobacterales bacterium
GACTGGCGCGGAGCGGGCAATCGCTGGGGTACTTGAGCGGGGGGATATGGGGCGGGATCTCGGCGGGTCCGGTGGTGGGGCACTGGCTGGGGTCGTTCACGAATGCGGCGGTGTTTCAATGTGTGAGCGCGCTGGCGGCGCTAGCGGTGCTGAGTTTTGTGGAAGAACAATACAATCCGCATGAACACCACCGTTCGGCGCATGGGAAGCCGCAAGGGTTTTGGCATGCGGGATTGTCGGTGGGATTCGTGAATGTGCACTATCCGGTAGTGGCGGGGTTTCTGATCCTGCACCTGTCGAGTTATGGAAATTCGGGGCCGGCGGCGTTTTCGGCGTATGCGGCGGTGATTCTGACGTCGCGGTTGTTCCTGGGGGGCTTGCCGGACCGGCTACCTCCACGGGCACTGTTTTTCGGAGGATTGGGGTGCATGGCGGCGGGGTTAGTGTTGCTGTCGATGGGTCCGCGGCCGGTGGTGGCGGTGTTCGCAGCGGGGTTGCTGGGGTTTGGATTTTCGTTCCCGTGGTCGTGTGTGGCGACGACGATATTACGGCGGACGGCGCCTGGGGACCGGGGGCAGGTGATTGGGGGGTTGAGCGCATTCTACGATGCGTTTGTGGGTGGGGGATCGTTTGCAGCGGGTTTTCTGTCGCACCGATTCGGGTATCCGTCGGCGTTCCTGATGGGGGCTGGGTGTTTGATTTTTTCGGCAGTGATTGCGAACGGGTTGTTTGCGGAGGAAGGAGACGGGGTGGGTGAGGGACAGGCCGGGCGGCCTGTCCCGGTGAACGAAGGGTAGACTTACAGCAAGTTGGTGGGACGGCGGGCCCAGGTCTTACCTTTTTCCTGAGCGATGCCTTCGAGAGCGCCGATGTGGGCTCCGGCCTGGGTTAGGACGTGATGCAGGTCATTGCCAATGCTGATGAAGGTGAACCCCTTGTCGAGGAATTCGCCGACGCGGGCGGTGCCGAAGAGGAAGAGCCCGAGAATGACGTCGTTCTTTTTGGCGGCGGCGATGAGTTTGTCGGTGGCGGCGAAGAGCTCCTTCGAGGTGTACATTTCGGGGAACACATAGGTTTCGAACAAACCCATGGACATGCAGAGGTCGTTCTGGCCGAGGAAGAGGATGTCGACGCCGGGGACGGCAGCGATTTCTTCGATGTTCTCAATACAGGAGGCCGTTTCCACCTGGAGAGCGACGATGATGTTCTTGTTGGCGTTGGGGACGTAGCCGAGCAGGCCCGCCTTATTGGTGCTGCGCTGGGGGAAGTAGACGGAACGGGTGCCGGCGGTGGGGTAGCGGCAGCAACTGACGGCCTGGCGGGCTTCCTCGGCGTTGTTGATGTAGGGGACGAGGACGCCGTCGGCGCCGAGATCGAGAGCCTGTTGGATGCCGGCGCGGTCGTCGTAGCCGGAGACGCGGACCATGGACTTGGCTCCGCCGCTCGAGATGGCGCAGAGCATGGCGGACAGTTTTTCGTGATCCATGGGGCCGTGCTGGGTGTCGACCAGCAACCAGTCATATCCGGTGTGGGCCAACTGTTCGGCAACGGTTGGGCTGTGGGAATTGACAAACAGGCCCATTTTGGGGTTGCCCTGACGCAATTGCTGCTTGAAATCTGCTCCCGATACGGAGGGATTCGACATGTTCTTCTGTTCTCCTTCTCTTTGCTACGTGGGGTGCCCAGGACGGACGGTGTGCGTAGACGCTTTCCGCAGCATACCCGATTGAGCGGAAACGAGTCAAAGCCGAATATGCGATGGTAGGAAGCAAAGGAGGCTGCGGCAGTGTATCGAATAGCAGCCGTGTTGATGGTGCTGCCCCTGCTGGCGCAGGAGGCGGGGGAGATACGGACTCCGAAGCCGGCGGTGACGCCGCGGTTTCAGGGGCCGAGGCTGATGGGGGTGCGGCCAGGCAAGCCGTTTCTGTTCCGGATTCCATGCACGGGCGAGAAGCCGTTACGATTCACAGCGAGTGGATTGCCGGAGGGCATTCGATTGGAAGACGGGATTCTACGTGGCACGTCGCCGGCGCGGGCGGGCGAGTACCGTGTGAAACTGCGGGCGCAGAACCGGCATGGGCGGAGCGAACGGGTGTTTACGATCGTTGTGGGCGAGACGCTGGCGTTGACTCCGCCGATGGGGTGGAATCACTGGTACACGCATTACGACCGGGTGCGGGATTCGACGATTCGGGAGGCGGCGAAGGTGATGGTGGAATCGGGGATGGCGGATTTCGGCTATGCGTATGTGAGCATCGACGATTGCTGGATGAACAAGCCCGGATCGGAGGATGCGGAGTTGTCGGGGCCGGTTCGCGATGTGCAGGGCCGGATTTCGGCAAACAAGCGTTTTCCGGATATGAAGGGGCTGACGGACTATGTGCATTCGCTCGGGTTGAAGGCGGGGACATACACATCGCCGGGTCCGCTGACGTGTGCGAAGTTTGTGGGGGCGCATGGGTATGAGGAGCAGGATGCGCGGCAGATTGCGGAGTGGGGATTCGATCTTCTGAAGTATGACTGGTGCTCGTATGGGCGGGTGGCGGCGAGCAAGGAACTGGCGGAATTGAAGAAGCCTTACGAATTGATGGGGAAGCTGCTACGGGCGCAGGATAGAGACATTCAGATGAACTTATGCCAGTACGGTATGGGCGATGTTTGGAAATGGGGCGCGGAAGTGGGAGGGCAAAGCTGGCGGACAACGGGGGATTTGGGATTGGAGAAAGATACACGGCTGCCGGGCTTTTTCTCCATCGGGTTGCGGAACGCGAAGTTGTGGGAGTATGCAGGACCGGGGAAGTGGAACGATCCGGACTACATTCTGATTGGGTGGGTGGGGAGTGCCCGGGATCAGCGGGCGGAGCCGCGGCGGGCGGCGCTGACGGCGGATGAGCAGTATGCATACATGTCGATGTGGGCGTTGATGGCGTCGCCATTGTTCTATTCGGGCATGATGTCGCGGCTGGATGAATTCACTTTGAACGTGCTGTGTAACGGAGAGGTGATCGATGTGAATCAGGACACGTTGGGGAGGCAGGCTCGTGTGGTGCGGCTGACGGAGGCGGAATTGGTGCTTGCCAAGCCCATGGAGGATGGATCTTTGGCCGTGGGGTTGTTCAACCTGGGGGAGAAGACGGGAAAGATTCGCGCCAGTTGGGCGGAATTGGGGGTCAAAGGGAAAAAGAAGGCTCGGGATTTGTGGCGGCAGAAACGCTTGGGTGCGGTGAGCGCCGGCGTGGAGATGGAGGTGAGCCGGCATGGGGCGGAGTTGATCCGTTTGCATTAAAGTAAAGCAAAGCGATGATTTTCGGCGAATTAGAGTTATGTCAGCAGGTTGCTGGCGCAATGGGGCAGATACCCGCGTCCGGCCGGGTTTTGTACGAAACCTACGGGCCACTGCTGGCGGCGAAGATGAGCCTGCGTCTGGCGCGGGAAGGAATGCTGGGCGATCACCGGCATCACACGAAGTTTGTGCACGCCTGTTTGAAGCTGGGGTCGTATCGCTGCCTGGTGGAGGTGATGGACTGGGCCTACCAGTCGTGGGTGGCGCGGGGGCTGGAAGCGAGGGAGTTGGAGAGGGAACTCGGTTGCTGGAAGGAAGTAGTGGAAGAAACGGTGGTGAACCGGGCTGGGGGGCAGGAACTGGTCAGGTTGTATGAAGTGCTTTGGCAAGCGGATGAGACGTTTCGGGCGCGGGTGGAGAAGGCGCGGGGTCCTTTAGGGGAGCAGGCATTGCCGCGGCCGGCCCGGGAGCTTTTGAGCGCGTTGTTGACTGGGGACGAGGTGCGGGCGGCGGGGACTCCGATGGAGTTGGGGGAATCGATGCGGCTGCTGCCGCAGTGGTGGGAGAACATTGTCGCTCCGGCGATGCGGACGGTGGGGAAGTTGTGGAGCGAAGGATGTGTGACGGTGGTGGAGGAACACGTGGCGACGGGGATTGCGCAGGAGTTGCTGCGGTCGCGGTTTCCGGCGGCGGTGCAGTGTTCGATGGATGAGGTGGTGGCGGTTGTTGTGCCGGAAGGTGAGTTGCATACGATGGGGGCGGAGATTGTGCGGGACTTTCTCAGGCTGAAAGGGTACAAGGTGTTCTATACGGGCGCGGATACGCCGATGGACGGGCTGCTGCGGCTGCTGGAACACAATGCGGTATCGTTTCTGCTGATCTCCACGACGATGGCAGCGCCGCTGGTGAGCGTGATGGATCTGATCGACGCAGTGAATGAGAGGATGGGGGAGCGAAGGCCGCGGATTGTGGTGGGCGGACAGGCATACCTGCTGGATGGACGATTGTGGGAGAAGGTGGGGGCGGATGTGTGTTTGCATGGGTTGGAGGAATTGGGGGCGTACATGCGGGCGGATGCGGCCGTGGAGTTGGCGGGCGGGCGATTAAGATAGATGCTATGCATCGACGCGCCTTCCTGCCTCTGGTTCTTGCTCCGTTGGGACGGAGTGAAGAATATGTGTACGGTCCGGACTCATCCCGACAGCCGGGCGTGCCCAAGGGGACGGTGACGAAGCATGTGTGGACGGGGAGCAAGATCTATCCGGGGACGGTGCACGATTACTGGGTGTATGTGCCGGCTCAGTACGATGGTGAGCAACCGGCGGCGGTGATGGTGTTTCAGGACGGGTCGTCGTTTGTGAATGAGGTGGGCGCGTTTCGGGTGCCGATCGTGTTCGACAATCTGATCCACAAGGGCGAGATGCCGGTGACGATTGCGGTGCTGATTGCTCCGGGGGTGGTTCCGTCGCGAGGGGAAGGGCAGCAGGGGCGGTTTCACCGGAGCCATGAATACGATGCGGTGAACGACCGCTATGCGAGGTTTCTGATGGAGGAGATGCTGCCGGAGGTGGGGAAAAGCTACCGGCTGACGAACGATGCGAATCTGCGGGGGATCTCGGGGAGTTCTTCGGGAGGGAATTGTTCGTTCACGGCGGCGTGGCACCGGCCGGACGGGTTCCGGCGGGTGATGAGCTTTATCGCAGGGTTTACGCATCAGCGGGGGGCGCTGATTCTGCCGTCGCAGGTGCGGAAATTCGAGGGCAAGCCGCTGCGGATTTTTCTGCAGGACGGTACGGGCGACCAGAATATTCAGAGCAATTGGGACATGATGGCGGCACTGGAAGGGGCGGGCTACGATGCGAAGCTTGTGGTGGGGACGGAGGGGCATAATTCGAAGCATGGCGGTCCGCTCATGCCAGATGCGCTGCGGTGGGTATGGCGCGATTGGAAGCAGCCGATCGCGAAGCCGGTGAAATCGTTCGCGTCGCGGTTTGTGGATCAGACGGTGGAATGGGAGATGGTGAGCCAGGGGCACAAGTTCACCGAAGGGCCGGCGGTGGATGCGAATGGGGATGTGTATTTTTCGGATATTCCGAACAGCCGGATTCACAAAGTGGAGCATGCCACCGGAAAGGTGAGCGTGTTTCGCAAGGACACGGGTGAGGCGAACGGGCTGATGTTTGGGCCGGACGGACGGCTGTATGCCTGCGAGAACGGGCGGAAGCGGATTGTGGCATACGATGCGGGGGGCAAGGAACGGGTGATTGCGGAAGGAGTGGGGTCGAACGACTTGGCGGTGAATGGGAAGGGTGACGTGTATTTCACGGAGCCGCAGGCAAGACGGGTGTGGCTGGTGGATGCAGGGGGCAAGCGGCGGGTGGTGCATGAAGGCATCCCGTTTCCGAATGGGGTGCGGCTATCGCCCGATCATGCGCTGCTGCTGGTGGCGGATACGATGACGCGGTGGGTATGGTCGTTTCAAGTGCAGGCAGATGGAGGGCTGGAGTACGGGTTGCCGTTCCATAGGCTGGAGATGCCCGATGAGGTGCGCGATGGGCGGGCCTGGGCAGGCGCGGATGGATTCACGGTGGACACGGAAGGGTTTTTGTACGTGGCGACGGACATGGGGATACAGGTTTCGGACCCGGCGGGGCGGACATCGGCTGTATTGTTGAAGCCTGGGGAGGGGAATCCGTCGAATGCGGTGTTTGGAGGGCCGGGATTGGATACGTTGTATGTGACGGCAGTGGATAAGGTGTTCCGGCGGAAGATGAAGCGGCAGGGTGTGTTTCCCTGGAAGGCAGTGAAGCCTCCGGTACCGAGGTTGTGATGATCCCTTTTCTGACGTTATTGATTGCGCCGGCAATGGCGCAGGATTTCGAGATCAAACTGGAGAAAGTTCGCTCGGGCTACGACGGCACGATGTGCTGGGTGCATGCGCGGGCGGGCATTGTGCCCGCGGCGAAGAGTCCGCCGAGCGTGGTGCTGACGATGCAGAAGCTGCTGCTGACGGGCAGCGATGTTTTCTATGCGTTGAACGAGATGCGCACGGACGATTTGGGCAAGACGTGGAGCGGTCCGGTGGAGCACGGCGAGACGCTGGGCCGGCGGGATGAGGGGAATGGGGTAGTTGTGGCGGCGAGCGATTTCTGGCCGGCCTGGCATGCCACATCGGGGAAGCTGCTGGGGATCGGGCATACGGTGCGGTATTTGAATAACAAGGTGATGGAGGGAGCTCCGCGGCAGACGGTGTATTCGGTGTACGATGCGGGGCGGCGGGTGTGGAGCAAGTGGGACACGGTGGAGATGCCGGAAGGGGAGCGTTATTTCAATGCGGGCGCGGGATCTGTGCAGCGGGTGGACTTGGACAACGGTGATTTGCTGGTGCCGATCTACCACAAGGCGAAGGGGGAGAAATTCTCGAAGGTAAGTGTGATGCGGTGCCGGTTCGATGGTCGGAAGCTGCGGATGTTGGAGATGGGGAATGAACTGGCGGTGAATGAGAAGCGCGGGGTGGGGGAGCCTTCGCTGGCGCGATTTGGGGAGCGATTCTATTTGACGGTGCGGCATGACGATCGCGGGTATGTGAGCGTGAGCAAGGACGGGTTGCATTTTGAACCGTTGCGGGAATGGCTGTGGGACGACGGATCGGGGCTGGGGAATTACAACACGCAGCAGCATTGGGTGACGCATGAGAAGGGATTGTTTCTGGTGTACACGCGCAAGGGGGCGGGGAATGACCATGTGTTCCGGCACCGGGCTCCGCTGTTTATCGCGAAGGTGGATGTGGGGACGTTGCGGGTGATCCGGGCGACGGAGAAGGTGCTGGTGCCTCAGCGGGGTGCGCGATTGGGGAATTTCGGGGTGACGAAGGTGAGCAACGGGGAGACATGGGTGACGGCGAGCGAGTGGATGCAGACTTGGGGGCCGAATTACGTGATGAAGCCGGATAACCCGCATGGGGCGGACAATACGCTGTGGGTGGCAAGGATTGTGTGGAAATGAAGACAGGGCAGAAGCTATATGAGAGGGCTCGGAAGCGGATTCCGGGGGGGACGCAGTTGTTGTCGAAGAGGCCGGAAATGTTTCTGCCGGAGCATTGGCCGGCGTATTATTCAAAGGCGTGCGGGGCGGGGGTTTGGGACTTGGATGGGAACGGGTACGTAGACATGTCGTACGGGGGTATTGGGGCGTGCGTGTTGGGGTATGCGGACGCGGATGTGGATGAAGCCGTGCGCGGGGCGATCGGGAACGGATCGGCGTGCACGTTGAACTGCGCGGAAGAAGTGGAACTGGCGGATCTGCTGTGCGAATTGCATCCATGGGCGGAGATGGCGCGTTTTGTGCGCTGTGGCGGGGAGGCGATGGCGGCGGCGGTGCGGATTGCGAGGGCCAGAACAAAACGGGACAAGATTGTCTTTTGCGGCTATCACGGGTGGCAGGATTGGTATCTGGCGGCGAACCTGGCCGAAGACGATGCGCTATCGGGCCATTTGCTGCCGGGGTTGGATGCGGCGGGCGTGCCGCGCGGATTGCGGGGGACGGCGGTGCCGTTTGCGTACAACGATCTTGAGGGATTGCGGCGGGCATTGGCGCAGGCGGGGGATGACCTGGCGGCTGTGGTGATGGAGCCGCAGCGAGGCGCGGCGCCGGCGGCAGGATTCCTGGAAACAGTGCGGGAGGAGACGCGGAGGCGGAAGGCGTTGCTGGTGTTCGATGAGATAACCGCGGCGTTCCGGCTGAATAGCGGTGGGGTGCATCTGTTGTATGGCGTGATGCCGGATATGGCGGTGTTCGCCAAGGCGCTGAGCAACGGGTATCCGATGGGGGCGGTGATTGGGACGGGCGATGCGATGCAGGCGGCGCAGGAGACGTTTCTGAGTTCGACGCATTGGACGGAGCGAATCGGGCCGGCGGCGGCTTTGGCATGCGTGCGAAAGCACAGGCGGGAGAATGTGGCGGAGCATCTGGTGAAGATTGGGGAGAGTGTGCAGCGGGTGTGGCGGTCGGCGGCCGAGCAAGCGGGGGTGCGGATCAGTGTGGGGGGGATGGCTCCGCTGTCGCGGTTCGGCTTTGAGGAAGATGAGCCGCAGGTGTTGAAGACGCTATTTGTGCAAGAGATGCTGGAGCGGGGCTTTTTGGCGAGCAACGCGTTCTATGCGATGTATGCGCATACGGAGGGGCAGGTGACGGCATATGAGGCAGCGGTGCGGGAGGTGTTCGGAGTGTTGCGCGCGGCGTTGGATGCGGGCGATGCACGGGGCCGGTTGCGGGGGCCGGTGGCGCATACCGGGTTCTTCCGGTTGGCGTGAGGCGGGTGCGGTGCTGATAGAGTAGTGGCGTTGCGATGAATCGACGCCAAGCTCTGCATCTGATGGCTGCGCCTGCCGTGATGGCGGCTGCGCGGCGCCCGAACATTTTGTATGTGATGACTGACGACCATGTGCCCCGTGCGATGTCGTGTTACGGGAACACGATTTTGAAGACACCGAATTTCGACCGGATCGCAAACGAAGGGTGCCGGTTCGACAATGCGTTCTGTACGAACTCGCTGTGCGCGCCGAGCCGGGCGTCGGTGCTAACGGGGACTTATTCGCATGTGAACGGAATTA
>JAEUQG010000155.1 GCA_016789755.1 Bryobacterales bacterium
CGTTGGACTGTGGGTCCAGACTCAGACATTGTCCAGGCAGGGGCTGCTGTTGCTTAACCACACCTTGGTCGAGCCTGGATATCACGGCCCGCTACATGCGGTTTTCGTCAACTTCGGCAAGCAGAAAGTAGTTCTCAGCCCGGTTACCAAGATCGCGAAGGTAGTGTTCTTTGAACTCGACAAGAGCGCCGAGAATCTTGTCAGACTGAACACCTCGGACTACGACGATTCGATCTTACGCATCTCGGCGAATGCTCCTGACTCGTTTATGCAACTCAATTCGCTGGTCCCTTCGATCAAGGTAGAAGCTGAAGAGCAAATCCGAATCCTGAAAGAGGCAGCAAGTAAGCAGGCAGCCGACGCCAAAGCAAATATCACAGCCGAGTTGGCCAAGCAAGGGGCTGATATTGAGAAGAGAATCCGCGACCTGCAGCCAGAAATGCAGACTGATCTGAAGAAGTACATTCTTCGGTGGGGAGGTGGGGCCGCTATCGGATTGGTTGTCGGCGTTGGAATTGTATGGCTCATCTTCAGCACGTACTTGCCGCGTATCGCCGCTTCCTATGCGGATGTGGATGGGATCGCCAGAAGAGCAGTGCAAGAGCGTGCTGCTGCTCTTGACGCAGCGTCGGCGGAGGTACGCGCGAATCGCGCGGACCTGGATGCGCTACGGCAGGAATTGCAGGCGCTTAAGCAACAGAATGCGAACCTGGAGAAGAGGGCCGGCAGCAGTCCCAATCAGCGGACGAGTCAATAGGCCATGAGATCCACCGCGCTCAGAACAACAGCTAGCCAGTTTGCCGACAGAGTCTGGCCCGCCGACAGGGGCTACGATCTTGTTGCCGGTGAGTATGACCGATGGTATTGGCAGGCCTTTTGGCGGGCCAACGAACTACCCCTTGTTGTTCGTGAGCTTGGGGCTTGCACGACGGGGCTGTCTGCACTCGACGCAGGCACTGGAACTGGTCAGTACCTGGGTGTGCTTCAACAACAGGGATATGAGTCGACCGGACTCGACGTCAGTGGTGAGATGCTGAGGATGGCGCGTCGAAAGCTTGGCGCGGATTCGCATCTCGTGCTTGGAGCGCTCGAATCGGCCCCGCTCCATGCGGAGGCGTTCGATGTGGTCATAGCCTGCCGGGTTCTTAGTCACGTCAAACGATTGGATGTGGCATTCAAGGAGTTGGCCCGTGTCACGAAACCTGGAGGGCGACTCCTTCTGACGGATGTCAGCGCGGAGCACAATTACGTCACGACGCGTATTCCCACTCGCTCAGGAGATGTCCGAATACAAACGTTCAAGCACGATACGTCTGCGGTTTTCTCAAGTGGGACCCGGTACGCTGGCTGGCAAGTCGAGCGGATGGAAGAAATCCGATTCCGCGATCTGATCGCACCTCCGAGCCCAGTTGACTATCCGTCAATTGACGTGTCCTCCGGTTCTCCAATTTTCTACTTTGCTGTGATGAGCCGGACCAGCTAAGGGCCGTCAGGTGGATGCGAAGCGGCTGTCCCCGGCACATGAGTTCCTGCATATGCTGGGGGGCGCGCAGGCCCGTGCGGGCTCTGAAACATCTTTCGCCTCTAAGGCAATGCGAAGGCCACGTAGGCGCCGCCCGATGGGGCTCCGGATTTGCCGCCGCCGGCGCCGACAACCACATACTGTTTGCCGTTGATTTGATACATTGCCGGGGTGGCGTTGCCGGATGCGGGGAGCGTTGTTTCCCACAGCAGCTTGCCGGTGAGTTTATCGAAGGCGCGGAACTTGCGGTCGAGGTTGGTGGCGGCGATGAAAAACAGGCCGCCGGCGGTGACGATGCCGCCTCCGTAATTCTCGCTGCCGGTGTTTTTCAATCCTTGCGCCGCGAGGGCAGGGTGCTCGCCGAAGGGAATCTGCCAGGCAAACTTGCCGGTATCGAAGTCGATGGCCGTCAGAGTGCCCCATGGCGGCTTCACGGCGGGGTAGCCGTCGGGATCGAGGAACTTGTTGTAGCCGTCCATGGTGTACTTGAGGTCGGTGGGTCCTTTGGGCGCTTCGGCCACCTGGGCCTGCGTGTCTTCCTGCTTCAACAGGTAGCGGGAGAGCGCGGCGATGGGCGCATCGCCGATGGAGGCGAAGCCGGGCATGCGTCCCGTGCCTTTGCGGATGACTTCTTCGAGTTGGGTTTGGGTGAACTTTTTCTCCAAATCGACCAGGGAGGGGAACTGCGGCGGGCTGCCTTTGCGATCCTCGCGGTGGCAACTGGCGCAGCGGCTGACGTAGATACGCTGCGTGGACATGACTCCGCGGGAGACTCGCGCCGGGACGATGCGCAGGATCCACGGCATCTCGTTCGCATTGACGTAGAACAGTCCGGTTTCGGGATCGAAAGCCTGTCCGCCCCATTCGGCGCCTCCGTCGAAGCCGGGGAAGACGATGGTGCCTTCGAAACTGGAGGGGGTGAACTGATCGCCCTTGCGCACGGCGCGCCAGCGCTCGAGCACGATGCGATGGGCGTCGGGAGTGCGATCGGTCACCATGTCTTCGGTGAACTGCTGGCGGGAGAAGGGCGGCGGGGCGAGCGGCAGCACCTGGGTGGTGGCCAGGAGTTCGCCGTCGACGGGCGAGGGAGGAACCTTGCGCGTTTCGAGCGGGAAGAGCGATTTGCCCGTTTCTCGTTCGAATACGAACACGTGGCCCGATTTGGTGGCCTGTGCCACGGCGTCGATCAATTTGCCGCCGCGGCGGACGGTGACCAGGACGGGTGCGGTGGGGAAATCGCGGTCCCAGATGTCGTGCTTCACGGCCTGGAAATGCCACACGCGTTCGCCGGTATCGGCACGGAGGCAGAGGAGGGTATTGGCAAACAGGTTGTCGCCATGTCGATCCGCGCCGTAGAAATCCGAGGCTGCCGAGCCGGTGGGAGCAAAGAGCAATCCGCGCTTGTAATCGATGGTCATGCCGGCCCAGTTATTGGCGCCCCCGGAGTGCTGCCAGGTGTCCTTGGGCCAGGTGTCGTAGCCGAACTCTCCGGGACGGGGGATGGTGCGGAAGCTCCAGCGGATTTTGCCCGTGCGGACGTCATAGGCGCGGATGTCACCGGGGCCGGAAGGGTGCGCTTCGCCTGTGAGGGTGGGGACAATGAGCATGTCTTTGTAGATGGGTCCGGGCGTAGTGGAGCTGATATTGAACCGGTCGACGGCGCGACCGAGCCCCTCGCGGAGGTCGACGCGGCCCTGATTGCCGAAGCCATCGTCGAGTTGGCCTGTTTTCGCGTTCAGTGAGAATAAATAGATGCCCGCGGAGCCGAAAATGCGGCTCTGCTTGCCGTCGGACCAATAGGAAAGCCCGCGGCTGCGCCGGCCGCTTTGCTGCTTACCGTCCCAGGGATCGAAGGACCAGAGCAACTTGCCGCTGGCGGCATCGAGTGCGATCACGCGCAGCTTTGGGGTGGTGGCATACAGGACGCCGTCGACTACGATGGGCTGGCACTGCATTTCCGAGCCTTGGAAGGCGTCGCCTGTGTCGAAGCTCCAGGCGACCTTCAGGTTCGCGACGTTGCCGCGATGGATCTGTTTCAGGCTCGAATAGTGAATGTTGTCGGGCGAGCCTCCGAAGCGGTCCCAGGTGTCGTAGCCGGACGGGGCGGTGCGTTTCTGGGCCAGCAGCGCGGTGGAAAGGGCGAATACGGTGAATACGGTGAAAGGAAGGCGCATGGGTGGAAGCACACATTGTACACGGAAATGGGCGTGGGTTTTCCCCCAAACGGTGCGGAGAATGACGGAGCCCAAAGGGGTTAGCGAAACGGAACAATGCGTGCAAAGAATTCGCATCAGGAGGCAATAAACGATGCGCATGATTGCGTGTTTTGCCGCGCTATTATTATCCGTCCCACTCGCCGGGCAGGAAAAGAAAGTTCAAGTCAAACAAGTCCCGCCCAGCGTCACCAATCCCACCTCCGGCGCCGATATGTACAAGGCCTACTGTGCGTCCTGCCATGGTTTGAAGGGCAAGGGCGATGGGCCAGCGGTTCCGGCCCTGAAGGTGAAACCACCAGATCTGACCATGCTGGCGAAGGCCAATGGGGGAGCATTCCCCTCGATGAAGGTGTACAACAGCATCGAAGGCGACTCCATGATGCCGGCTCACGGATCGAAAGACATGCCCGTTTGGGGAGACGTGTTCCGCAGCATGAGCCGCGACGAAGGCACGCGCCGCATGCGGTTGCACAATCTGACGAAATTCCTGGAAGGAATGCAGGCGAAGTAACGTTCGGAAAAAACCTCTTCTCAACCCTTCACGGGCCTGCTTGCGCGGGCCCGCCCTGGGTTTCTATAAGTATTTGTTTTTGTGTTGTTTGAGTGGCTTTTTGCATGCCCGCCTCAGTTCCGCCGCCTGATCCCCCCTGGGCGCTTGTTAACCCGCTTGATGAATTCGCCCGCACAACGCGCCGGGTCTAGGCGGCAGCACACGAATTCCTGAAGATGCTGGGGGCCACGCGCGGCCTGTGCGGGCTTCTTAACATTCCTTTACAACGAAACCGAAACCGAACTGTAATCATGAGACTTCTATCACTCGTGAAGAGGTTTTGAGGGTTTCGATGGAAATCTCGCGATACGAATTCAAGTACCACATCCCGCCGGACCGGCTTCCTGAACTGCGCCGCTACCTTTTGCGCTACTGCGATGCCGACGTGAACTCGCGGGGGGACTGGTACCCGATTTACAGCCTGTACCTGGATAACGACCGGTATAAGATGTACCGCGACACCGAGGACGGGGCACCCTGGCGGATGAAACTGCGCGTTCGCGGGTACGCCAACGCGGAGGCTCCGGTGAAGCTGGAAGTGAAGCGGCGGATGAAGGATCAGGTGCGGAAGACATCGGCGTTGGTGAGTCCGGCCGATTGGGCCGGCATCCAGAGGACCACGGACCTGTTCCAATTGCGGCAGCGCGGGGAGTTCGTGCAGTTCACGGAGAGCCTGCGCGCGGCGCCGAAGATGCTGGTGAGTTACGAGCGGCTGGCTTTTTCAAGCAAGGTCGACGATTACGTGCGGGTCACTTTCGACCGGCGGATGCGTTGCCAGCCGATGAGCGATTGGTCACTGGCGGGGCAGGAGAGGGGCTGGCGCAACGTGGACGATCCGGCTTCACTCGGCGGCGGGCGCAGCGTGTACCTGATGGAGCTGAAGTTTGTGCTTGCCCCTCCGGCGTGGCTGCGCGATATGGTGAATCACTTCGAGTTGCAGCGGCGGGGCTATTCGAAATACGGGCGGGCGGTGCGGCGCTGGGTATTCGAGCGGGAATCGGCCTGGGATTTGTGCACCTCGCGGAGGATCGCATGAACTTCAATCTGCCCGTTTCGACCGCGGCGATCGCCGACTTGCGGACGGCGCTGGTGTCGCTGCTGGCGGCGTTCGCCATGTCGCACCTGCTGGCAGTGGTGTACGTGTGGTCGCACCGCGGCTTGTCGTACGCTCAATCGTTCGTGCAGACGCTGGTGATGAGCGGCGTGGTCACGGCGATGATGATGCTGGCGATCGGCAACAACATTGTTTGGGGGATCGGCGTTGTGGGAGCGCTGGCGCTGGTGCGCTTCCGCACCAACCTGCGCGATCCACGCGACATGGTGTTCATTTTCGCGGCCCTGGTGGCCGGCATCGCGTGCGGTACGCGAGCCTATGCGCTTGGCGCGGTGGGCACGGTGTTGTTCAGCATGGTCGCGATGTATCTGGCTCACGTGCCGTTCGGCGCCCGCAAGAGCTTCGACGGATTGCTGCGGTTCACCATCCCGTGGGAAGGCGGAGGCAATGCCGCGGCCACGGAAACCATGCAACGGCATTGCCGCCAATTCGTGCTGGCCACGGTGCGCGAAGTAGGACAGGGCGAGGCCAGCGAGCATGTCTATCACGTGCGGTTCCGGCGCGACGATTCGCGCCAGAAACTGGCACAAGAACTGGCGGCGGTGCCGGGCCTGTCGGGCATGGAACTGATGCTGGAAGACACAAGGATCGAGGCTTGAGCATGCGCACTCTACTGGTAATCGCGGTGTGGTTCGGATCGGCGGCGGCCGCGGTCTGGTTGTCGAACGAAGATGCGGCGGTAGCCGACGCGCCGGGGCAGGTGATGGCGGAAGAATCGAAGATTGCGGCCGTGGAATCGGGCCGGCTGGCTGAACTGCCGGTGCATGCCGGAGAGCGTGTCGAGGCGGGGCAACTCCTCGCCCGTCTCGACACGCAGGTACTGGAACGGGAGATCGCCGTGGCCCAGGCACGCCTCAAGCAACTTGGGGCGGAAACGCAGGCATCGGCAGTGGCGATGGAATCGGATGGGTACGCCTCGGAGCGGTCGTTTCAGGCGGACCTGGACGATGTGGCGGGTCAACTGGACAGCGCCCGCGCCGACCAGGCGAGGCAAGCGGCTGAACTGAAGCATCTCGAAGCCGAGATTGCCCGTCAGACGCAATTCGTACGGCAGGGGTTGGCCAAGGTGGATCGCATCGACGATCTGGAGATCCGGCGCAAAACGCTGGCCGATGGAGTGGCGCAGTGGCCGGGCCGAATCGACGCTTTGCAGCAGCGGCAGCGTGAAGCGGGCGCCCGTCTCGACCAGTGGCGGACACAGCACAGAGCATCGACCGCTCCCGTTTCCCGCGAGGCCCGGTTACAGCCTTTGCGGGACCGCATCGCGGAACAGGTGGAAGCGCTACGCGTGCTGCGCACGCGCCTGGAAAGCGCGAAACTGGTGGCCCCGGCGAGCGGCGATGTGGTTACGCTGCTGGCGCGGCAAGGCGATGTGGTGCGCGCGGGCGAGCCGTTTCTGCTGTTGAGTTGCCCGACGCGCCGCGTGGTGGTGGCCTATGTCAATGAACGCGACGGCAACCGCATTACGGCGGGCACGCCAGTGCTGCTGCGCCGCCGTACGCCGCAGCGGGAAGAGGTGCGGACGAAGGTCATCCGTGTGGCAGACGTTGTGGCCCAGGTGCCGCAGCGGTTCTGGTTGACACCGATGCTTGCCCAGTGGGGCCGCGAGGTCTATCTGGAAGCGCCTATCGGCCAGCGCCTGGATACGGGCGAAGCGGTGGATGTGAAATTCCTGGGGGGAGCGCAGCAATGATCCGGTTCCTGCTGGCGGCGCAGGCATTGGTGGCGCAGACTTCCTTGACAGTGGAAGAGGCTGTCGCGCTGGCGCTGAAGAACCATCCCGACGGCGTTGTGGCGCGGGCTTCCCGTGACGTGGCGGCCGCGCAGGTGCAAACCGCCGCCGTACTTCCGCAGCCGGAATTGCGTGTGAGCTTCAACAACTTCGCCATCGATCCGGAGATGATGGAGGCGCGCTCCAATCTGGGTGTGCGCTGGTCGCCGCCGCGTCCGCGCGAGATGGCATTGCAGCGGCAGGTGGCGCAGGCGCGGCAAAGTGGGGTGGATGCTTCCGTGCGCGGGTTCGAGGCGAGATTGGCGGCGGAAACGCGACTTGCCTTCCGTCGCGCGGCAATTGCGGCGGAGCGCGCCGGCACGGCGCAGCAGGCAGTTACATTACGTGCTCGCGTGCTTGACGTCGTCAGGCGGCAGGTGGCGGCGGGATTGAAGGAAGCTTCGGAGGCCGATTTGGCTGAGCTCACCGTGGCCGACGCCGAAGCCGAATTGCGCCGTGCCCGCGGCGCCGCCGATACGGAACTGCGGACGCTTCGCCGCTGGATGGGTGTGAGCGATGCGAGTCCCTATGTGCTGGCGCCGGAGCCCGGGCTGATGGAGACTCCCGCTGCGGTTTTGCTGCGCGCCGACCCGCAGGCCGAGGCCGCGCGGATGCGCACGGAACTGCAGCAGGCGGCCACGGCCTGCCGTGAAACCGATTTGATTGCGGCCATCGCCCGCAATCAGCGGTATCCCTGGATCAGCTTCACACAGGTGACGCGGCGCGTCTCCACACTGGAGAACCGCGGGCCATGGAGTTTTCAGTTCGGCGTGGATCTTCCGCTATTTCGCACGCAAGCCAAAGCCGAGCAGAAGGTGGCGGAGGCGCAAGGCTCGCGCTGCCGGGCGCAGCAGAAGGCGTTGGAGTGGCGCGTGCGCAACGAGGTTTCCGAAGCAATGGCTGCGCTTGAAACCGCGCGTCAGGAATTGGCTGAGATGGAGCGTGTGCGGCTGGGAATCGCCGCCAAGGCGTGGGAGCGCGCCAAGACCGCACTGGCCGGCGGGCGCTCCGATCAAGTGGATGTGCTGCTTGCCGAGGTCCGCACCGTCGCGTTGCGCGAGCGGTGGCTGGAGCGGCGTATGGAATACGCGCGCCTGGAGGCGCAATACGAGCATGCCGTGGGCGGCATGGCTCAGTGATGGAACGGAGATTATGAAGAAACTCGATTTCGCATTGTTGCTGGCCCTCGGCGGGCTGTTGCCGGCACAGGATCAGGCCAAGGAGCACGTACTTTTTGCCCGCGACGAGGTGCACGAGATGCATCTGCGCTTCGAGCAGGCCGATTGGTATCAGCAGATGCTGAGAAACTTCAACACCTATTCCGAGGATGCTCCTTACATCGAGGGCTCGTTCGAGTGGCGCGATGTGAAGTTCGCCAAGGTGGGGGTCCGCATCAAAGGCAATTCGACGGCCCGCGTGAACAGCATCAAGAAGCCCTTCCGGATCAAGTTCAACGAGTTTACCAAGGGGCAGAAGATCGATGGTATCGGCTCCATTAATCTCAACAACAGCAACATGGATCCGAGCATGGCGCGCGAGATACCTTACTACGAACTGGCCAAAGCGGCCGGCATGAAAGCGGCTCGCATGAACTATGCGGCGCTGTATGTGAACAACGAGTTTTACGGATTGTATCTGCTGGGAGAAGTGATCAACGACGATTACATCGACTCGCATTTCGTGAAAGAGGAGGGCAAAGGGTGGCTTTATAAGGGGGACATCGGCAGCACCTTCGAGGACAAGGGCGAGGACAAGGCGCAGTACAAGACGACGTACGAGAAGAAGACGTACGAAGACGAGGACGACTGGTCCGACCTGATTGCTCTTGTGGCGGCTTTGAACCGGACACCGGACAGCGAACTGGCGGCCGCCGTGGGCAAGGTTTTAGATATCGACAGCTTTCTTTCCGCCATGGCGCTGGATAATCTGACGGTAAATCTCGATAATTATATTGGGATGTCTCAGAATTACTACATCTACCGGCGTCCCACGGATAACAAGTTTGAGTGGATCGTTTGGGATCCGAGTCTCGCCTTTGGGGCGTTTTCGAGCGGCATGAGCGCGGCCCAGCTCAAGACATTGAGTCTCGATTGGGCCGGCAACGGCGGGATTGGCGGCGCACCGGGCGGCCCGGGGTTGCCTCCCGGCGGCGGTGGACTGCCCGGCGGACCCGGCGGAGGGCGCTCGGCGGCGCGGCCGCTTGTCACGAAGCTGTGGGCGATCCCCGAAATCAAGGCCCGGTACCTGGAGATCTACAAGCGTCTGGCCGATGAAGTTTACGACGCCGACAAGCTGATTGCGCGCTTCAACACGCTACGCGACCTGATTCGCCCCTATGTCGAGCGCGACCCCAACAAGCTGCACACTCTCCAGCAATTCGACAATGCAATGACGGTGGAGGCAGCGGTGGCGGCGCCTGGAGTTCCAGGCGTGCCCGGCGGCGCAGGCGGCCCTGGCGGCAGCGTCCCCGCGGTGGAGCCGTTTCTGCGCGAGCGAATCGCCTCAGTGAAAGCACAGTTGGCGGAACGCTAAGGGGCTGTCACGCCTCCTGCGGCGCTCTCGAAACGGAGATTGCAAAGAGCAGGTTGCGGATATCGTCGACATTGACTGGCTTCGGGATATAGTCGTCCATGCCCGAAGCCAGGCATTTTTCCCGATCGCCGCGGAAGGCGTGCGCGGTCATAGCGAATATCGGTGTCCGGCGGCGGCCCATCTCGCGGCGGCGAATCTCACTGGTGGCCTCGTATCCGTCCATCTCCGGCATCTGGCAATCCATGAAGATGACGTCGTAAGGGAGCTTTTCGGCCATCTGCACCGCTTCCTTGCCGTTTGCGGCCACATCGACGCGGGCGCCGAATTTTTCCAGCATCGCGGCGCCGAGTTTCTGGTTGACAGCGTTGTCCTCGACGAGGAGAATGCGCCGTCCTTTGAATACATCGCCATCGGGGACTGCCGGCGCGGCTGCGCGCGCCTTCGTTTCCGCCGCCGGCGCGGATGTATCGATCAACAGGGGCAGATTGAAATGGAAGGTCGAGCCAAGTCCGGACTTGCTGACGACGCCCATCGAACCGTTCATGCATTCCACCAGCCGCTTTGCGAGAGAAAGCCCGATCCCCATGCCGCTATGCTTCCGTGCCGCCGATGAGTCGCCTTGACGGAACGGCTCAAACAGGCGCTGCAACTGGGCATCGGAGATGCCGACTCCGGTATCGCTAACGGAGATGCGCAGCAGCACCGCCTCTTCGTTGCGGCTTTCCTGTTCGACGGCAATCAGCACGCGGCCGCGTTCGGTGAACTTGACGGCGTTCTCCGTGAGGAGCATCGCCACCTGGCGGATGCGGCCGGAATCGCCTATTACCCGGCGCGCCACGTTCGGGCCGTATATGAGCGAGATCTCCAGTCCCTTGCGGCGGGCCGCCGGCTGTAGCCAGTCGATCATGCCGCCGAGCGCCTGCTCGAGGTCGAACGGTCCCGATTCCAGTTCCAGTTGTCCGGCCTCCATCTTGGCCAGGTCGAGCACGTCGTTGAACATGGACAGCAGTTGGTCGGCCGACATGCGGATGCTGGCGAGGTATTGGCGCTGTTCGGGTTCCATGCGGGTGTCAAGCAGCAGCCCGCTCATTCCGATAATGGCGTTCATCGGCGTGCGGATCTCGTGGCTGACGTTGGCGAGAAATTGGGTCTTCGCGGTTTCGGAGGCCTGCATTTGTTCTTTGGCCAGGCGCAGGGTCTCCTCCGCCTTGCGCCGCGCGGTGACGTCGTGCACCAGAACCTGGAGGGCCGGTTGATTGCCCTCCATGACGGGCATTACGGTCATCTCGACATGGACGCGCCCGCCGTCGGCGCGCACCAGCATCTGCTCGGCAATAACTGTTTGGTGTTGTAGCCGTTCGGCGCCGGACAGATGCTGGTCCACCATGTCGCGGCTGGCGAGGTCGAGAAACTCGTCCAATTTTCGTCCCCGCGTTGCCCCTTCCGCGGGCGCCCCGATCAATTGATCCCAGGCCCGGTTGGCCTGCAGGATGCGTCCTTTACGGCAAAGGACGATGGGGGTGGGGGTCAGTTCCAGAAACCGCCGGTGACGCTCTTCGCTTTCTCTCAGGGCGGCCTCGCTCTGGTCGCGTTGGCGCAGGTCTTTGCGATAGGAGTGGAAGAGAACGACCGGCACCACGCCGAGCATGCAGCAGGTCACCACCAGAAGGGTCAATCGCTGATTGCTGTCGAGCAAGGACAGCGTCACGACGATGGTGAACAAGCCTAGAGGCAGGGTGAGCCAAGGCAACATCCTCGAGTTCATGTCCCACTTCATGCCGTCCTTAATATCGGCGGAGTGGTACGGAAAGTTTACGGGTACTCCGGGGAGTGATACAGTGACCCCCATGAGACGCTTCGCCTTGCTGCTGGTCCCGGTCCTGCTGCTCGCCCAAGGACCGACGCGGGAGGAAACCCTCGCCGCCATGAAAAAGGCCGCCGGCTTCTATAAAGATAAGGTTTCCACGCACGGCGGTTATCACTTCACTTATACGGACGACCTTTCCTACGGACGTAGCGAACATGCCGAAACGCCGCACCACGTGGAGGTTCAGCGCGAGGGAACGCCGCGGGTGGGGATGGCCTATCTCGAAGCCTATGACGCTACGGGGGATAAGTTTTTCCTCGAGGCTGCCCGCAGCGTCGGGCACATGCTGGTGAAGGGGCAGCTATGCAGCGGCGGCTGGGATTACTACACGGAGTTTCAGCCTGAGGAACGCAAGCGCATGCCGTACCGCGCGGATGGCAACTGCTCGCCCGCAAATCCGAAGGGCCGGCCGGTCACCAACCTTGACGACAATGTGACGCAGGCCTGTACGCGCCTCATCATGCGCATCGATAAAGCGCTTGGGTTTTCGGACAAAGCCATTCACGAGGCGGCGCGCTTCGCTCTCGATTCCCTGGTGAAGGCGCAGTATCCTATCGGGGCTTGGCCGCAGCGTTACAGCGAGTTCCCCGATCCGGCGAAGTTCCCGGTGAAAAAAGCGAGCTATCCGTCGTCGTGGACGCGCAAGTGGCCGGGCGAAGGCTACCAGACCCATTACACGTTCAACGACAACTCGATTGCCGATGCGATCGACACGATGCTGGAAGCGGCGCGCGTTTACAACGAGCCCCGGTATAGAGCATCGGCGGAAAAGGGTGGACAGTTTATCCTTCTTGCGCAGATGCCCGATCCGCAGCCCGCCTGGGCTCAGCAATACGACTTGGACATGCATCCGGCTTGGGCGCGCGTCTTTGAACCTCCGTCCGTGACGGGAGGCGAATCGCAGGGAATCCTGCGTATGCTGATGGTGCTTTACCGGGAAACGGGGGATAAGAAATACCTGGAGCCGATCCCGCGGGCGCTGGAATATTTGAAAAAATCCATTCTGCCGCCGCCGGCGAAGCCCAGTGAAGTGCGCCGCCGCCTGGGATTGAATACTCCCACGCTGGCGCGATTTTTTGAATTGCAGACCAATCGCCCGTTATATATCACTAAAGGAATGATGCTTCGCGCCCGCGGGGCCGGCGCCGTGGGCCGCCCCGATGGTTATGAATTGAGTTATGACGATGCGTCGGTCATCACGCACTACGGGGTCCTTGTCAGCGGCGCCGAATTGCCCAACATCGAAGCCGAATACAAGAGGGTGGCGGCCGCCGATGCCGTTTCACTGCGTCGCGCCGAGAAGTTGCACGGCCTCTCCCCCTGGAGCGACCGCCAGCGCCGCCCGGCGGTCACCGCCGGCGCGGTTGCGAACCTGATCCAATCCATGGATGGGCGCGGTGCGTGGACGCAAGAAGGCGTCATCGGCAAGGCGGACCGCGTCGTCTCTGTGTTTGCCGCACGCGAGATGGTGCTGGTGATCAATGGAAAGCCGATGCCTGTCAAAGAGAACGACACGATCGAACTGTTCGAGGGGCAGCAGCCGCCGCGCACGCGCATCATCCGTTCTTCCACATTCGCGCAGAATCTGGAAGCGCTTGCGGCCTGGTATGCGAGCCGCCGCTGATGTACCGCGAGTATCCGCCTCCGCCGCATCTCCGCGACAGCGTCGAGTGTTTCTGGACATCGCGGGCGGAGAGCCGAGGCCCGCACCGTGTCTATCCGGACGGATGCATGGACCTGATGTACAGCCGCGAGGGCGGGAAATCGCGGCTGGAAGGCATCGGCGCGATGACACGGTTCGCGGACGCCGAGGCCGAGCCGGGCACGGAGATCTTTGCCGTCCGCTTCCGGCCCGCGGGGTTGTTGCTGCCGCTGCCTGCCGAGGAACTTCGCGATGCGGCGGCGGATTGGTTTGCGGTGCATCCAGGCGACGCGCGGCTTCTTAAGTCGCGCCTCGACAATTCCGAGGACGCCGCGCAGATGATCGAAGTGTGCGCCGCGGTTATTCCTCCACCGAAGCTCGATCCGGTGCAGAAGGCAATTGCGGAACTCGAGAGGCAGCACGGCGTGCTCGATCTGGATTGGCTGGCCCGCCAGACGTCCCTCGGCGAGCGCCAGTTCCGCCGCTTGTGCCTCGCCCGCACGGGACTTGCACCCAAGCAACTGGCTCGTGTGCTGCGCTTCCGCCGGGCGCTCAACGCTCTTCGGCAAGCCCGGCGAGGCGGACTCACGGCGTTGGCTCTCGAATGCGGCTACTACGATCAGGCGCATTTTATTCACGACTTTCGCGCGCTGGCCGGAACGAGCCCTGTCCGATTCTTACAATCTTCGTCCCACAAGGGCGGGCTACCATCGGATCATGAAAATCACAGCAGTTCTCACGATGGACCGGATTGAGGAATCGGTCCGCTTCTGGACAGACAAGGCAGGCTTTGAGGTCACGGTCAGCGTGCCCCATGGGGATTCCATGGGCTTCGCCATTCTGCAAAAGGGCGATGCCGAACTGATGCTGCAAAGCAACCCGAGCGTTGCCGGCGACATCCCGCAGCTTGCTGGTTTTGCCCGTGCGGCGAAGTCCTTTCTCTTTGTCGAAGTGGACGATTTCGACGGCACAGTGAGCCGGCTGGAAGGGGCGCCGGTAGCGTTTCCGGTGCGCGAGACACCATACGGCATGAAGGAACTCGGGGTCTTCGAGCCGGGCGGGCACGTGGCGGTGTTTGCTTGCCGGCTCGCGCAGTAGGCTACAATCGCCCTCGTGGCAGAACAGAATCTACCCTACGAGATCACACCGAGAGAAGTGAAGGGCCTGATGGACAGCGGCGCGCGCGTGCTGCTGCTGGATGTCCGCGAGCCGTTCGAACACGCCATCGGCAGCATTGACGGCGCGCACCTCGTTCCGATGAATACCGTTCCGGCGCGCTTGCAGTCGATTGAATCGGCGGCCGACGAGGCGCTGGTCGTCGTCTACTGCCATCACGGCATGCGCAGCCTCTCCGTCGTCAACTGGCTTCGCCAGCAAGGCGTGGACAATTGCCAAAGCATGAGTGGCGGCATCGACCTGTGGAGCCTGGAAGTGGATACGGCCGTCGCGCGCTACTGATTTCATGTGCGGCGGAATCCCCATGCTATGGTGTTCACATGGCGGAGGCCAATCCCTTTCAAGATCCACTGCGCTTTGAGCGGAGGGCGCCTCCCTGCGCGGTGGT
>JAEUQG010000209.1 GCA_016789755.1 Bryobacterales bacterium
GATGATTATTGTCGCGCAAGGCATCCCGCATCCGAACTCGTTCAGGAAGCGGTGCGCACCGAAGTGCGCCGTCAGAAGCTACACACCGCCAGCCGGCGCTACACATCCGAACTTGCGGCACAGGCCGGACAGCCCGAAGCGCGGGTGCACCCCGCGCGGCTGTCCTGGCACAACGAGTCGTCGGCCGCAAGGATCGGAAGGCTGGCTGGCGTGTGTGTTGATCCCGTCCTCGGGGCGGTCAGCCAATTGGCGGAGCGATCGCGCCGCGCTCTGGCGCTGATCTGTCGTCGAACACCTTTGCGACGGCCGAGTGGACTATCGTCGTGATTGGTGGGTGTGCTGCGATATTCCATGGCAGCGCACACGTCGCCATCGATCTCCTGGCTGAAGTCTCAGGCATCGGAAGGTATGCGGATGCGCGCGCGGCCTCAGTGGAAGTTGACGCGTTCGGCCGCCCGCTGTGGGCGTTGGAAGGTCTTCTCTCTAGAGAGAGGCAGCACAGGGCCAGACTAGCCGTTTGGGCCGGGTTCCTCGTCGCCACGCTCCTCGTATTGTGACCGGAAACGCCGATGCGGCAGCCGTGCGCTACGAAGCAGGGGCGTAGGAGCCGGAGCGGATATCGTCGAGGACGGAGGGCCAGCGGGGGGCCCAGCCGAGCATGCGGCCGGCTTTGGTGGACATGATTTTCTGATCCATGACCATGGCGTCGGCGATGGGGCCGAGGGAGGCTCGGGCGTCGTCCATGAGGATGAGCTCGACTTTGGTTTCGTACATGGTGGCGACAGTGTCGGCGACGGTGCGGACGGTGAAGGCGGGGCCGTCGGCGGCGAGGAAGATTTCGCCGCTGGGTTGTTGCCGGATGGCGAGGAGGTAGAGTTCGGCGAGGGCGTCGACGTGGACAAAGCTCCAGTGGTTGGCTCCGCCGCCGACGATACGGACGACGCCGAACTCGCGGGCATCGTGGACGAATTTGCCGATGACGCCGCCTGCGCGGCCGTAGACCATGGTGGGGCGGATGACCGAGGCGCGAACCTTTTCCTCGACGGCGGCGAGGGCGAGTTTCTCGATGGCGGGGCGCCAGGCGACAACCTGCGGGGGACGGACGGGGGCCATTTCACCGGCGACGTGGCCTCGGGTGGGGCCGAGGACCCAGGCCCCGCTGGTGTAGACGAAAGGCTTGCCGGAGCCGCGGAGGGCAGCGATGAGGGTGCGGACGGCGTGTTCATCGACCTGGGCCATTTGAGGGCCGAACTGGGCGGCGAGGTGGATGACGGCGTCGGTGTTCTTGGCGTCCTCCAATTGGTGGGCGGGTTCTATTCCGGCGGCGGTGAGTTTTTCGGCGGAGGCGGCGGAACGGGCGTAGCCTGTGACCGTGTTTCCGGTCTTGAGGAGATATTCGGCGACCACGCTACCGATGTAGCCCGTGGCGCCGGTTAGGAAAACGTTCATCAGCCTCACTCTACCATCGTTGAGGGAATTTGCTACAGTGCGGGTTCTATGCGGTACTTGTTCCTATTGGCGGCGCTGCTGCCGGCGGCGGCGCAGGACGTACGGAAGATCACGATTCTGCACAGCAACGATTTGCACGCGAGGCTGCTTCCGGACAGCAATCAACTTGGCGGATTCGCGCATCTGGCGACGGCGGTGCGGAACGAGCGGAAGGGATGTACAGGATGCCTGTACGTGCATGCCGGGGACCTGGTGCAGGGCACTCCGGTTTCGACGCTGTTCAAGGGAACTCCGGTGTACCATGTGGCCAACAAGTTGAAATTCGACGCCCACACGCTGGGCAATCACGAATTCGACTATGCCTACACACAGATTCCGGTGTTTTTGAAGGCGGCGAAGTTCCCGGTGGTATCGGCGAATATCGTGGATGAGCGGGGGAAGCTGATGGCTCCGCGGCCGTATCTGATCAAGAAGGTGAACGGCGTGCGGGTGGCGATTCTGGGGGCGGCGATGACGGATCTGGTGCAGGGATTTCTGACGCCGCGGACGGCGGGTCCGTACCGGGCGCTGCCTGTGGTGGAGACGATGGCCAAGTATGCGAAGGAGGCGCGGGGGAAAGCGGATTTGGTCGTGGTGTTGGGGCATATTCATCAGAAAGAGGGGTCGCAGATCATTCAGGATGTGCCGGAGGTGAACGTGGTGGTGGAGGGGCACAATCATGCGGGGCGGAAGGAGTTGGAGCAGGTGGACGGGCGGGTGGCGGTGGGGTGCCAGGGCTACGGACGCGATCTGTGCAAGCTGGAGTTGGAGGTGGACCGGAAGCAGAAGAAGCTGGTTTCGTGGAAGTGGACCAGGATTCCGATTGAGGCGAAGCGGATTGCGGCGGCGAAGGACGTGCAGAAGCAGGTGGACAAGTGGGAGAAGAAGGTGGCGGAGATGGTGGATGTAAAGATTGGGGAATCGCGGCGGGAGTTCAACCAGGCGGAGTTCCGGCCGTTGATTGAGAAGGCGATGCTGGAGGAGATGAAAGCCGATTTCACGCATATGAACTCGGGCGGGGTGCGGGACCGGTTGCCGCGCGGCGAGATACGGGCGCGGCACATCTGGAACATCATGCCGTTCGACAACCGGATGATGACGGCGAAGGTGAAGGGGGCGGCGATTCCGGCCGCGCTGCGGAAGGATAAGCGGGTGGAGGCGGAGAGGGAATACACGATCGCGCTGCCGGATTATGTGGCGACGAACGAGAGCCAGGTGAAGTCGCTGGGGATCGTGGGGATCCGGTTTGCGGAGACGGACATTTATCTGCGCGATGTGATT
The DNA here is from genome assembly GCA_016789755.1 of Bryobacterales bacterium. Taxonomy (GTDB): domain Bacteria; phylum Acidobacteriota; class Terriglobia; order Bryobacterales; family Bryobacteraceae; genus CADEFT01. Next base: position 2,770 of record JAEUQG010000209.1, read on the forward strand.
ATCGAATGGGTGAAGAAGCAGAAGGTGCTTCAGTAGCAATCGGCGGCGGGTTCGGATAGCCTAACGTACATGCAACGAGTGATTCTCGAGCGGCTTGGCGCGCCGGCGGAGGTGGTGCGGGTGGAGGAACTCGCCGAGCCTGGCGCACCGGAGTTGAACGAAGCGCTGGTGGAGATGGTGGCCAGCCCCATTCATCCGGCGGATTTGCTGACGATTATGGGGATGTATGCCTCAGAGACGCGGCTGCCGAAGACGCTGGGGAAAGAAGGCGTGGGGCGCGTGGTGGCGGTGGGCGATCATGTGAAGCATTTGAAGGCTGGGGATCTGACTCCGGTGCTGATGCCGAATGACGGAGTTTGGCAACATCGCTACCGGCTGAATGCGGAGCACCTGGTAGCGTTGCCAGCCGGTGGCGACCCGTTGCAGTACGCAATGGCGATTGGAAACCCGGCGACGGCGCTGCTGATGCTGCGCACGATTGTGAAGCTCGAGTTGGGGGATTGGGTGCTGCAGAACGCGGCGAATTCGGCGGTAGGGCAATACCTGATTCAACTGGCGAAGCGGGAAGGGCTGCGGACGGTGAACGTGGTGCGGAGAGAAGGGCTGGCCTCGCGGCTGCACGATCTGGGCGCGGATGTCGTGCTGGTGGACGGATTAGATCTGCCGCAGAGAGTGGCGAAGGCGACGGGCGGGACGGGGATCAAGCTGGCGCTGGACGCGGTGTCGGGGGATTCGTCGGCGCGGCTGAGCGCTTGTTTGGCGCAAGGCGGGACGTTGTGCAATTACGGGATGATGAGCGGGAAGAGCGTGCAGGTTTCGCCGGCGGCGCTGATCGGCAATGATATTTCGGTGCGGGGGTTCTGGGTGAGTTCGGCGATGGCAAGGATGTCGAAGGAGGAGCGGGCGAAGCTGTATGGGGAGTTGATACCGCTGGTGGTATCGGGGGCGCTGCAGGTGCGCGTGGAGGCGACGTATCCGCTCAGCCGCGTGCATGAAGCGCTGGCCCATGCGAGCAAAGGGGAGCGGAACGGAAAGATCTTGCTGATTCCATGAAAATCACGGCGATTGAGACGATTCATTTGGCGCGGGGGATCACGGTGCATGCGGGTCCGGTGCAGTGGCTGTGGGTGCGCATTCATACGGATGAGGGGCTGATCGGGCTGGGGGAGACGTATCCGGATCCGCTGACGGAGAAGGCGGTGGTGCTGGGGCGGCTGGCTCCGGTGCTGCTGGGGCGCGATCCGTCGGAGATCGACCGGCTATGGGCGGACATGTTCGAGGCGATCGCTTACAGCGGATGGGCGGGGGCGGAGTTGCGGGCGATTTCGGCGGTGGACATTGCGCTGTGGGATTTGGCGGGGAAGAGCGCGGGCAAGCCGGTGTATCAGTTATTGGGCGGGGCGTCGCGGAGCGCGATCCGCACGTACAACACGTGCTACGACAATTACAGCTTTTTGAGCGAACCGGTGGAACTGGCGGAATCGCTGTTTGCGAGCGGGATACAGGCGATGAAGATCTGGCCGTACGATCCCGTGGCGAAGGTGACGCGCGGGCAGTACATCACGGCGGAGCAGATGCGGCAGGCGCGGGAGCCGTTGCGGCGGATCAAGGAGCGGTTCGGGGACCGGATGGAAGTGGCGATGGAGTTTCACGGGTATTGGAACCTGCCGATGGCGGAGCGGATCGCGCGGGATCTGGAGGAGTTATCGCCGATGTGGCTGGAGGAGATGCTGCCGCAGGACAATCTGGCGGCATACCGGCAGTTGTCGGAGGCGACTCGGGTGCCGCTGTGTTTGTCGGAGCGTCTGATGACGCGGTGGCAGTATCGGGATTTGTTGGAGCAGCGGGCGGCGCGGTTCATCATGCCGGACATCTGCTGGTGCGGGGGGATTTCGGAGGCGAAGAAGATCGCGGCGATGGCGGAGGCGTATTATCTGCCGGTGTGTCCGCACAATTGCGGGGGGCCGATTTTGCATTATGCGTCGGCGCATCTGGCGGCGAACGTGCCGAACCTGTTCATTTTGGAATCGGTGCGGAAACATTATCTGGAGGAGTATGTGGGAATTGTGCCGGACACGCTGCCGGCGGTGGGCGGGGAGATTCCGTTGCCTGGGGGCGTGGGGCTTGGGGTGGAGCTTTCGCCTGAGGTGTTTACCCGGGGAGACGTTCAGGTAGATCGGGTTTCTTTGTCGAGCTAGGACCAAAGGCTCTAAAGTTCCATAGCGGGTGGGCCGATGGTGTTTGCAGAAGGAGACCCATGACCCGACGACTCGTTTTCGGATTGATTCTCGCCGCGGCCGTAGCAACCCCGGGCGGATTCCCCAACCCTTTCAAGAAGTCCAAGGATGCCAGTGCATCGAAATCGGTGGGCGCCGAAAGCAAGGCGGCCGATAAAGTGGAGCCGATCAAGCTGGAGATGAAACAGGGCTACGAAGGCCAGTACATCGGCGGGACGGTGGCGGCGATTCCACAGTTCACCAACGGGAAGCTGGATCTGAGCGAGAAGGGGAAGATCGCCTTCCACTTCGGAACGCATAGCTGGAGTGTGCCTTCGAACAAAGTGGCGACGATTGAAGTGGCGGACCGCAAGCAGGTGCGTTTGCTGAAGGTGCCGGGGCTGATGAAGGACAAGCGGGTGTTCACGATCGCGTTCGATAATGAGCGTGGACAGCGGCAGAGTCTGATCATCGAGATGAATGTGGAGACGGCGCTGGCCGCGCTGCCGGCGTTGGAAGAGCGGAGCGGGAAGTTCGCTTCGGTGGAAGGGGCGCAGAATCCGGACGGGTGGTGGGGAGACCGCTATTGGCGGACGGCTCACAACTCGCAGGTTTGGGATGAAGCGTCGGGGGCGAACAAGAATACGGTCGCTCAGGCGAAGGACTAATCTCCGCTGCACTGTGAAGTATCGCGCGAGTCATTCTCGCCGGAGCTCGCTGGCAGCGTCTGTTTTGGCAGAGCGCAGAGCAGCGGGCGTCGATGCGAGGATGACGAGGGTGGCTGTTCCCAATACAGCGACTGCAATTGTCGTAGGGTCGTGAGGTCGCACCTTGAACAGCATTGCCTCAAGAAATCGGGAGAGCCCGGCGGCGACGATGACGCCCAAGCACAAACCGCCAGCCGCCATGATGAGTGCTTGGCCGTAGATCAGCGAGACGATGTTGGAGAAGGTCGCGCCTAGGGCCACTCGGATGCCGATTTCCTTACGCCGCAACCCGGCGAGATAGTTGGATACGCCGTAGACGCCACTGGCCGCCAGCAGGACGGCGAGTGCGGCGAATGCACCGGCTAACCACATCCCTTGGCGGGTGCTGTCTGTCAGATATGCTGTACGCTGTTCCAGGGTCTGCGGTTGGTCGAGTGGCGATAGGGGCGATTCCTGCGTAGCCACTCGTTTGACGGACGCCGCCAGCGCCATCGGGTCGTTCTTGGAGCGAACCAAGAAGTACGTCATGCGAATACCGCTCTGACTCTCCGGCAGGTAGAGGTGCTCCACTTGGCAGTCGGATACGGAGTTGACGCAGATGTTGCCGGCCACGCCAACGATCTCGGCGCGGATTTCGTCCCCGCCCGTGAGGTTGTAGCCAATCCGCGGCAACACAAGGCGCTTTCCGACGGCACTCCCGTTGAAATGTCTGTTGGCAACGGACTGACTCACAATGGCCACGGGAGCGGTTCCTTCCCGATCACCCTCACCAAACGCCCGGCCCTTGACCAATGGAATCGCGGCAGTCTGGAAGTAGCGGTCGCTGACGACGACAAGCGAGGCTTGTCTGGGGCCCCGAATGGCAGCCTGACCTTCCGGCTGCACGTCCATCGTCATCGTGACGCCTCCCATAGGAAGCGTGCTGGATGTGGCAACGCTGGTAACGCCCGGAATGCCTGCAATCTTGTCCCGCAGGCGGCCGATCAGGGCAAGACCGGCTGTACGCGAGCCGTCCGGTGAGGGCGGAAGAGAGAGGAAATGGGTTAGTACATTGCGTGCGTCGTAGCCGAGACTGGATTGTCTCATTGCGGAAAAAGTCCGCAGCAGCAACCCCGCTGCGACAAGCAAGACGAATGAGATCGCGACCTCGGCGGCAATCAACGATCCTGGCCATCTTCTGGCCTCCCTGGTCGACGTCGCGGCCAGCCCTCGGTGTTTCGACCGGACTACGGGTAGGGTTCCCAAAGCAATGGCGCCGAGCACGCCGATGGCCAGGCAAACGCCGAACACGCGGAGGTCAACGGACACCTCATCCGCTCTGGGAAGCGTAGAAATTAACGGAGCGGCTACACGGACTCCCAAATAGGCAACAGCAACCGCGGCAATGCCGGCCGCAGTACAAAGAACCAGGGCCTCCAGGACGAGGAAGCGGACGATGCGCCAGGTTGACGCGCCCAGAGCCACCCTGATGTCCATCTCCCTCTGGCGGGCAGCGGACCGTGCCAGAAAGAGATTGGCCACGTTCACGCAGGAGATCAAGAGCACCAGGGAAACAGCGCCCATCAGCAAGTGCAGCAGCGGAGTGGCGGGTCCTGTGATGTCCTCCAGTACGGGAGTGGCTGTCAGGGAAAGATCTTTGAACCGGGGCAGGACGCTGTGCAACTGCGCTCCGAGAATGCGCAACTCCGCTTGTGCCTGTTCGCTGGTGACGTTCTTTTGCAGGCGGCCCGTTACGTAGAGACCCGCAGCGTTTTCGTCGATGACGTAAGGCGTGTAGACTGCCGATGCGTTTGCGCCAACGGGCCGGAAGCCGGCTGGCATGACTCCGATTACCACCCAAGGCTGGCCATCGAGGAGGATTCGTCTGCCCACGATGTCTCGTTCTCCTCCAAACCTTCGAAGCCAGAAGCCGTGGTCGAGCACGACCACTCTGTTTCTTCCTGGAAGGTCTTCGCCGGGCAGAAAGGTGCGCCCCAACATGGCCGGCGCGCGCTGCATGTCGAACCAATTCGCGGTGACGCACGGGCCCCACACCTGCTCAGGTTCTGAAGCGCCGGTCAGAGCGAATTGACAGAACTGCATCCCGGCGAGTTGCTCGAATGCTCTGGCGCCTGTCCGGATGCGCTTGAAAGCTTCAGGGTCCACGAATCCCAGCCCGGCTTGATGGGTTGCGTCCTGAATGCGCAGGAGGCGATCCGTTTCGAAGCCGGTTAGCGGCCTGAGAAGAACGGAATTGACGATCGAAAAGATGGTCGCATTTGCGCCGATGCCGAGCGAAAGCGTCGACACGGCGAGCAGGGCGAACGCGGGCGAGCGGCGCAGACCGCGGAGGGCGACCGTCAAATCTCCAAGCACGGGAACCATGATATGCAATTGGCGTGCCATGGCATTCCCGCGGCGGAAATGGCCGAGTGATCCCTGAATCGATTGTTTCTCGGTCGCACCTGTGGCACGGGTGTGAACGATACGCACAGATCCCGCACCACGATGAGGGCGCGGTGATAAGATACGGCCATGTTCACGCGCCGTGAGTTTCCCGCCCTGCTATCCGCCGCCGCGGCGGCGTTTGCCGCTGATTCCCGCTACACGGTGGGGATTACTACGAATACGCGTGGGGGATGGGAGAACGATGTTTATCTCTCGTTTCGGGAGGCTCGGGAAGTGGGCTACCGGTACGTGGAGACGTTCATTCACTACTTCGCGAAGGACTACTTTCCCGGCAATCCGCAAGGGCTCCGGAAGCGGATGGATGAGATGGGGTTGAAGTTCGTCACGATCTCGAATGGCGGGCCTTTGGAGACGAATTTTCAGGATCCCGGCAAGCATGCCAAGCTGCTGGACGATCATGTGAAACTGGGCAGGTTCATCCGGCATTTCGGGTGCAAGCATTTGAAGATCAATCTAGGACCCAGGCGTCCGGCGGGTACCACGGGGGAAGATCTGAAGCACATGGCGGCGTCGTGCGAGGAGTTGGGGAAGCGGTTGAAGGCGGAAGGGATCCGGCTGGCGATCCATGCGCACATGTGGAACCAGTTCGAGAACCGTAAGGAGATCGACTACATGATGGGGAACACCAGTGCGGAGAATGTGGGGTTTGTGCTGGATACCGGACATATCACGATGGCGGGGATCGATCCGGTGGAGTTGACGCGGACGCTGGGGCACCGGATTGTCGAATTCCACATGAAAGATACGGGCGCGGAGAACCGTGGCGGGGCGAAGCAGCGGCTGGAACGTCCGGACATGATGAAGAATCCGCCGTTTTTCGCGCTGGGCAAAGGCGGGGTGGATTTTCCGGCGATCAAGGCGCAGTTGGACAAGATCGGGTGGAAGGGATTTCTGACGGTGGAACTGGATTCCTCTCCGTTTGAGCCGCCGAAGGAGAGCGCGCGGCGGAGCCTGCGCTACATCGAAGACAAGTTGAAGATTAAGGCATGAGGGCTACTGGGCGTCGCCAGTGTCGTAGGCTTCGGTGACGGCGAGAGTGACGGTATAGGTGCCGGCGTTGTTCTGCCAGTGGCGGTTGTCGTTGACGGCGAGGGTGAGGCGGCCGGCAGGGAGGCCGGTTTTGGCTGCTTTGGTACCGACGAAGAACACTTCGCCGGCAGCGCCGATGCGGCCGATGAGGGCCCCGAAGGGGTGTCCGTCGAAAAGGTTGGTCTTGTAATTGCCGCCGGCGGGTTTTTTCAATCCATCGGGGTCGCAGGCCCAGACATCGGCATTCCAGGAGAGGCGGGCGAAGCCTCTGGCGGTGGAATCGAGGCGGGAAGCAGCGGAGAGGACGATCCCTGTGTCGAGGTACTCGATCTGCTGGCAGTGTTTGAGGGAATGGACAGCGATGGTGCGGCGGATGGCGCGCTGGCGGACGGCGAGCGTGCGAATGGTGCTCCATTGGAGAGATTGCTTCGATCCATCGGGCTTGCGTAGTTCAAGCGTGGCGCCGGCGAGTGTGCCGCGGAGGGCTTCGCCATTGCGGAGGCGGACGATACTGAGAGAGCGGTCGAAGCCGTCGGCGTTGCTGGGCATGATGCGTTCGAAGAGGCGGTAGAGGGGGCGGGGCTCGTGCTGATCGGTATCCTTAAGGGCGGTGAGGAGGGGCGTGAGGACGGGGACTCCGATGTTGGTGAGCTCTTCGACGGCGAGGTCGCGGGCCTTGCGGTCGGCGCCCTGGATGGCAGCAAGGCCGGCGGTGATCTTCGCTGTTTCCGCGGTGGAGGGCTCGGCGGCGTTGTGGACGGAGAGGATATCCCCGAGCTTGAGGGCGGTGCTGCTGAGCTTGACGGAAGCAAGAGCGGTTTCGCCTTCGATGACGGCGCCATCGGTGGTGCGGAGGAGCACCCACTGCGCGGCGGGGAGCGTGGATAAGAAGAGAAACGGGACGAGGAAGCGCAATCGCATCCTGACGTTTATATCATGGCGACGGCGTCGACGCTGTCGAGCTTGATGACGACGCGGGAGAACTGCTGGCTGCGGAGTTCGACGAAGCCGTTCGCAAACTTGGTGACCGCGCCTCCGATGGTTTGTCCCTTGACGTAGAAGGTGAGTCCTTTTTTGCTTTCCATGCTGGCTTTGATCAGATCGTCGAACATTGTCTTTTCCTCCGTGGCTGCCAATGCGGGCGCTGCCAAGAGCGCTGCAAAAGCGAAAGATTTTCTGCGGGTGATGGCTGGGTTCATTGCCTGCCTCCACTGAAGACAGGCGGAAATCCGCCGCGGGATCTGTCAAGCGCGCTATCATTCCATCGATGCTGGTCGAGTTGATGGTGGAAAATCTGGCGGTGATTGAGCGGTTACGGGTGCGGTTTCATGGCGGATTCAATGTGCTCACGGGGGAGACCGGAAGCGGGAAGTCGATTGTCGTGGACGCGCTGGGATTGCTGTTTGGGGGGCGGGCGTCGGCGGAGATGATCCGGACGGGATGCGAGCGGGCGCGCGTGTCGGGGATTTTCGAGGTGCCTGGGGAGCAGGCGGTGCGGACGCGGCTGGAGGCACTGGGGCTTGCTCCGGAGGAGGATGAACTGCTGGTGGAGCGCGAGATTCTGGGGAACGGGAAGTCGCGGGCGTTTGCGGCGAGCCGGCCTGTGACGGCGACGCTGCTGCGGGAGTTGGCGGGATTATTGGGGGACATCCACGGGCAGCACGATCAGCAGAGGCTATTCGATCGGGAAGAGCAACTGGCGATGTTGGACGAGTTCGCGCGGGCCGGCGGGCCGATGGGGGAGACAGCGGATCGCTACCGGGCGTGGAAGGCGGCCAACGATGCGCTGGAGCAACTGGATCGCACGGAGCAAGACCGGGTTCGGCTGGCGGATTTGTGGTCGTACCAGGTGAAGGAGATTGAGGGGGTGGCGCCGAAGGCGGGGGAAGACGAATCGCTCGAGCAGGAGAAGAAGATCCTGCAGAACGTGACACGGCTGGAGCAGAGCGCTTCGGCGGCGTATGAGGCGTTGTACGATTCTCCGGGGGCCGCGCTGGCGCAGATCCGGGTGGCTCGCAAGAAGCTGGAGGAACTGGCGCGGATCGATGGATCGATGGAGCCGCTGCTGGAGCCGCTGAAGACGGCGGAGGCGCAGGTGGACGATGTTTCGTACTCGCTCCGGGATTATGTGGGCCGGCTGGAGGCGGATCCGGCGCGGCTCGACCATGTGGAGACGCGGCTGGTGGCGATTGAGAAATTGAAGCGGAAGTACGGGGCAACGATCGCCGGGATTCTCGAGTTTTACGATGCGACCCGGAAGCAGTTGGACACGGCCGAGAACACGGAGGTGCGGCGGGCGGAGTTGAAGCGGGTGGCGGATGCGGCGGCGGGGGCGTATCGCGAGGCGGCGCTGAAGTTGTCGGAGGCGCGGCAGGCGGCGGCGCGAAAGCTGGAGAAGAAAGTGGAGGACGAGTTGGCGTCGCTGGCCATGGAACGAACGCGGTTCCGGGTTTCGTTCAGCGAGTCGGGGTGGACCGAGAAGGGGTTCGATGCGGTGGAGTATCTGATCGCTCCCAACCTGGGGGAGGAGCCGAAGCCGCTGGACCGCATTGCGTCAGGGGGTGAGTTGTCGCGAGTGGCGCTGGCGTTGAAGGCATCGACGATCGTGCGCGGGGCCAAGGGTGGACAACGGACTCTGGTGTTCGATGAGGTGGATGCGGGAATCGGGGGGCGCGCCGCGGAGAGCGTGGGGCGGCGGCTGAAGACGATTGCCGGTGCGAACCAGGTGCTGTGTGTGACGCATCTGGCGCAGATCGCGGGGTGCGCCGATCATCACTATTCGGTGGAGAAACGGGAGGCCAAAGGGCGGACCGTGGCGGCGATCGAGGAATTGACGGGGGATGCGCGGACGCGCGAAGTGGGGAGAATGCTCAGCGGCGAATTGACTCCAGAGGCCTTGCGGCATGCCGAGGAGTTGATTCGGCGGGGGCGTGGCTGATGGGTTGGGCCACGGATGAATGGGATTTATCAACGCCGATGAGAGCGGCGAACCGGCTCGGGAGCCAGCCCGCCGCAAGGTTGGTTTAGGCGCGTTCCTGGTTGGCGTTGCGCCCAATGAAGACGAAGATGACGAGCACGATGGCGCCTACGGCGAAAAGCGTATCGCCAGGGGCGCGGAGCCAGCGGAGCGTTTGCATGACGGGCGTTCCGAGGAATTCGGTGCTACGGGCATACCAGTAGCCGACTTCGACCGAAGCCCAGGTTTGACGGAGGCCGACGGGTAGAAGACTGCCGGCACACATGGCCATCAGTCCGATGTTCATGCCCCAGAATGCGAACTTGAGCCAGCTTTCCCGCCAGAGTCCTTGGGGACCCATGGCCCGGAGGCAGACGAGCATCAGGCCGATGCCGAGCATCCCGTAGACTCCGAATAGAGCGGCGTGCCCGTGGAGCGGCGTGGTGTTGAGGCCTTGCATGAAGTAGAGGGCGATGGGGGGATTGATCATGAAGCCGAACAATCCCGCGCCGACCATGTTCCAGAAGGCGACGGAGACGAAGAAGTAGATGGGCCAGCGGTAGCGCTCGCCCCAGACGGTGAGTTGGCCGCGGCGGAGGTCGTCGAGGGCGCCGTAGGCGACCAGGGTGAGTGGGACGACTTCGAGGGCGCTGAAGACTGAGCCCCAGGCAAGGGCGACGGTCGGCGTGCCGCTGAAGTAAAGGTGATGACAGGTGCCGATGATGCCTCCGGCCAGGAAGATGGTGGCGGAGAGAAGCGCTGCTTCGGCGGCGAATTTGGGCCGGATTAGCTTCAATTGGGCGAAGAAGAAGGCGATCACGGTGGTGGCGAAGACTTCGAAGAAACCTTCGACCCAGAGGTGAACCACCCACCAGCGCCAGTATTCGACCATGGAGAGATGGGTGTGCTGGCCCCAGGTGAGCCCGGCGCCGTAGAACAGGCCGATGGCTCCGGCGGAGAGAAGGAAGAGCCAGAGGAGCGGGCGATGCTCCCCCGGTTGTTTCAGCGCGGGGCGTATGGCTCGGACGACTAGAGTGAGCCAGATGAGGAGTCCGGCGAACAGGAGGATCTGCCAGCCGCGGCCGAGGTCGACGTACTCGTAGCCTTGATGGCCCCAGTAGAAGGAAGTTTCGTCCGAGAGGCGGTTCATCACGCTCATCCACTGGCCGGCGAGCGAGCCGACGACGATGACCAGCAGGGCGCCGAACAGAACGTTGACGCCGAGGGCCTGGAATTTGGGTTCGTGGCCGCTGACCAGGGGTCCGATGAACAGTCCGGCGGCGAGCCAGGCGGTGGCGATCCAGAAGATGCCGAGTTGGACGTGCCAGGTACGCGTCACGGAGTAGGGGAGGATGTCGGCGATTTTGATGCCGTAGAAGCCGTCGCCTTCGACGCCGTAGTGGGCGGTGACGGTGCCGACGAGGATTTGGACGAGGATGAGGAGAGAAACGACCCAGAAGTACTTCATGGTGGCGCGTTGGGAGGGGGTGGCGCTCCATTGGCCCAGGGGGTCGGAGGTGGGGAGGGGGCCGTGGTCATCCTTTTCCCTTTGGGAGGCGTACCACCACACCATGGCGCAGATGCCCGCGAGGAGCATGATAATGCTGACGCCGGTCCACATGACGCTGTCGCCGGTTGGTCGATTGCCGACTAAGGGTTCATGGGGCCAGTTGTTGGTGTAGGACATGGTTTGGCCGGGGCGATTGGCCGCGGCGCTCCAGGAGGTCCAGAAAATGAACGAGGCGAACTGGCGCATGCGCTCGGGGGAGCTGACGGTGCCGGGGGGGATGGCGTAGGGAACGTTGCCTTTTTGGAAGACGCCGGAGTAGTGCTCCAGGCAGTGGACGAAGCCGCGGGCGCGGACGGGATCGATGGTGAGGGTGTTGGACCCGGCATCGTAGGTGTTGGTTCGGTAGAGTTCTTCGAGGCGGCCGCGGAGTTTGGCTTTGTCTTCGGCGGCAAGGGCATCGTATTGCTTGGAGTGATCGCGCTGCGCCCATTCGTTGAGCACGAACATGGCTTCGCGGTGGAGCCAATCGGCGGTCCAATCGGGGGCGACATAGCTGCCATGGCCCCAGATGGAGCCGACTTGCATGCCGCCGAGGGATTGCCAGACGTTTTGCCCTTTGCCGATGTCGCCGGAGGCGACGATCTGTTGGCCATCGGAGGTGACGACTTTATCGGGGATGGGGGGCATCTCTTGATAGATGCGGGTGCCGATCCAACCGAGGATGCTGAAAGACACGACGATTACTGCCGCGAAGGCGGCCCAAAGCTTCTTCATGGAAGTGGTAATCCTTTGTGAGGCGAGTGGCCTACTAGGAGATTAACCGGAGTGGGGAAATAGGGCAGTGACTGAAGTCACTGGCAGAGCGTCAATTGCGAATGCGGTGAGGATCTCCTCAACAGCGGCGGGTCTGTGGAAACGTGGCGCAGGAATCGCACATGAGTGGGTTGAGGGCCCGCGCCGTCCCCAATCCCGGAAACTACCTCGCGGGCTCCGCGGAGACTTTGCGGCGATAGGCGTCGAGGATCTTGTTGACGTAGGATTGCGTTTCCCGATAGGGGGGGACGCCGTTGTATTTCTGGACGGCGCCGGGGCCCGCGTTGTAGGCGGCAAGGGCGCGGCGGACCTGGTCAGGGTAATCCTGATATTGGAGGAGGAGTTCGCGGAGGAGGCGGGTGCCGGCTTCGACGTTTTGCTCAGGGTCATGGGGATCGGCGTTGAGGGAGGCGGCGGTCGCGGGCATCAGTTGCATGATGCCGATCGCGCCTTTGTGGGAAATGGCGTCCGGGCGGTAGGCG
>JAEUQG010000032.1 GCA_016789755.1 Bryobacterales bacterium
TTCGGCCAAGAAGGATACAAAGAAAGGAGGTGACGATGGCGCGGAAAAAGCGGCATGAGGAACACGCCAATCATGAACGCTGGCTGGTGTCCTACGCCGATTTCATAACCTTGTTGTTTGCCTTCTTCGTCGTCATGTTCGCCAGCTCGCAGACCGACAAAGGCAAGGCCGCGCAAGTGTCGGAGTCCGTCAAACGCGCCCTCGAAGAGAACCAGATCGCCTCGGCCATGGCCGGCATCCTGGGTGGGACGGTCGGCGAAAAGGGAGTGGGCAACGCGATGATGCGCGGCCCCGGCGGCGCCACCAAGGCACTGCCCGAGGCGCAGGCCAAGGATCCGCGCGTGGCCGAACTGCTGCCGTCGCAGATGTTCCTCAACCACCAGTTGAAAGAAGAGATCGGCGCCGGCAAGGTCGTCGTGCACATGGGCGCCCGCGGACTGGTTGTGAGCTTGCAGGAGGCGGCCTTCTTCCCCTCCGGCGGCAGCACCGTCGATGAGGCGGCCTACACATCGCTCGCCAAGATCGCCGAGTCCATCCGGCTGCTGCCCAATCCCATTCGCCTCGAGGGCCACACCGACTCGGTTCCCATTCATAACGACCGCTTCGCCAGTAACTGGGATCTCTCGGCCGCCCGTGCCATCGCCATGCTGCAATTGTTCACCGAACACTTCGAGTTGGACAAATCGAAGTTCTCCGTCGCCGGCTATGCCGATGTCGTGCCCGTGGAAAGCAATGCCACGGCGGAAGGGAGGGCGCGCAATCGCCGCGTGGACATTGTGATCCTCAACAAGGCCGGGCTGACCGAAGAACCTGCCGGACGCAAGTAAAACGAAGTGTCTGTTAAGCTATAGTTCTTGCATGCCTGAAGCCGCTTTGCCCGCCGACCGCACCGGTGCTTTTCGCCGGCTGCCGCGGGAATCGGTGTGGGCAGACCTGCTGGGCCGGGCGGCGAGAGGCGATCAACAATCGTTTGCCACTCTTTACGATGAGACCAGTTCACTGGTGTACAGCCTGGCCATGCGGATGCTCTCCAACGTGGAAGACGCCGAAGAAGTCACCCTGGATGTTTACAATCAGGCGTGGCGGTTGGCCAAGACATTCGACGGAAGCCGCGGAACAGTCACCGCCTGGCTGATGACGATGGCCCGCACCCGCGCGCTCGACAAGCTGCGAGCCCGCAGTTCGCGGCAGCGGAACATCGATCCCATGCCCGAGCATTTCGATGCTCCTTCCAAGGGTGAGAGCCCCGAGGATCAGAGCGCGACAGCCGAGCAGCGCCGCATTGTTCTAGCGGCTCTCGACCAATTGCCGCACGACCAGCGGCGGGCGCTCGAATTGGCTTACTTCCAGGGAATGTCTCATGCCGAACTGGCCGAGACGTTGGGCGAACCGTTGGGCACGGTCAAAACACGCATCCGGCTGGGGATGATGAAGCTGCGCGAGTTGCTGACGCTCGCCGGCGACCCCGTGCGGAGCTATTCGTAATCCTGCTCGTAGAACTTGTGGGCAAGGCCGGGCAGCAGCAGGAAGACGCTTCCCACGGCTTGACGGACGGTGATGGCAGTGCCGTTCGACGGATCCACATAGGCCACGCTGAGCATGATCCCGATACCGAAAGCGAGACAGAATGCGCAGGCCGCCGGGCTGTGTTTGAGTGTATCTAGTACTTTCGACATCTTAGTTCTCCCTACACCCCAATGATGCCGAGTTCTAGAACTCTTGACCATCTAGTAACACCCTTTTTCAGGGGTGGGAGAGCCCCTAGGGAGTTCTAAGGTGAGCCCTATTGCTGGTCGCGATAATGCAGCGGCGGCTTCTGCCCGGCAGGGACTCGGGACCTGTACTCGTGGCCGGCGCGGCGTTTGTCGAAGTCCTTGCGGGCTTCGATGAGAACCGCCGGGGCGGTGAGGATATCGGCCGCCGACAGGGCGAGGACCTTGGCGGCCAGCACCATGCCCTTGCGGCCGATGCTCGATCCGGCGCAGGCGACGTTTTGCCAGCTATGGCCGGGAGCTCCGGGGACGCAGGTGGCGGTGCGGAAACTGGCGGTAGGGACAACCCAACTGACGTCGGAGACGTCGGTGGAGCCGGGGCTGGCGCGCTCGGCTTCAAAGGGAAGGATGCGGGACTCGGCGCCGGGTTCGGCGCCCTCCTCTGGGCTGAAGGACTTGCGCAGCGTCTCGGCGAAGCGGCGCTCCTCCTCGTTGTATTGAATGCCGCCGAGCGACTGCAGGTGCTTGTGGAAGACGCGGGAGATGGGCTCATTGGGGAGCTTGTTGTAGACGCTGTTGACGAGCTCCACTTCGAGCCGGGTTTCGGTGGCGAGGGCGCCGGCCTGGGCGCACTTGACGATGCGGTCCCAGACATTGTCGAGGACGGGCATGCTGGGGCTGCGGGCGTAGAAATAGCCTTCGGTGGCATCGGGAACCACGTTGGGCGCGGCGCCGCCTTTGGTGATGACGTAATGGATGCGCGTGGTGGAGGGGACATGCTCGCGGAGCAGTTCGACGCCGTGACTCATGAGCAGAAGGGCATCGAGCGCGGAGCGGCCGAGCTGCGGATTGGCAGCGGCGTGCGAGGCTTTGCCATGGAAGCGGAACTTGCCGCTGATGTTAGCAAGCGAGGTGCCGAGCCCGGCGGAGTTGGCAGTGCCGGGGTGCCAATCGAGGACGGCATCGACATCCTGGAAGACGCCGGCGCGGATCATATAGATCTTGCCGCCTCCTCCTTCTTCGGCCGGAGCGCCGTAGAAGCGAAGCGTGCCGGGGATCTTCTTCTCCTCCATCCATTGCTTGACGGCGATGGCGGCGAAGGCCGATGCTGTGCCGAACAGGTTGTGGCCGCAGCCGTGTCCGGATGCTCCGGCGGCGAGCGGCTTGCGTTCCGGGGTGATGTCCTGCGATAGGCCGGGGAGGGCGTCGAACTCACCGAGGATTCCGAGCACGGGCTTGCCGGCGCCCCATTCGGCGGTGAAAGCGGTGGGCATGCCTCCGATGTTCTCGCGGATGCGGAAGCCTGCCTTTTGCAACTCGGAGCGGAGGAGGGCGGAACTGCGCACCTCTTTGTAGCCGAGTTCGGCGAACTCCCAGATCTGGCGGGAGACTTCGCCGAAATGGGCGGCGCGGGTGTCCATCGCCTCCAACATGCGAGTACGGTCGGCGGTGGGCAATTCCGCATGCAGGGAGGCAGCGAGAGAGAAGACGGCAAGGAACCGGAAGGCCATGGGCGATAGTGTAGCGTTTCAGGAACGGGGGCCGCGTTTGAGGCCAAGCAGGATGCGGGCGCGGGCCTTCATGGCGGGGGTGCCGTGGACGAGCGCCTGCTGCAAGTGGGCAATGGCCTCTTCGCGCAAGGAGGCGTCCTCGCTTCCGAGGTCCCACATGGTTTGCAGGGCAAACGTGCGGACGATGGAGCTTCTGTCGCCAAGCCATTCGCGCACCGTGTCGAAGGCTTGCAGGCGCTCATCGGAGGTGAGGCGGAGACGAGGGAGCATGAGGCACACATGCTCGCGCACCTCCCAGAAATCGAACTGGGTGAGCAGAGTGAGGATGAACTGTTTGTGCGGCAGGAGCAAGGCGGGTCTGCCGGCGCCGATGGCTTCGAGCGCGTCGGCGGCGCGGGAGATGAGGACACGGTCCTGGGTCGCGAAGGCTTCGAGCAGTTCCGGGAGCAGTTCCGGATGGGCGAGGATCTGGCGGGCGACGGCTTTCGACCGGCCGAGCGTTTGCCGCGTGCCGCCGCGCAGTTTGTCGAGCAGCATCGGCTTCAGCGTAGCGCGTTCAGCCGAGTAAGGCGAGAGCCAGGCCGGAGAGTTCGCCGGAGCCGATGTGAGCCACTGCCTTGCCCTGGACGCGCAGTTCCAGGCTGATGCCGGCGCTGGAGAGCGATTCGTGGAGCAGTTGCGTGATCTCGCGGCGCTTCTGGCCGCCACCCCAGGGCTTCCACAGTTGCAGGGCATCCTGCAGGGTGGGGAACTCGATCACGATTTGCTTGTTGTCCCCGGCAATGGCGATGTCGTTGAGCATGACGTCTCTCCCGCTGCTCCACTCATCGGCGTAACGGGCGGGAAGGATTATGCGGGGTGGGGGGATTCGACTCGCATTTGTACACCGAAGCGGGGAGTAGGGTGATTTTGCGCCCTTGGTTCTACAGTAAACGAGGGCTGGCCCGGAATGACGGTTACTGCTTGGATGCTCCGAAGGGGAGCAGGTTCTCGCGGTCCAGAGTGACGCCGAGGAAGGTGATGCACATCTCGTCGTCGGTTCCTTCGCCCCAGCGGACGGGCTTCAACGGGTTGTTGGGGTTGAAGGGGTTGCTCTCTGAGTTATTGAAGCGGCAGGACATTTTGAGGTTGGTGAAGGCGGAAATGGGGACGGGGTTTTTGTAGTTATAGAAACCCTGCCAGTTGAAGTCCCAATCGTTGATATAGATAAGGGGGATGGCTTCACGGCCGAAGGGCTGGGCATCGAGGCGGATTTGGCGTCCCAGTTTGTGCATGTGGGGGAAGATCTGGATGACCTTGGCGTCGAGGAGTGGGGGGACAACGAACTCGGCTTTGACTTCGTAGTCGGCATTGCCGGGGGGGATTTCGAAGCGGTCGTTGACGACGGGGATGTAGAAGAGGCGGCGTTCGACCTTATCTTTGGTGAGGTAGAGGCCGACACGGGTAATGTCCTCACCGGTGCGTCCGACCGGGTAGTAATGCACCTGCATGACGAGGCGGCCGCCTTTGGGGATTTGGATGGCGATGCCGTCAGGTAAGGGGCGTGGGATGCTGCCTGGGGCCCAGCCGCCAAGCATGCTGTTGAACGAGATATCGAACTTGGGTCCGCCGAAGCAGGTGTAGCCGGGGCCTTCTTCCTGAGCGTCGAGCTTTTCGGCCTGATTTCGCTCGTCGATATAAGTAATGACGTGGTGGACGATGCGCCGGTCGCCGGGGACGACATCGACGGCTTTGACGTAGACAGCCTCCTCGAAGGGATTGGAGACGACGAAGCAGCGGTAGACGTCTTTGCCGCGGGCGGGTGTGTAGGGCTCGGACATTTGGACGATGAGGTCGGGCTGACCGAGGGCCCATTCGCCGGATTGGGCGCGAGGTTCGGGGAGATCGGCGGAGTCGCCTTCAGGGGCGCCGGCGTTGACCCAGGAGATGACGGTTTGGCGCTCCTCGTCGCTCATGGCGTAGGATTCACGGAACTCTCCATGGCCGGCGACGGGCTTCCAGGGTGGCATGATCTTTTCTGAGACGACGCGCTTGATGTCTTCCGCCCAGGTGCGGGCGTCATCGTAGGAAGTGAGGGTGAAGGGGGCGATATTGTTGGGGACGTGGCAGAGCTGGCATTTTTCCTGGAGTATGCGGGACACCTCTTTGGAGTAAGTAGGTTGCGCTTGCGCCAGCGAAGCGGCAGCGAAGACAGTGAGAGCCAGCATCGTGCGGAGATTCATAGGCGGGGGTTCTTCTTCAATATATCATCGACGCTTGTGGTGGAAATCCGGATGCACGGAATTTGGATTTCTGGTTTAAGTTGGAAGAGAAGGAGAGGACGCCAATGGCCAGAGGGTGGGAATCGAAGGACGTGGAATCGCAGCAGGATTTGGCGGAGCAGCGAGCGCAGGAGAGGATGCGGCCACAAATGAGCGCGGAGGAGAGGGAAAAGCAGGCTCGGCGGGAGAGCCTGCGCATGGATGAGAAGCGGCTGGAGGCGGATTTGGGGAAGGCTCGGCACCCGAAGCATCGGGAGCAGATCGAGGCGGCGCTGGGGCATGTCAGGGGGAAGTTGGGGGAACTGGAGGGGTAGAGTCACGCGTATTGTGTTTTGTCTTTTCAAGGAGTTACGGGGATGGCTGGGATTCTGCGTGGTAGGGTGGTGGTGGGTGGCTAAAGGGGGGCGGGGGAAGGGACGATAAGATTCGTAGGTTGGTGATGGGGGGTGGGCTTTTCTTGGAGGTGGCTTTGCTTGGGGTGGCCTTTGCTTGGGGGATTGGAGTAGTTTGGGGGATTGGTTTGGGGATTGGTTTGGAGAGATTGTTGGTGATAGAATCGGAGAAAGATGGGGAAGACGTCCGCCACAGGAACGGAAATGCAACCTGAAATTACGGACTTTTGCCGCCTCGTTGCAGCGCGGGTCAGTCTGACGGACAAATCGGTGTTGGCGGAGCAGGTGCATTCGGCGTTGGGGGGGATTTCGAATCTTTATGTGGGGAAACTGCAACAACTGAAGGTACGGCAGTTGGAGTTAGACACGACGGAGGGTTTTGCATCGGAGCATGTGCCGGTGCAGAGTTTGCTGACGGAGATCGGCAATTGCACGGGGCTTGAAGGGGACGAGCGGAATGCGGTTTTGAATGCTCTGAAGTCCACCTTGCAGATTTATTTCACGAATAACGGGGCGTCGGCGGTTTATTTAGGTGGAATTGGGCGATTCACGCCGGCCGACGTGGCACATTCGCGATATCACTTAACGGCCGAAAATCCGTTGGAAGCGCCCGGTTTCCGCGGGCCGACGGTGCGCCGTATCCGTTGACGGTGAGTGTAGAACTGCCGGTTGCGAGAGTCGTTCACCTTTCCGATTTACATTTTGGGGATCAATTTGAGAACCGCGAGGAGTGGTGGCATGAGGTGTTTGCGAGAACGCCTTTGCAGGGGCGGTATCGGCACGACTATGCGGCCGCGGTGAGTCTGCGGCTGATTCTCGAAGAGATTCGGGCCGATGCGGCGGCGCATGGCGTCCCGTTGGTGGTGGTGCACACGGGTGATCTGACGGCGGCTGGGAAAGAGGCGGAGTTTGCGGTTGGGGCGGCCTTTCTTCAAGGACTTGGGGAAGTGCATGAAGTGCCAGGGAATCATGATTTGTGGGGTTATGAAGCGGGACAGGCTCCGGGGTGGTATTCCAGGCACTTTCCCGATCTGTTGCCGGTGATCTGTTTGGGCGGAAGGATCATTCTCTACCGGCTGAATTCCAACAAGCACAGCGAACCGTTTTGGGACGCAACGGGACGGGTGGAACTGTCAGCCGTGGAGGAGATGCGGGCGCACGCCGCGCTGCATCCAGCCGCAATTCGAGTAGTGCTGATGCATCATCCCATTCGCGTGACGGGAGCGGCGGATGAAGCGCTCTTACGGCTGGACGATCGCGAGCAGGTTGGGGAGTTGCTGGGGGGCATGGACGTGGTGATGAGCGGGCATGTGCATGTTTCTCAGGCCCACACAGCGGCAGACCGGGGGCCGATGCAGTGCATCGCCGGCACAGCGACGCAGATGGGGCATGGGAAGAGCTTCCTGGTGACGGATGTTTACGAAGGCGGGTTCGATGTGCGGGAATACGGCATGCGAGGGCTCCAGTTTGCGGAGACCGATTAGCGGTCGGGCCAGGTGAATTCGATGGCGATGGTGGTTCTGTCTTTGACGGTGAAATCCTGTTCCTGTTTGGGGAAGCCCTGGCGGATGACTTCGAGTCTGTGACGGCCGGCGGGGAGTGGGATGGAGGCAGGGGTGGTTTCGGCGCGTGGTGTGCCGTCGATGACGATGGCTGCTCCGGGGGGCGTGGTGCGGATGGAGAGGGTGCCCATGGCGCGGTCCATGGCAAGGGTAGCGGAAGTTTCCTCAGGGACGAGGAGGATGCGGCTTTGATTGCGGTAGCCATCGAGCATGGCGACGAGGGTATGGCGTCCGGAAGACAGCGTGAGCGAGCAAGGGGCGGTGCACATGAGCCGAGGTTGGCCGTCGAACATGATTTTCGCTCCGGGAGGATTGGTGACAACGCGGACGAGCGCCTCGACGATGGGTGGAGGAGTGGGTGTGGGAGTAGGTTTGGGGCGCTCGCGGCGTTCGCGTTTGGTGGGGGGAGGAGTGGGGGTCGCAACGGGTTCCGCCGGTTGAGGCGGAGGCGGAGGAACGGGAGAAGGCAGCGGAGCCGGCGTGGGAGTTGGGGAGGGGGTTAGGGTTGCTGTTTTGCGTTTCGCTTCGGGTTGGCGGATCCAGGTCTCGAGCATTTGGCGGCTGAGAGCGAAGATAGCGGCGAAGGCGAGCAGGAGAATGATGGCGATGGGCCACCAGCGGCGGTGGTGGGGCGGCTCGTCGGGGATGAGGTTGCGTCTTAGGACGGGAGGAGCAGAGGGAGGAGTAGCGGGAGGAACGGGGGCAGCGGGTTCGGCTACGGTTTCCTCGCTGGAGAAGCGGCCGGCGGCCATGGGCTTCCAATTGGGTTTAGCTTCGCAAGCGCCGCGGAGAGCTTTGGCGAAGGCCTGGCAATTGGGGTAACGCTCAGCG
Organism: Bryobacterales bacterium; assembly: GCA_016789755.1. Lineage (GTDB taxonomy): Bacteria > Acidobacteriota > Terriglobia > Bryobacterales > Bryobacteraceae > CADEFT01. The sequence goes on from JAEUQG010000032.1 coordinate 8,270, forward strand.
GGATCCTTGTGGAGAGCTTTGCGGATGACGATATCGACGGCGGGCCCGAGGGTGGCATTGAGGCGCTGGAGGGGAGCGGGGTCCTCATTGACGATTTTGAACATGAGGCCGGGGAGGGTGGCGCCGGCGAAGGGGCGGTCACCGGCCAGGAGCTGGTAGGCGATGACGGCGAGCGAGAATTGATCGGAGCGGCCGGAGATTTTGGCGTCGGAGATCTGCTCGGGGGACATGTAGCTGGGGGTGCCGAGGAGGACTCCGGTGTTGGTGGCCTGCTGGGAGGTGAATTTGGCGACGCCGAAGTCGGTGATTTTGACGGCGCCGCCAGAGGCGATCATGATGTTGGCGGGCTTGATGTCGCGGTGGACGATGCCTTTGGAGTGGGCGTAATCAAGGGCGGCGGCGGTTTCGTCGAGCACATGGAGGACGAGTTTGCCATCGAGGGGATCGCCGGCCTGCATCATCTGCTCGAGGGTAGGGCCGTCGACGTACTCCATGAAGACGTAGCAGATGTTGTTTTCCTCGTAGATGTCGTAGATGGTGACGATGCCGGGGTGGGAGAGGATGCCGGCGGAGCGGGCTTCGCGGAAGAGGCGGTCGCGGAGGAACTTGCGTTCGTCGTCGCTGGAGGCGTCGGTGAGGCGGATGGTTTTGATGGCAACGGTACGGCCAATGGCGGGGTCTTCGGCGAGGTAGACGACACCCATGGCTCCGCGGCCGATTTCGCGAATGATTTTGTAGCGCCCGATTTGCTGCATGGGGAATGCGTAGGCGTATCAATTGTACCAGCGCGGCTCACTGCTACAATCGAATCTTACAAGCAGAAGTTCGCCCTACTACCATGTTTAAATCGCTGTTTGGCTCTTCGTCCGGCGAAGAACCGAATCTCCTCGAGAGACTGAAACAAGGCATCGAGAAAACCCGCGCGGGTTTTGTTTCGATGATCGACGATACGATCCACGGGAAGCGCGAGATCGACGCGGACCTGCTGGAGGAACTGGAATACTCGCTGATCACGGCGGATATCGGCGTGCGGACGGCGACGGAGATTCTGGACGGGATACGGCAGCGGGTGGACCGGAAGCTGCTGAACGACGCCGGGGAGTTGAAGGGTCTGATCCGGCAGCGGATTCTGGAAGTGCTGGAAGGGGCGGAGCGGCCGGTACCGACGGTGACGACGCCACCGGCGGTATTGATGGTGGTGGGCGTGAACGGCGCGGGGAAGACGACGACAATTGGAAAGCTGACGCATCGCTTCAAATCGGAAGGGCGCAGCGTGCTGATGTGCGCGGCGGACACGTTCCGGGCGGCGGCGATCGAGCAACTGGAAGTGTGGGGGGAGCGCACGGCGACGGAGGTGATCCGGCAGCAGCAGGGTTCGGATCCGAGCGCGGTGCTGTTCGATGCGTTGAGCGCGGCGAAGGCCCGGAAGACGGACTACGTGATTGTGGACACGGCGGGGCGGCTGCACAACAAGGCGAACCTGATGGCCGAGTTGGAGAAGATGAGCCGGACGGCGAAGCGCGTGATTCCGGACGCTCCGCATGAAGTGCTGCTGGTGCTGGATGCGACGACGGGTCAGAACGGGTTGGAGCAGGCACGGAACTTCACGCAGACGAGCGGGGTGACGGGGATCGTGCTGACGAAGCTGGACGGGACGGCGAAGGGCGGGGTGGTGGTGGCGATCGTGCGCGAGTTGGGGCTGCCGATCCGGTACATCGGGGTGGGGGAAAAGATCGACGATTTGTTGCCGTTCGAGCCGGAAGCGTTTGTGGAGTCGTTGTTCGCAACGAAGTAAACCGCATGCCAGACTTTCTCGCCAGAGCATTGGATCTCGCCCGGCTGGGCGTTGGACAAACCAGCCCGAACCCGACGGTGGGGGCAGTAATTGAACGGGACGGAGAGGTGGTGGGCGAAGGCTTCCACGTGTACGCGGACCGTAAGCATGCGGAAGTTGTGGCGCTGGAGCAAGCGGGGGAACGGGCGCGCGGGGCGACGCTTTATGTGACGCTGGAGCCCTGTTCGCATGAAGGGCGGACGGGTCCGTGCGCCGATGCGGTGATTGCCGCGGGGATCGCGCGCGTGGTGGCGCCGATGGAGGATCCGAATCCGGCGGTATCGGGGGAAGGGTTTCGCAAGCTGCGCGAGGCGGGAATCGAAGTTGTGATGGATGAGCATCATGCGGCGGAGGCGCACAAATTGAATGAGCCGTTCTTCTATTTCATGAAGACCAGGCTGCCGTTTGTGACGTTGAAGTCGGCGGTGACGCTGGATGGGAAGATCGCGGCGCCGTACGACAACGACGGATGGATTACGAGCGAGACGGCGCGGGCGCATGTGCAGACGCTGCGGCATGCGACGGACGCGATTGTGACGGGGATCGGGACGGCGCTGGCGGACGATTGTCTGCTGACGGACCGGTCGGGGTTGCCGCGCAGCAAGCCGTTATTGCGGATCGTGCTGGATTCGCAACTGCGGCTGCCGGTGACATCGAAGCTGGCCATGAGTTGCAAAGGGGACGTGGTGGTGGTGACGACGTCGGTGGCGAGCGAGGAACGGCGGAAGGCGCTGCAAGATACGGGCGTGGAGGTGGTGCCGCTCGAATCGGTGGGCGGGCGTGTGGATCTGCGCCATATGGTGCAATGGCTGGGGGAGCGGAACTACCAATCGTTGATGATCGAAGCGGGGAGCATGGTGAACTGGGCGGCGCTCGAATCGGGAATTGTGGACCGTTTGTTCCTTTATTACGCGCCGAAGATTCTGGGGGGAATGAAGTCGCTTCCGGTGGCGGGTGGACAAGGGCGGCAACGGCGCAGCGACGCCATTCTCTTCCGCGATGTGACGTTGCATCCGATTCCGCCGGACGAGTTCGCGGTGGAATGCTATCTGGTGAAGTGAGAGCCGATGTTTACAGGGATTATTGAAGAATTGGGAACGGTGCAGGCGATTGTGCCGCAGGCGGCGGGATCGCGGCTGGTGATCGGGTGCAAGACTGTGCTGGAGGATGCGACGGAAGGATGCAGCATCGCGACGAATGGAGTGTGCCTGACGGCGGTGGATCTGCGGGCGGGCTCGTTTGCGGCCGATTTGGCGCCGGAGACGTTGCAGCGGAGTAATCTGGGGGATTTGCGGATAGGCGGCAAGGTGAACCTGGAGCGGTCGCTGGCGGCAGGGGGGCGATTGAGCGGGCATATCGTGCAGGGGCACGTCGATGCAACGGGGGAGTTTCTGGGGTTGGAGGCGTTGGGGAGCGACAACTGGTGGCTGCAGGTGCGCGTGCCGGCGGAAGTGGAAAAGCTGCTGGTGTACAAAGGCAGCGTGGCGATCGATGGGATCAGCTTGACGGTGGCGGCGGTGGAAGGGGATGTGTTGTCGGTGACGATTGTGCCGCACACGTTCCGGAATACGACGTTGGGGACGCGGCGTCCGGGCGAGCGGGTGAATCTGGAGTGCGACATTCTGGCGAAGTATGTGGACAAGCTGCTGGGGCGGATGGAGCGGCCATCGGGGTTGACGCTGGAGAAGTTGAAGAACATGGGGTATTAGGGGACGCGCGATGAGCTTTCGACGCCGCACGCTGTTTGAATCGCTGGCGGCGTGGTTTGCTCCGGGGGGCGCGCAGGGGCAGGAAGCGGGCACAGAGCGGAGAGCGGGAGCGCTGGGGGGATACATTCTCGGGGGCAAGGAGAAGACCGAGCGGCGCGATTTCGATGTCGTAGTGGCGGGTGGCGGGATTGCGGGGACGTGCGCGGCGATTGCGGCGGCGCGGGCGGGGGCAAAGGTGGCGCTGGTGCATGAGCGTTCGATGCTGGGGGGCAATTCGTCGAGCGAGGTGCGGCTGTATCCGGAGGTGAGCACGAATCATAACGTGTGGTCGAAGGAGATGGGGATCCTGGAGGAGTTTCACACGGAGGAGCGCAAGTTCAATCACGAGCCGTATATCGAAGGGCTGATGAACTCGCAGTGGGACCTGGTGTTGTACGACCGGTGCGTGCGGGAGCCGAATCTGACGCTGTTTCTGAACACGACGGTGCGGGAGGTGGAGATGAAGGACGCAGCGACGATTCTGGCGCTGCATGGTGTGCAGATGGGGTCGGAGCGGAAGTATCTGTTTGCGGCTCCGCTGTTCGTGGATGCGACGGGGGATGGAGCGGTGGGGTATCGGGCGGGGGCGGATTTTCATTGGGGGATGGAAGCGCGGGGGCAGTACAACGAAGCGGAGGCTCCGGCGGATGGGGCGGCGCAGCCGCAGATGGGGAGCACGTTGTTTTTCCGGGCGCGCGATGCGGGGAGGCCGGTGGAGTTCCGGAGGCCGGAGTGGGCGGCGGCGTTTCCGGCGGAGGCGGATCTGGTGGGGCGCAATCACAGCCGGTTCGACGGCGGGTATTGGTGGATTGAAGTGGGATTGCCGCATCATCAGATTGAAGGCAACGAGGAGATCAAGCAGGAGGCTTTGCGGCAGTTGCTGGGGGTATGGGATCACATCAAGAATCACTGTCCGAACAAGGCGAAGGCGGCGAATTACGGATTGGATTTCGTGAGCTTCTGGCTGTACAAGCGCGAGGCGCGGCGGCTGATGGGGGATTATGTGCTGACGCAGCACGATCTGCAGGATCCGAAGGTGCATGCGGACAGCATCGCGTATGGGTGCTGGTATATCGATGTGCACAAGGCGGGCGGGATCATGGCGCGGTCGAAGCCGAACACGAAGCCGTCGTGGGAGCAGGCGGGGACGATGCCTTACGGGATTCCGCTGCGGGCGTGCTATTCGCGGAACATCGGGAACCTGTTGATGGCGGGGCGGCCGATCAGCGCGAGTTACGTGGCGTTTTCCTCGACGCGGGTGCTGCGGACGGGGGCGATCGTGGGGCAGGGGGTGGGTGTAGCGGCGGCGCTGTGCCGGCGGTTCGATTGCAG
>JAEUQG010000308.1 GCA_016789755.1 Bryobacterales bacterium
AAGCAGCCTTCTCCCCGGAGAAGAAGGCACACGATCAGCGCAGAATGAGAAATTGGATGGACAGGGCGGGCGGACTTCTAGTCGGGTTGCGAGGTCTTCTGCCGCCAAGGTTTCATGTCGTTGTGGAGCAGCAGCATGCGAATGGTCTCGCGGCCAACAGTGGGAACAAGACGCCGGCGAACCGCCTCCTCAGCGATCAGACGGACCGTCCACCGTGAGTAGCCGCTCGGAGGAGCGCCGGAAACCATCGCCAGTATCCTGCGGCTTTGGTTTATGTTCAGTAGAGCCGCAGCGCCCGGTCGAGGTTTTTCGTGGATCGCCCTCTCTAGACCGCCCTGGTTATACCTCCAACCGATATCGCGTACGGATTTTGCGCTGAGGTTGAGGTTATGTGCCACGGTTTGCGCAGGCAAGCCACTCGAAAGCTGCAGAAGCGCCAGTGCCCGGAGGAGAACACGTGCGGGACTAATGCCTTTGCGCAGAAGGTTCCGCAACTCCCGTTCTTCATCTTTGGACAGACTGATCTGCAGCCGTCGATAAGGACGCATGATGAGAGTATAGGGTAAAACATTGGCAAACGAAATGTTTTTTAGTACTAGATGATCAGAGATAGGACTAGTCCGTCCTATGCCTGCCGCGGTACAGCGGGAACTAGCACTATTGGGCAGGACTGGGAAATACGAGCTATCATACCCGCACCTGTGGGTAGTAAGAAATGCACACTAGTTGGGGGATAGTACGGGTTCGATTTCAAACACTTTCTATCCCCCTCACTTCGCAGAATCGCGTAGGAATTTTCCGGTAAACGAGTCCGATGTTGCTGCAATCTGTGCGGGAGTGCCTTCGGCCACCAACAACCCGCCACTGTCTCCTCCCTCCGGCCCCAAATCGATGATCCAATCTGCGCGGCGGATAATCTCCAGGTTGTGCTCGATGATGAGGATGGAGGCGCCCGCTGCAAGTAGCCGGCGAAAGGCATCCAGCAGTTTGGCGATGTCGTCGAAATGCAAGCCCGTAGTGGGCTCGTCGAAGATGAAGAGCGTCCCCTTCACGGCTGCTTGGCTGAGGTGGGCAGCAAGCTTGACGCGTTGCGCTTCGCCCCCGGAAAGCGTCGTCGCCGACTGCCCCAGCCGCAAATATCCCAGTCCTACGTCTTCTAAGACCTTCAATCGCTGGAGCAGTTTCGGATGGTCAGAAAAGAATGCAAGTGCCTCCTGTACAGTTAGTTGGAGAACCTGATGGATATTCCTGCCGCGGTACTGTACATCGAGGATGGAGGATTTGAACCGTGTTCCTTTGCAGTCCTCACAAATGAGTTCGACATCGGCCAGGAACTGCATTTCAACGGTCACAGTGCCGTCGCCTTGGCAAGTTTCGCAGCGCCCCCCGGGGACGTTAAAAGAGAAGTGTCCTGGGGTGTAGCCGCGGCGCCCCGCCTCCGGCGTGGCGGCGAAAATCTCGCGAATGATGTCGAAGGCTTTGATATAGGTAATGGGATTGGAGCGAGGGGTCCGTCCGATGGGGCTCTGGTCCACGAGGACGACACTGGAGACAAGGTCAGCTTTCTCTACTTTGCGCCACGTGGCGAGACCCTGAGCCTGATCCCCGTTGTCCGTTATCCCTTCGGGACGGGCCGTCTTTTCCCTGATATTGGCTTCCAAAGAGCGATGAATTACCTGGTGAACAAGCGACGATTTACCCGACCCGGAAACACCCGTAATGCAAACCATCATGTCGAGTGGAATCGACACATCGATGTTCTTGAGATTATTCGCACATGCGCCGCGAAAGACAACGGTACGCTTGGGATTGGGAGCACGCCGTTTCGTGGCCACCACCGTATGTTCACCGCGCAGGTAACGGCCTGTGAGGCTCACGCCCCGCTCGATCAGTTCCGCGTACGAGCCCTCGAAAACGATTCGGCCGCCCCCTTCCCCGGCCCCGGGTCCGAGATCGACAATGTGGTCCGCGGCACGCATCACCTCGGCATCGTGCTCCACAACGATGATGGTGTTGCCTAGATCGCGGAGTTCCTCCAGAATCCGAATCAGCCGGTTGGTATCGCGCGGATGGAGCCCGATGGAGGGCTCATCGAGCACGTAGCAAGCTCCCACCAGCCGTGAGCCGAGGCAAGTGGCAAGGGTGATTCGCTGCGCTTCTCCTCCCGAGAGGGTGGCCGATAGGCGGTCGAGCGTGAGGTAATCCAGCCCGACATCGTGGAGAAACTTCAGGCGCTGCCGGATCTCCACCATCACTTTCTCGGCGATACCGCTTTCCTCCGGGGTGAGTTGCAGGGACTGGAAGAACTGCCAGGCTTGGGCGATATTCATGGCGCAGACTTCGGGGAGACTGCGATGGTTGACTCGCACCTGCAAGGCCTCGGCACGAAGCCGTGTGCCGGCGCAGTCCGGGCAGGTCGAATAGCCGCGGTAACGGCTCAGGAAAACCCTCACGTGCACCTTGTACTTCTTTGTCTCAACCTCTTGAAAGAACAGACGGATGTGACGCTCAACCACCGTTTGTTCCTCACGCGTCAGCTCCATATAGGGGACCTTCATGCGCACGGATCCGGAGGCTGCTTTCCGGAACTCGCTCTTGTACCAACTGTATTGCGGCTTGGTCCATGGGTCGACGGCGCCCTCTTCGATGGAAAGGTACCGCTCCCGCACGATGCGGTTCATGTCGTAGTCAATGGTATTGCCGAAGCCTTGGCAGCGTGGGCATGCGCCCTGAGGATTGTTGAAGCTGAACAAACCCGGTTCCGGCTCTCGGCAATCCAAGCGGCATTCCTTGCAGGCGAACTTCTCATTGAAAACCAGGCGGCGCGGCGGAAAGCTGCCGGCCAGTTCAAAAATGACTTCTCCAGCCTCCCGGTAGCAGGTTTCGGCAGTATCGGCGATGCGCTGACGCTGGTTTCCGGCAACGGCCAACCGGTCGGCCAGCACGAACAGCGGTTGCGAAAAATCGATATCGAGCAGCGATTCCGGAGTCGAAAACTCGAATACCGTGCCGTTCTGATACAGCCGGTTAAACCCCTTGCGGCGCAACTCGAACAAATGATCGCGGCGTTCCGAGGTGCCATGGAAGTGTGGGACAGGGAACAGTGCGTACCAGCGCGACCCTTCGTCCTGCTGCAACATCTGGCCCGCCACGTAATCGACGGTGTCCCGCAATACCCGCCGGCCGCACTTGGGGCAAATCGTGTGGCCGATGCGCGCCCACAGCAAACGAAGATAATCGTAAAGTTCGGTGGCGGTGGCCACCGTAGACCGCGGGTTGCGGGTGGTGTTCTTCTGCTTGATTGCGATCGGCGGGGCAATTCCGTCGATCTCGTCGACTTCCGGCTTCTCCATGCGCTCCAGAAACTGCCGGGCGTAGGCCGAGAGCGATTCGACATAGCGCCGCTGTCCCTCGGCATAGATGGTGTCGAAAACCAGCGAAGATTTGCCGGAACCCGAGACCCCCGTGAAAACGGTCAATTTCTCGTGCGGGATGACAAGCGACACGTTCTTGAGGTTGTGCATCCGAGCCCCGCGGATGACAATAGCGTTTTGGGCGACGGCGGCTGCATGAGGAGACATAGGCGCAAGGTGTATATCTTTTCAGTATAGACAACAGCATGGAGAAAGTCCCCGCTTTTCGCAATGCACTTCTCACCTGGTACCGGCGCGCCAAACGCGACCTGCCCTGGCGTCGTACCGGCGATGCCTACTCGATCTGGATTTCCGAGATCATGCTGCAACAAACGCGCGTGGTCGCGGTCATTCCTTACTATGAGCGCTTCCTCAACGCCTTTCCCGGCTTTGCCTCGCTAGCCCAGGCCCCGGAAGAAAAGCTGCTCCAGTTGTGGGCAGGATTGGGTTACTATTCGCGGGCAAGAAACCTGCAGAAGGCGGCCCGGCAGATGGTGGAACTCGGCGGGATTCCGCGCGATTACAACGCCTTGCGCCAGTTAGCCGGCATTGGAGACTATACTGCCGCCGCCATCGCCAGCATCGCCTTCGATCTGCCGCACGCCGTTCTGGACGGCAATGTATTGCGCGTGCTGGCCCGCCTGAACAATGACCCGTCGGATATAGCAGACTCTGCAACACGAAAACGAATGCAAGGCGCCGCCCAGAACTTGTTGGATCCGAAGCACCCCGGAGAGTTCAACCAGGCCATGATGGAATTGGGCGCGACGGTTTGCCTGCCCAGGAAACCGCAGTGCGGAGCGTGTCCTGTGCGTACGTCGTGCGCAGCACGCCTTGCGGGCCGTGAAAACGAACTCCCGGTCAAACTGCGCAAAATGAGCACAGTCAGGGTGGACCGCACCTTGTTGCTCGTGCGGAATGGGGACCGCGTGCTCGCCTGGCGAAGAGGTGAAGAGTCGAGCCAGTTACGGGGTTTCTGGGAATTGCCGGAGCCGGAACACCTGCCGGAGGCGCAGATTGTCACCCGTGTGGGAGAATTCCGACATTCGATTACCAACCATGTGTATCGGTTTGAAGTTGCCGAAGCCCGCATTTTTCGGAAACCGAAATCTTTCCAGTACGTCTCTCTTTCCCAAGACGGGGATCATCCGCTCAGCACAACAACTCGCAAGGCGTTGGCGTGTTTGAAAAAGTGGAAAAAGTCGTTCTCGGGGTCTTGATTCGCTGTCCCAGGTATCGTGTAGACTGGTACGCAAGCAGGGTCACGGGGATCGCATTCGCTAATAGGGTAAATCCATGCATTTCATGAAACGCAATATCCTTGCACGCAAGGCAACCGTGGCGCTTTGTGCGCTGCCCATTCTCGTCTATGCCTATGTCTCCGGGCCGGACCCGCGCAACACCGGCGCGCCGGGAGACGCTCCCCAGGCTTGCGCCACGGCGGGGTGCCATACAGGAACCGCGCTGAACGGCGGGCCGGGAAGGGTGGAGATCGAATTCCCCAGCGGGACCACCTATGTTCCGGGACAGAAGCAGCGCTGGACAGTGCGGGTAACCGATGCCGGCCAGCGGGTGTTCGGATTCCAGGCCACCGCGCGGCTGGAGAGTAATCCCTCCGCCGGTCAGGCGGGAACCTTCTCCAATACTGATGGAACGACACAGATCCTCTGCGACGATGGCAGCGTGCGGCCCGCGGCGGGGTGCCGCGCGAACTTCACCGTGGAATTCGTTGAGCATACACGCGGCGGCAGTACCAGCACCTTCACGTTTGAATGGACACCGCCGGCAACCAACGTCGGCAATGTCCGGGTCTATGTGGCCGGCAACGCCGCCAACGGCAACGGAACGAATTCCGGCGATCGCATCTACACCGCCAACTACACCCTCACTCCCTCTACGGGCGGCGGAGGTGGCGGCACGAACCGCCCGGCGATCAGCCAGGGAGGCGTGGTCGAAGGATTCAACTTCACCGCAGGATTGGCACCAAGCACGTGGACGGCGATTTTCGGCACCAACCTGGCATCGGTGACGAAAACTTGGGAGGACGCTATCCGCGGCAACACTCTGCCGACGACGCTCGAGGGGGTCAGCGTCAGCATTGGCGGCAAACCGGCCACCATCTTCTTCGTCAGCCCAGGCCAGATCAATGTCCTCGCGCCCGCGGATATCGGAGTAGGCGCGATGAATGTCGTGGTGACCAACGCGAACGGTGAAAGCGCTCCGGTGGCGGTGACAGCAACTGCGGTGAAGCCTGCGTTCTACGCTCCGTTTTCGCAGAATAACCGGTTCTTTGTGACCGCTGTAGCGGCGCAGTTGCAGAACGGCCAAGCCGTTTATGTGGGCAAACAGGGCGTCGATCCGCGCGTCACGAGGGGGGCACGGCCGGGCGAAGTCCTGCAAGTGTTCGGAACAGGTTTTGGGGCGACCAACCCGGTCGTGCCCACCACGCAGATTGTCAGCGGAGCTCCAGCCATTACCTCGCAAGTGCGAATCCGGTTCGGAGAAACGGTGGCCACTTTTGCCGGCTCTGGGAATCTGGTAGCGGCCGGCCTTTATCAATTCAACGTGACAGTGCCCGCCACGCTTGCCGACGGCGATTATCCATTGATTGCCGAAGCCGGCGGCGTGACGAGTTCCTCGAACGTGTACATCACCGTGCAACGGTAACAAGGGGAAAGAACAGGGATGCTTCAGGGATTGAGGAAGTATGTATTCGCCGGGCTGGCGATGTCGCCAGTCCTATTGTTCGGATTTTCGGTCGGCCCTCCGCAGGGGAGAACGGGGGCGCCGGCTGACGGTGGGCTCACTTGCGCGGCTTGTCATCGTGGCGCCGACGTCAACGACGGCGTCGGGAGAATGGCGCTTACCGTGGCCAACTACGTGCCGGGGGTCAAACAGACCCTCCGGTTGACGCTGTCGCATCCGACCGCACGCCGCTGGGGTTTCCAATTGACCGCCCGCTTGGCCAGCGACCCCACGAAGAAAGCCGGCGTATTCACATCGAATGCCGAGACACAAGTGCGCTGCGGACTGACGGGGACCGCAGTTGCGCCTTGCGGAGACGCAGTGGAATTCGTCGAGCACGTTGTCGCCGGAACATCGGCCGAAACTCCGGAAACGCGCACCTGGGAGTTGGATTGGACTCCGCCCGAGACAAACGTCGGTGACGTGATCTTCTACGCCGCTGGCAATGCGGCCAACAATAACGGCGCCAACTCGGGAGATTTCATCTACACCGTGACCTCGACCATCAACCCGGCTGCCGGCGGCGGTCCTCGTCCGGCCATCACCTCAGGTGGCATTCGCGACGCCTTCAACTACACTTCGAGCATCGCTTCCCATTCGTGGGTAGCCATCGTCGGGACGAACCTCTCGGCGGCGGAGCGCACCTGGGACGGAGCGATCCAGGGCAACAACCTCCCGCTTTCGCTGGCCGGTGTCAGCGTGAAGATCAACAACAAGGCGGCGCCGGTGTATTACGTCAGCCCGACGCAAGTGAATGTGCTCGCGCCTGTGGACGATGCCGTGGGCGACGTGCAGGTGGTGCTCAGTAACATCAACGGCGATAGCGCTCCGCTCACCATCCGGCGCGCGGCCGCGGCCCCGGCCTTCTTCGCTCCGTTTGCCCAGAACAACCGTTTCTTCGTCACGGCGGTGGCGCTGGACGGGACCATTCTTGGCAAGGTGGGTGTGGATCCGCGAGCACGGCGCGCGGCCCGTCCGGGCGAGACCATCCAGATCTTCGGTTCGGGCTTCGGCGCAACCAACCCGGCAGCGCCCGCTGAACAGTTAGTGACCGGATCTCCGGCGCTGGCCGCGAAGCCGTCAATTCGCGTCGGCGAAGCAACGGCCGATTTCGCCGGCAATGGCAACCTGGTCAGCTCCGGCATCTTCCAGTTCAACGTCACGATTCCGGCTTCGCTAGCCGATGGCGATCATGCCATCACAGCCACGGCAGGCGGCGCCACCAGCGCCAACACGGTGTTTATTTCCGTGGCGCGATAAACGCCGCGGACCGGCAACAAAGCATGAGAAGGTGGGCCCAACAAGCCCACCTTTCTTATTGTGAACCCCTCTTTCCTTGTCTGGACGGTGGCGCTGTGCTGCCAGCCACGGAGCGCCCCGGTGTATTCGGCGGCATCGGTGGTGCATTCGGCGACAAACCGGCAGGTGCTTGCGCCCAACACGTTCGGAACGATTTACGGCAAAGGACTTTCCTGGTCCACGCGAGCCATCGGGCCGGCCGATCTGCTGGCGGGCTTTTTGCCTCCCTATTTGCTTGGGACAGGAGTGACAGTGTTCGTCGACGGATTCGCCGCCCCGGTCTTCTATGTCTCGCCGGATCAGATCAATTTCCTCGTTCCGAATACGGCTTTGCCGGAACGGGAAGCGAAACTGCGGGTGAACCTGGATGGTATTTCCGGGCCGGAGGTAAACGTCCGGCTGAAGGCCGTCGCCCCGGGATTGTTCCTGCGCGATATGGAAACGGTGGCTGCGGTAAAGCTGGACGGAAGGCTGTTGAGCGATAAGAATCTGGCCACAGGCGGGGAAGACGTAGTGCTGTTCGCTACGGGATTGGGGCCACTGATTCCGGAGCCGGCCTACATGGAAGTCGCGCGGAGCGCCGCTCCCCTGGCGCGCCGGGCGGAGTTCCAACTGCTGCTGAATGGAACGCCGGTCGAGGATAAGCGTATCCGGTACGTCGGGGCCGCACCGGGATTCGCCGGTTTGTACCAGATCAATTTGTGGCTGCCGGAAGGTGTGACCAGTTGGCCGGAAGTACGAATTGGAGTCGCCGGGGAGTTGAGTCCGGTTGGGGTGCGTCTGCCGGTAAAGTGAATTTTGGCGGCACACGCGATCGGAGGTGGGGTACAATGTCAATGAAGCGCGCCCGTAGCTCAGCTGGATAGAGCGCTTGCCTCCGGAGCAAGAGGTCAGAGGTTCGAATCCTCTCGGGCGTACCACTCAACTCTTTTCCCATCAATTGATTACAGAGCTTTCCACTTCCCTTGCCGTTTCCTTCGTAGCCTCGCTGTGCCCAGATTTGTGCCCACCCTGCGCACTTTGTGCCCTTTCCATCGCCGCTCGGCCCGTTTCCAGATTCGGGTGAACGTACCTCCGGGTGGTGCCAAAATCGCTGTGTCCGGCGAAATACGCCAGCGCATATGGGTCCATGTGGGCCGCCCATCGGGTGAGGCAAGTGTGGCGAAACGTGTAGAACGGGACGTCTGCGATTCCCGCCAGTTTGCAGGCCTTCGCATGCTGCTTCTTCAGTGTCGATTGCTCCATGTGACCGCTCTTTGTCGGTGCGGGAAACACCCACGGGTTCGTAGCGATTGGACGACGCATTTCCAGAACCGCCGCGGCTCGCGCCGGCAGGGGAATCGACCGCCGCGCGTTGCTCGTTTTCCCGTATGGGATGTGGAGGGCACCATCTCGAACGTGCTCCCAACAGAGCCGGTAGCATTCTTCGGGTCGTAGACCGCAGTCGAGTAGGAGGGTTGCCACGTCCCGCAGCATGTATGGATCCTCCGGCTTTTGTGGTTGCTCGCCACGAAGCACCGCACGAATGCCCTTCAGAGCCCTGCGATACGATTCCTCAATCC
>JAEUQG010000377.1 GCA_016789755.1 Bryobacterales bacterium
GAGGCGACGTCCATTTCCAGGTAGACATCGTTGCTCGATGTGATGGCGGGCCGCACCTGAATAATGCGCACCTTGTTCGGCAGCACTTTTTCCAGATCGGCGAAGATGCGCGTCCAGCTAATGCCTTTGCGCAGCAGCAACTTGTTGAGGAATACGCTGCGCTCGATCACTTCGGCGTTCTGCGGCTGGTACAACTGCTGCTGGAGCGCGCCCTGGATCTTAGTAAGTGCTTCCAGTTGCGTGCGAGCCTTCTGTACTTCCAGACGCGCATCGAGGGCCTCATCGCGTCCGGCCACGGCGAGGTATGAAAGGACCGCCAAGGTTACTGCCAGCAGCGAACCAAGCGCGATGGTGGCAACGACAAACGGGCGGTCGCGGCGGAACGGCTCAGAAGATAGATTGACGTGGATCTTCACGCCGCCACCTCCATCCCCATGCCTTGCAGGTATCCCATCAGGCCGGCGTTGTACGGGCCAGGAGCACCATGCGCTCCGCGGAGGGGTTCGACTCGCGTGTTCAATTCCGCTTCCAGGACGCGTGCGCTTTCGCCGCCCAGAGCGCCGAATCCACACAGCAGCAACCGCTCGGGCTTGCGCTTCCATTCATCTTCGACATAGGCGTAAGTGGGGAAGAGGACTGCGGCCACCTCCTCCGGCGAGACCGATTCCAATTCCACACATCGGAACATGCGCAGGTGATTGCCTTCGGTAACGGCGATGGAGAGCGCTCTCCCTGTAAGTTTGGCGATGACTTCGAGAGAGGCGGATTGCTGCATCTGGAGCATGGTGAGGGCGGAGATGTTGACCATGCCGGGGTGGAGTCCCGCCTGGCGCAATGGCGCTTCATAGCGGGCAAGAATCTCCAGACTGACGACGGCCACCACGATGTCGCGCTTCTTGCCGCCCGCCGGATGCGGCTGCTCGTGAAAACTGACACTGGCCGCTTCGAGATCGAACGGAACACTTTTCTTGACGCGGAACCGCACCAAGGATTGCTGCTCGGCGGGGTCGCTGGGGAAGGTATCGAAATCGAGAACGGCTACCCGGCAGCAATAGTCGGGGAGGATCACAGCGGCGGGGCGGCGCCGCTTGTTCGCCGAAGGCGGAACAAGTTTCAGCACGACTTCCTGGAGCTTCTCGGGCAGCAGCACGTTGTCGCGCACCGGGCTGACGCTGATGACGCCGGGTTCCAGCGGCTCAAAGCCGCCCGTTTCCGTCTTTCCATGATGTGCCCAGGCAATGCCGGCCTCGGAAAACTCGAACACGTATTCCGGAGGCGGTTCGGCAAGCACATGGCGTAGTTTGTTCAGCAGCGACATTGGATTTGCATCAGCCTTCGATAAAGGTAACTTTGTTCACTTCCTTCAAGGTGGATACGCCCAGCCGGACTTTCTCCAGCGCCGAATCGCGCAGGAAGCGCATTCCTTCTTCCTTGGCAGCGCGCTTCACTTCCGAACCCGGACGCCGTTCGAGAATCATTTCACGGATTCGTTCCGACAGGTCCAGCAATTCGTGAATGGCGGTTCGGCCGCGGTATCCGGTTCCACCGCACTCGAAACAACCCGCGCCTTCATAGAATGTTACGCCGCGCCACTGTTCCGGTTGCAGACCGGAATCGCGCAGATACTCTTCGGTGTAGTCTACCGGCTTCTTGCAATGCTCACAGATGACGCGAACCAGCCGCTGGGCGAGGATGCAGTTAAGCGCCGAAACGAAGTTGTAGGCCTCGACGCCCATGTTCAGAAAGCGCCCCAGCACATCGATGACGTTGTTGGCGTGGACGGTGGTAAACACCAGGTGTCCGGTGAGCGCCGCGTTGATGGCAATCTGCGCCGTTTCCTGATCGCGGATTTCGCCCACCATGACCTTGTCGGGGTCGTGGCGCAGGATGGAACGCAATCCGCGGGCGAAGGTGAGGCCCTTCTTTTCGTTCACCGGAATCTGGGTGATTCCCTTGATCTGGTATTCGACGGGGTCTTCAATGGTGATGATCTTGTCTTCGTCGTTCTTGATCTCCATCAGCGCGGCATAGAGCGTGGTGGTTTTACCGGAACCGGTGGGTCCGGTCACCAGTACCATGCCGTAAGGCTCTTTGATGGCGCGGCGGAACGGAATGATCTCGTGATCGGAGAACCCGACCACATCCAGGCTGAGCGAGGAAAACTTCTCACTCATCGACTCCTTGTCCAGCACACGGAGCACGGCATCTTCGCCATGGATAGTGGGCATGATGGAGACACGAAAGTCGATCAGCCTGCCTTTGTAGCGCACACGGAAGCGGCCATCCTGGGGTACGCGGCGCTCAGCGATATCCAACTCGCTCATGACCTTGATGCGGCTGATGATGGTGGTGTGCCAATCCTTGGCGATAGGCGGCATGGCGTACTGCAACACGCCGTCGATGCGGTACTTGATGGCCACTTCCTGGTCGCGTGTCTCGATGTGGATATCGGAGGCGCGCCGCTCCAGGGCGTTGAAGATCGTCGTATCCACCAGCTTGATGACCGGAGCGATGTCGGAATCGGCGCCGGTCAGCCGGTCAATAGAGAGTGTCTCGTCGGAGTTCTCTTCATCGCCCACCACGTCGAGAGCGAAAGTCTCCGTCACCTCTTCCAGCACGCGCTGGCTCTGTTCGGTCTTCTTCAGCAGGTCTGAAATCTGGCTGAGTGTGGCTACCTTAACGTGGAGCTTCTTCTCCAGCAGGATGGACAACTCGTCGATCAGGTTCAGGTTGCGCGGATCAGCGAGGGCGATCTCCAGAGTCCCGTTGGAAGCGTTCAGGGGGACGAAGTTATAGCGAAACATCAAGTCAACGGGGATATTCTGGAATAGCCCGTGGTCAATGCGTTCCTCTTTCAGGTCGACGTAGTCACACCGGTAGCGCTTCGCCAACGCGCGGGCGGCGTCGGCTTCCGCCTGGGGGTTGGCAAGTCTGGGACGATCCGGTGCGGCCATAGCTCTCCTAAAGAGTAGACGTAGCTATGGGGCGGAACGTGGAGAAATTATACTCGGCCGGCCGCCGGCTATCGCATGTGTTTGTCGGCGAAGGTCAGATACTGCTCCCAGTCATAGGCCGTCATGTCATGCTTGCCAGCACGGATGTGATAGCCAATGGTGGAGTGGACAGGCTGGTGAATGCCGGGCCACTCATTCGCGCCTAACCCATCTTTTCCCAACAGTTTGTAGACAGGGCTGGCGGCCTTGGCGGAGAGAAACTCGCCGCGCGGATCGGCCCACCGGTCCTCTTCTGCTGACGCGACATAAACCGGCCGGGGCGCAATGAGGGCAATCAGCATGTGCTGGTCGACCGGCAAATCCGCTACGCGCGTGTTGAAGGCCTTGAAGTTGTCGCAGAACCAGTGGGGGAAAGAGGTGTTGATGCGAGCCACAGTCTCGCCAAAGTTACGCCGGGCAAGCGCGGCGCCGCCTTCCCCGGAGTCGTTTGAGATGACCACCGCAAAACGAGGATCCGTCGCTCCAGCCCATAGTGATGTCTTACCGAGACGCGAATGGCCGTGCACGGCGACGCGCTTGGCATCGACATCCTTGTCCTTCTCCAGATAATCGAGAGCGCGACTGAGAGCCCAGGCCCAGGCGCCTATGGCGCCCCAATCATCAGCGTCCGGCTTAGTTTGACCAGGACGGTAAAGGTGGGGAATGATGGAGCCGGCCAACCCGTCCTTGTGATCGGGGAACACTTCGCTGTAATAGACCGTCGCCACGGCGTAGCCCCGTTTTAGCGCCATCTCCACGGGCCAGCGTGAAGCAGAGGCACCACGGGCGCCTGGCTTCCCGTCGCGGGTCCAAGCCTTCGACTCAGTGATTCCAGGGTCCGGCCCGATGGTCTGGTTTCCGCCGAAGTTCATCCCAAGAAAAACGGGCGCCGGCTTCTGGCGCTGGTTCGGGATGTAGAGCAGCAGGGACATGACGGGTCCCGGACGCTTGCCGGTCAACCAGACCGTGACTTCCTTACGGGTGGCGGTGCCGCCAAGTGCCGCCGCATCGCGCGACGTAACCTCGAATTCGAGTTTCTTCGGGGCGGGTGCGCTCTTGCCGTAAACCTGCGACTCGAAAAGGCGCAGAATCTCCGGACGCCGTTGCTTGTGCCACATGCCGGCGCTGTTCACCGCTGCTCCGTTCTGCATCGTAAGCGGATCCGGAAGCTTGTATGCGCCGACCTTGGCTTCGTCGTAATTTGCTTCGTTCGGACCCTGGGCCGGCAGCAGGGTACAGGCGAAGACAAGCGTGAGGAGTCTCATCAGCAAGCAGAGTATCACTTGTGGGGGCGGCAAGCACGGAGCCAGGGCTCAGGCAGGCCTAGAGGTCCCAGGTAATCTCCTCACCGTTGACGGGTACTTTGGGCTGTCCGCGGGGCGCCCAAAGCGGCGCTTTCATTGCGGCTGACCATTTGTCCAACTCCGCTTGCATGCGCTTGACGATGGCTGGGTTTGCGGCCGCGAGATCCTCGCGCTCGCCGACATCGCCGGCCAGGTTGTAAAGATGCACGATCCCGCCGTTGTGGAGCCGGAGCAACTTCCAGTCCCCATGGCGCACCGCCATGTTCCGCCCGGCGCGCCAGAACAGCCATTCATGCGCCGGGCCCTTCTTCTTGCCTTCCAAATAGGGCAGGAGATCGACGCCGTCCAATTCGCGATCTGTGGGGAGAGTGACTCCCGCCGCGGTGAGAAGGGTGGGCAGAAGGTCGCGCGAAACGACGGGTTGTGTGTAGGTCTGTCCGGGTTTCAGGCGGCCTTGCCATTGCAGAAGGAAGGGTACTCGGATACCCCCTTCAAAGTATGTGATCTTCGATCCGCTTAACGGCCCGTTGGTGCCGGCGCGCGTATAGGTGGGGCAGCCGTTGTCGCTGAGGAAGACGATCAGCGTGTCGCGTTCCAGGCCATATTGCTTCACCTTCGACAAGACGGCGCCGATGGCGTCGTCCATGGCCACCGTCATCGCGGCCAGCATGCGGTGACGCTCGTCCTGGATCGATGCGACGCGGTCGAGGTACTTCGCGGTCGTCTGCAACGGCGTGTGCACGGCGTTGAACGGCATGTAGAGGAAAAAGGGTTTGCCGTGATGACGGTCGAGGAACGCTGTGGCCTCCCGGGCGAAGGCATCGGTGAGGTAGGCATCCTCGTCAACCGGCGTCTCTCCGCGGAACACCGGCTGATTGCGCCGCGCGGGAGGCCGCGACAACGCCCCGGAAGCGTCCTCTGTTTCGACAAATCGCCCGTCCGCGGTAGCTTGCGTGAGAAATGCATTGGCCCCGTGGTGGAAGCCGAAAAATTCGTCAAAGCCCCGGCGCGGAGGCTGGAACTCCGCATTCCCGCCGAGGTGCCATTTGCCGACCATGCCCGTGGTGTAGCCGGCGGCCTTCAAGTACTGCGGCAGGGTCTTCTCCGAGAGTGGAAGGCCGAGGCGCAGTTTCATGTCTCGGACGGCGGGGCCGGTGTTGAACTCGAAGCCGAACCGCTGCTGATAACGCCCGGTCAGCAAGGCAGCACGCGAAGGGCTGCACACGGCTGCCGACACGTAGCCGCTGGTGCATTTGACACCGTTGCGCGCGAGGGAGTCGATGTGCGGGGTAGGAACGTCCTTTGACCCGAAGCAGCCAATGTCGCCATAGCCGAGGTCATCGGCGAGGAAAATAACAAAATTCGGTTTGCGCACCTGTGCCGTCAGGAAGGGCGCGGCAGCCGTGGCGGCGAGGGCTTGCAGCAAATGTCTTCGGTGAAGCATCGTTATTCCCTTTCCGTTGCAGGATGGCCGTGAGCCTGTTCCGGAGAGTCCATGTCCGCACGGCGCCGCAACTCCTTACGCAAGATCTTGCCCACGGCGCTCTTCGGAAGGGAGTCAAGGAACTCAATCTCCGCGGGCGCTTTGAACTTCGCCAGTCTCGTTCCGCAGAATTCGAGAATTTCCGCAGCGGAGGCGGAACTCCCGGCGCGGAGGACGACATAGGCTTTCACTACTTCTCCGCGATAGGGGTGGGGAATGCCGACCGCTGCGGCTTCGGCCACCGCGGGATGGGCGTATAGCACCTCATCCACTTCGGTGGGGAATACTTTGAATCCGCCGACGTTGATCATGTCTTTCTTGCGCTGAACGATGTAGAAGTAGCCGTCCTGGTCCATGCGCGCAATGTCTCCGGTATGGAGCCATCCATCGCGAATCGTGTTTGCCGTTTCCTCCGGTTTCCGCCAATAACCACTCATCATCTGCGGCCCGCGCACAAGCAACTCGCCTTCTTCGCCAACAGGCACGTCTTGAGTTGCTGTCTCGAGATCCACAATCCGCACCCAAGTGGACGGCATCGGCACACCGATACTGCCGGGTTTGCGAATGCCCAGCAGCGGCGTAGTGATGGCGCTACAAGAAAGTTCCGTCATCCCGTAGCCCTCGCGGAGCATTGCGCCGGAGAGACGCTCGAAGCGGTCGATGGTCTCGACGGCAAGAGGGGCCGCTCCGCTGTTGAAGCTCTTCACATGCTCTAATCCGCAGGTGGCGGCACGCGGATGATTGAGTATGGATTGGAACATGGTGGGAACGCCGGGCAGAAACGTCGGCCGCAGACGCTCCACGGCATCTAACAATTGATCGGGATTGTACTTCTCCATGAGGATCATGAGCGTCCCGTTCCAGAAGCTGAGCAGCATCCCCACGGTCATTCCGTACACGTGAAACAACGGCAGCACCAGCAGCAGACGCTCTTCACCGCGGCGCGTGAAATACTGCCCCCAAACCACGCTTTGCAGCATGTTGACGTAGATGCTGCCGTGCGTCAGCATGGCTCCCTTCGGGACTCCGGTGGTGCCTCCCGTGTAAGTGAGCACAGCCACCTCCCCGGAGCAATCCCCGGGCAGACGGGGCAGGGTTTCGTCCCCCGATTCCGCGATCAGGCGAGTGAAGGCGAGGGCGCCGCGCGCGTCGGGAGACGGGGCGCATTCCGGTTTGTACTCCGCAAGCGTGGACAGAATCAACATCGGTGGAGCGCCGGCTGCGCGAGCCGTTGAGGCCAGCGTATCCAGAGTGACCATCGCGCACAAGCCGGAATCTTCGATGACACGCGCCACCTCCGGTGCTGTGTAGAGGGGATTGATGTTCACCACAATCGCGCCGAGTCTGGCGATAGCAAAGAAAGAGATAGGATACTGCGGACAGTTCGGCAGCATGATGCCGACACGATCAGCGGCGCGGATGCCGCGGCGGTGCAACGCCGCAGCTAACCGGTCCACCTGTTGCTTAATCTGCCAGAACGTCAGTTCCGCACCGTGGAAGTGCGTGGCGGGTCGCGATGCGTATTGGCTGGCCGCAATCTGCAGGATCTGATAGAGAGCCCCATGCGGCTGCCGCACTTCCGCCGGAACCCAGAAATCGTAGTGTTTCAGCCACGGTCTGGCGAGATAAGGGCTGTCAGCCATAGCAATGAGGGTGATGGTATCACGCCCGCCCGTAGCAGCAAGTAACGGCGGCCGCGGAGATCACCTACTTCAAATCCCCGCATGTGGTACAAGAGATGCTGGCGTGAAGAACACAAGAGAAGATCATCACAAGTCGCGCATCTACGGCGATGTACTGAAACGAATCCTCAGAGGAGATCTGAAGCCGGGCGAGAGGCTGGTGGAAACTCAACTGGCCGAGCACTATGCAGTCAGCAGGACGATCATCCGCGAAGTGCTTTTCATGCTCACCCGCGATGAGTTGGTGGACAGAAGGCATAACCACGGGACCTATGTAGTCTCCTTCACCCCTGACGATGTTGAGGATTTGTACGAAATCCGCAAGAACCTTGAGTTGCTGGCGCTGCGCACGGCGGTCCCCACGATGCCGCTGGAGCCCCTGTTCGATTTCGAGCGGCGGCTGCGCGCACTCGATGGAAAGCCCGTGGCGCAGACATCGGCGCAACACGCGGAGATCGATCTCGCGTTGCACGGATTCATCTTTGCCAATTGCCGCAATCGCCGCCTGGTTTCCTACCTGGAGAATATCTCGCAGTTGATTCACTCTCTGCGGTTGCTCGGCTACGAACTGGAACACGTGGTGCGTCAAACCGGTGAACAACACCTCGGATTGGTGCAGGCGTTCATCCGCCGTGACCTGCCGATGGCGGAGAGGTTGCTGGCCGAACACATCGACACCAGCAAACGAAACGCGCTGGAAATGCTGCTGGTTCAGCGCGGCGGGCGGGCGAGCGCCCGGCTGTCAGTTGTCAAAGACACAGCGGCGGGCTGATCTTTCATCCGCAGATCTGCACGATTTCGTCCTTCTGTACGGCTTGGCTGCGGGTGCAGCATTCGGCGTAAAGGAACGTCAGCAACTCCTTCAGCGCTTCGGCGTTGACGCTGCACCAGAGGTATGTGCTTTCGCGCCGCACCTTCACCAGGCCCTCGTTCTTCAGCTTGTCCAGGTGGTGGGAAAGCGTAGACGGCGGAATACCCAATTCAGCCTGAATGTCGCCGACCACCATGCCCGTCGGATGGGCGCTCAGCAGGAGCCGGATGATCCGCAGACGGGGTTCGGTGCCCATGGCGGCGAACATGTCGGCGTATCGCGCGGTGTGATCCTCTGTGAGTCTCGCCATGTTTATACTTCCATGATAGTCGAACTATACGTGGGCGTCACTGTTGCCAGGTGAAGCGCTCCAGCCAGCGCATGGCGTGGGTGATGGCTTCCGCCGTCGGCGAGTGCCCTTTGTGGTGATTAAAGTAGCCGATCTGATCCGGTTGGCGGAACAGCCGGTATACGGTGCGAGCGGCGTTGACATAGCGCCAGCTCTCGTTCCCGTCATACTCGTCGCCGCCGATGAGAAGAAAGGGCCGCGGAGCCAGCAAGGCGAGGAGTTCATGTTGATCGGTTCCCGCAGGCATCGATTGCATCTTCTCGCCGAGATACCAAAAATCGTCGTAATTCGACATCTTGAACCCGATGCCGCCTTCGCTAAAGATGACGTTGCCGATTCGATCGTCCATGGCGGCGGCATACAGCGCCATCTTCGCTCCCAGCGAGTGGCCGATGATGGCAATGCGCTTCGGGTCCGCATCGGGCAAAGTGACGATATAGTCGAGCAGCCGCTGCGCATCCCATACCCACTTTCCGAGTCCTGTCGATTGCGGGTGCCGCATGGCGAGATTGGCAACGGCTTCGTCATAGCGTTCGCCGTAGCTTTCGCCGAACCATCGAATGGCGATCGCGATGTAGCCGCGCTGCGCCGCCAGATAGGCGTAGGAGCGCACCGAACCCGGCATGAAGGAACGTCCGCCAAGATTTCGGCCTGCCGGAACATCCACATCGTAGTAAGGCACGATGACGACAGGCCGCGGCACAGCGGAAACGGCATCGGGGCGAAGGATCAGAATCTTCTCCCAGGAATCGGACTCGGTCTGCAGGTCCAGGATCGTACCGCTCAGTCCGCGGTCCGTGTACCGTTCGACCAATCTGGCGTGCGGCGCGGGCGGCGGTATGGACGGCGCTCCCAGTATCCCGCGCCATTTCTCCTTCAAAGTCCTCCGCTTCGCGCTCCAGCTTTCCGTGGTTTCCCCCTCGGATGTTAGCGAGGTAAGACTGCCGGCGCCTGTCTCGAAGCCCGCAGGCGGCTGCTGATAAGGTTGGAACCACGAGGGCCCCGGATGCGGATGGCGCGCCAGTGTAACGGTACGCGCCACACGAAAACCCGTGAACCGGCTGCGATGGTGCGCCGGCATCGACGAGCGGTATCCTCTGCTCCAGCCGGAAACGGTAGAGACAAAAGAGCCCCCCCGAATCGTTCGCGCCACACCGCGGGCCTGCTGCTGCGCGGTGGCAGCCACGGGGTCAAAGTAGTCGCCGGTCCATTCCCACACGTTCCCCAGCATGTCATGGAGCCCCAGTCTGTTTGCTCCGTAGGAGCCTGCGGGCATCGTGCCCTTCTCGTTCACCAATCGCAGCAGCGGCCCTGTCTGCTTCGTGTTGCCGCTGCCCAGATTTGCCTGCTTCGGATCGGATCCTTGCAACCCAGCTTCCCATTCCGCTTCGGAGGGAAGTCTGTAGCCGTTACGGGTGAAGTCGGCTTGGCCGGTGAGCAGATCGTAGACCGGTTGCAGGCTCTCGCCGATGCTGCGCTGGTTGGCATAGCGGATGGCATCCCACCAGGAGACGTTCTCCACCGGGCGCAACACGCCTTTGTAAACGGAAGGGTTGACGCCCGTCACGGCCTCGTAGTCCGCCTGCGTCACCTCTGTGGAGGAGAGCAGAAACTCGCCCGTGGTGATGCGAATGACTATGCCAGTTTCGGAGTCCGTGATTTCACGCGAGAAGGCGGGGATGCGAACCATCTCCGCGGCAGCACTGCCAAGGGCCGCGAGAAGGAAGGCTACTCCAGCCCTGCCGATCCACCGGAGGGAACAGGTTCCGGTTTCCACTCCACTGTGTAGTTGAACCAGCCGATCATCATTTCTTCCCATGTCTGATCGCCCCATCTTACTTCCTTTGTAGGGTCGGGGTTGTACTTATTGTTGGCCGAGTTGTCGTAATGGGCGACGCATTCAATACGGGTTCCCTTGGGAACGTTGAGAGGAGTAGCCAATTGATAAGCCAGTTGCCAGGAGAAATCGTAGCGCGGGACTTTCAGCAGGACCTCTTCGCGCCCGTCGGGGAAGATGGCCTTGTACTCGAAGTCTTTGCCGCGAACATGCATATGCGGCATCAGGCTGGTGAGCCGGATGTCTTCCTTCACCACATGCGCCGCGCGCACTTCATGTGCCTCGGCATGAGGAGGAATCTTCAACCCGATATTAATGGCGCGTCCTGTCAGAGAACGGTACTTCGGTTGGGCTTTGGCGAATTTCAACCCCACATAGCTTCTGTCTTTCACGGCGGTGCCATTGGGTGTATAGTGCATCTGGAAGCGCAGTTTCGAGCCGGCCCGCACCAGACGCGCCGTGCCCGCAGTCAATTGCAGAGGCGGATCTCCAGGGGCCCAGCCGACCAGCAGATTTCCGCCCGAACCGGCCAGATTCTCCTTCGGATCCTGCAGAAAGACAATGATGTGGTGCACGACACCGCGTTTGTCCGGGCGGCACTCAGCGGCCTCAATCCAGGTATCTTCTTTGAAATTAGTCTCCACCGTGAAGTACTTGTAAGGCACTTCTCCCGAAGCGGGTACTGCGAACTCCTGGCCGAGGTCGAAGACCGCATCCGGCTTGCCGATGATCCATCCCGGCTCGAACCTCGGAGACGGCGGCAGGTCTTTGGGATTCCCTTCCGGAGCACCGTGATCGGCCCACGCCACGATGGTGGCGATTTCCTCCGAACTCAGGCGCCGGTCATTGGCGAACTTACCGTGGGCCGGATCGGCCAGCCATGGCGGCATCTTCTTAGTCAACACCGCGGCCTTGATCGCCTTGGCCCACGGGCGCGTCTCCTGATAGGTGGTGAACGCCATCGGCGCAGCTTCTCCGGGGCGGTGACACTCCACACAGCGGCTGTTCAGGATTGGCGCCACATGCTTGCTGAACTCCGGTTTGGCAGGAGCGGCGTACAAACCGGCGGCGAAAATAAATGCGACGGCAGCGCCGCGGACGATGGTTAGCCTCATTGCGGAATCCCCAGTCGTAAGAAGTAGTTGACCGTAGGATACTGTGAATGTTTCCAGCGCGCCACCCCCATTCCAGTGGCGCTTCAGAAAACGGAGGCTCACCGGTCATGCAGATATTCATCCTTCTCACCCTTTTGGCGCGTGGTGCCGCGGGCGCGGATCAAGCCGCCATCGACCGCGCGGCTGAGGCTACCCTGAGGCGGCTCAAAGCTCCAGGACTGGTTGTAGTGGTCGTTGAAGGCGAACGCGTCACCCATGCCAAGGGCTACGGAGTGGCCAGCGTAGAGACCCGAGAACCGGTGGGACCGGACCACCTGTTTCGTGTCGGATCGACGACCAAGATGTTTGTAGGCGCAGGAGTGCTGCGTCTGGCCGAACAGGGTAAGTTGAGCCTGCGGACTCCGGTGGGTTCCTATCTCAGCGAGTTGCCGGGACCGCTCGCAGACCTCACGGCGCACCAACTGCTGACCCATACGGCAGGACTGATGGACCGCACATTAATGTATGGCGCGCACGATGACACGGCACTCGCCGCGAATATCAGAGGCTTGCAGCCGGACGTGCTGTTCGCTAAGCCGGGGGAGATCTACTCCTATTCGAACCTCGGCTACGCAATGGCCGGGCGGCTGATCGAAGTGGCTGCGATGAAGCCGTTTGCCGATGCGATGTCCGGACTGCTGTTTGTACCGCTAGGGATGAAGCGGACAACTTTCCGGCCGACGATGGCTATGACCTACCCCATGGCCCAGGGCCACATCGTGCAGCAAGGGGAGACAGTCGTCGCCCGCCCTGCCGCCGACCATTCCGGGTATTGGCCTGCCGGGTCGATGTTCACCAGCGGCAACGATTTCGCACGGTGGGCGGTCGCGGTGATGAACGGTGGACGCATCGAGGGAAGACAGGTTGTGGAAGCCGAAGTGGTGCGGAGTCTGACCATGCCCCACGTCAGCACGCCTTCGGGTGGGCAGTACGGCTACGGAGTTTCCGTACAGATGCTGGATGGCGTTGAGGCGTACTCGCACGGAGGCTCGCGGTTGGGTTACGGGAGTTTCTTCCTGTGGTGCCCGCAAAAGAAGACAGGAGTCATCACGCTCGCCAACTTGAGCGGTGCCGACACAGGCCCGTTGGCGCGCGAGATTTTCACTCTGGCAACAGCCATGCGGAGTCAGCCGGATACTCGTAAGCCTTTGGCTGAAATGGACTTGTCAAAACTGACCGGGCTGTATGCGCAATATACCAGCTACGTCCGGATTGCGCTGGAAGGCGGAGAGTTGCGGATGACGGCAGATGGCCGGACCACGGTACTGAAGCAGACGGGGGGGACGTGCTTCACCGGCGGGGTCTGCTTCACGTTGGACGGCAGTGGGAGAGGGATTTATGTAAGCCGTGGCAGTCGGGGATACGCGCGACGGTAGGAGTCTCGGGGCTACTAACTGATCAGGCTAATCAAGTCGCACTTTTTGCAGATAAAATTACTTGACAAAACTAAACTAAGATTTTATATTGGGAACGTAGGGGCATCTAGGCCCCCTCGATGCTTCTCTTCAATGGAGGTTTTCAAAACGACTTATGCTGACCCGTTACAATCCTGTCTCCGCACTGGATGCGTTCCCCACCGAGTTCCGGCTCTTCCAGGACACACTGAGCAAGTGGATCGACGAGACCACGCAGGGCCGTCCGTGGACTCCTCCGGTCGACATTCTGGAGACCGAAAATGAACTCGTGCTCAAAGCAGACATGCCCGACGTCAAGATGAGCGACATCAAGGTCGATTTGGAAAACGGCACGTTGAGCCTGAAAGGCCAGCGCAAGTTCGAGGCCGAGAAGAAGGAAAAGGGCTACCACCGCATCGAGCGCAGCTACGGTTCCTTCGCCCGTTACTTCGCGGTGCCGGATACTGTCGACCCGGAGAAGGTCTCAGCAGAATACAAGAACGGCGTGCTCACAGTCACCTTGCCCAAGAAGGAAGTGGCTAAACCGCGCACGGTGAAGATCGACGTGCGGGACTAACCATCTGATTCTCCCCTACTGGCCCAAACGGAACGCCGCCATTTCGGTGGCGTTCCGTACCAGCAGAATCCCCCCATCGATCGCCGGAACGTTCCAAGTCTTCCCGCTAATAGCCTCGAACTTCGCCACCTCCACCAACTCCTTGGGCGAAGGCTTCACCAGCACCAGTTCCCCTTGCTCGGTGAGTACAATCAAATGCTCTCCCACCGCAATCACTTGTCCGTAGCCGTACCGCCCTGCCTTCCACATCTGCTCGCCGTCGGAGATACGAATGCAGGAAAAAATGCTCTCGTCCAATCCGTACAGATAACCTTCCATCTGCACCCCGCTGTTGAATCGGTTCTTCATACGGTTGTTCTCCCACACTTTCACCGCCTGGCCGCCGCGCACTGTAATCAGCCCCGAACCATGCCCGTAGCCCGCTGAGAGCAGCACCTGATCCGATCCCACCACGACCGGCTGCGAGGCGTTCACGTCATACTGGGTAACCCACGGATACTCCCAAAGCAGCTTTCCAGTTTCCACATCCAGCCCTACCGCCCGCTTAGCTGTCACCGTCAGGATCTGCCGCTTTCCATCGAGCGTCACGAGCATGGGCGACGTGTAGGCCTGCGCATCGTCGAGCGAACCCCATACCTTTCTACCGGTTTCCGTATCGTAGGCAACGACGGAGGCGCCGTTCGGCCCGCCCGGCTGTACAATCACCTTTCCGTCAACAATCAAGGGCGCCGCGCACATGCCCCAAGTCAGGTTCGAGGCGCCATTCTCGGATAGGATATTCTTTTCCCAGATCACGCGCCCCGATTTCGCCTCGAGCGCGCGCATCTCGCCCGTGGCCCCCATAGAGTAGACTCTCCCCTGATGGAATGTCGGGGTCGCGCGCGGCCCGTCTCCTCCCATCGACTCCTGAAAAAAGGCCGGGTAGCTGTGGGCCCATAACTCCTTACCGGTCTCCAAGGCGTAGGCTGTGACGAACTCCTTCTCACGCCGTTGTTCGATCGTGTAGGCTCGCCCGTCTCCAAACACAAAACTCGCATAGCCTCCGCCGATCGGCTGTTTCCAAAGAGGTTTCAACGGCCAACCGGTGTGGATCTTTTGCTCAGCCGCGACTCCGTCGCGACGCGGTCCGCGAAAATCCGTCCAGAACGCAGCGCGGTTCTCGGCAGGTTCAGATGGCTTGACGGGATCGGCAACGGGCGCGGGCGCCGCCTCGGCCGTGGAAGGCGACGGCGAGCCCACATTTGCCTGCTGCACGCGGCTCTCTTCCAGCTTCTCGATCTGACGTTCCTTGCTGCCGAGAGAGAAGAAGACTCCGGCCCCGCTACCCGCCAGTTCATAGCGAACCAATCCCGCCGCCAGCAGGTATCCGAACGTCAGCCCAGCCAACAGAAGCGACACAGCCGTCTTCTTGATGAGACCGCCCGGGCGGCGCCAGACGAGCACCATGCCCAGAGGAGGCAACAGAAACGAACTGAGCAGCACACCGGTTCGCGAAGTGAGCCAGGACATGGCTTTATGGTAGCTGTTTCAGCCGTAAGGCTCCGCTTGCACCGATGGCAAGGAACCCGCCTTCGGTTTCTATCAGGCTATGGATGGCAAGACCTCGGTGGAGTGGCATCCTGGAGCCCCTCCGATAGAGCCAAAGATTCAACCCCTCGCTTACAAGCAAGTCTCCGTTGCGCCAGACAGCGGCGCGCGGGCGTTCTAAACCCGCCGCAATTAACCGTTCCGTCCACTGTTGTGTCACATCCGTGTGCGGCGTGAAGCGCATCAAGCGGCCCTGTTGCATTTCAGTCTGGCTCGCCAATAGCGAACCGCCTATCCATTGCAGCCGGAAATGCGCAGACTCGGGAGTGTGGTGATAGGTGTTGATGGCAAAGAGCCGCCATGGCAGGTGAAACTCCTTGGGTGACCGGATCCAATAATTGCCGCACACCAGATCGGGGAATCCGTCTCCCTCGATGTCGCGTAAGAGCAGGCCGGCCTGATAAGAAGAAGTGTAAAACGAATAGATCTCCCGGTAGCTCCATTTCGACGAATCGGTTGCCGGGGCTGAAGGAGCGAGATAAAACCGCACCTGCATTCCACGATGGACTACAATCACTCCCCGCCTGCCGAAGAGCGAGGCGCCGAGGCAGTCGGCGAAATCCGCCTCGGTGTCGATTCGGCGCGCTTTGGCAAACCGCGGGCCTTCGAGCCAGACCATGTCCCCTGGCAACCGGTGGAGAATGGCATCCAAGTATCCATCCGCATTGACGTCGTAAAGGCATCCACCCGGACCGAACGCTGCCTGGTGCAAGCGCTGCCCGTCGCGATACAATCCCTCGCCCCAGGTGATGAGGTGGCCTCCTTCGGTTGCCGCGCCCTTGCTGTTCGGCGGTACGGGGTAGGCTTCGGCCAACCACTGGCCGGCTGCCGGCTGGAGCGACAGCAAAGCGGCGCAGACCAGGGAAAATCGCATGAATATGCTATTCTAGCGACCAAGTGAACGATCTGCTCGATCTGCTGGTGCGCAACGATGAAGGAGTTCCGCTCGACGTCGCCGCACTGCAACTGGCAATGATCGAGTTTCCCGACCTGGAGGTCGCGCCCTGGATCGATCTCATCGATTCGTATGCCAATGAGTTGAGCGAGCGAACTCACTCCGGCGACGACGGCACGTCTTTCATACGCGCCGCCAATGAGTTTCTCTTCGAAGAGCTGGGTTTTCGCGGCAACGGCGGCGACTACTACAACCCGATGAATAGCTGCCTGAATCAGGTCCTCATGGAGCGCATGGGGCTGCCGATTACGCTCTCGCTCGTCTACATGGAGATTGGCCGCCGGCTCGGGAGGCCTCTCTGGGGCATCGGAATGCCCGGCCACTTCCTGGTCGAGTACGACGATGGGGACACGCAGCATTACATAGACCCCTTTCATCACGGCCGGATTCTCGAAGGCCCGGAATGCCTCGCCCTGGCAAGCCGTATCACGGGACAGGACATGTCCCAAAATTGGCAGGCCCTCGAACCGGTGAGCAAGCGTCAAATGGCTCTTCGCATGTTGAACAACATGCGAGCCGCCTACCTGCGCGGAAATAGCTGGGAGAAGGCTCTGCAGGTGCAGGACTTGCTGGTGAAATCGTCCTCTAACGACGCAACGGAGTACCGGCAGCGCGGCTACCTCCATCACCAGATGCGGCATTACAAAGAAGCGGCGCGGGACTTGTCGCGCTATCTCCAATTGGCTCCGGAAGCGCGGGACCGCGGGGAGATTGAACGCCGGTTGACCGCCCTTCACCGCTGGGTCGCGGGGATGAATTAGGGTCACGGCCGCAGCACTTCTATCCCCTCCCCTGCGGGTGGAGTAGTACCCCCTTCCCTCATTCTCAATCCCCTCATTTCCCCTAAAGCCCATCTGCCCGCGATCCGATGAGGTAAGTGCGAGGCAAGGTGATCGTCGCACGCCAACCTCGACTCCGACCAATCCCAACGCACGCCGCCGCGGACCACGCATGCAGTGTGCCCTGACACAGGAGCGCTATGGAAGACCGAGAGCTGATCACGGATTTCTTGATTGAGAGTAACGAGAACCTTGCCCGCCTGGACCAGGAGATGGTGGAACTCGAGCAGCGTCCGAAAGATGGCGCGCTGCTGGCCA
This sequence comes from Bryobacterales bacterium, assembly GCA_016789755.1. Taxonomy (GTDB): domain Bacteria; phylum Acidobacteriota; class Terriglobia; order Bryobacterales; family Bryobacteraceae; genus CADEFT01. Next base: position 17,224 of record JAEUQG010000377.1, read on the forward strand.
GCATCTTTCGCACCATCCACACCATAAAGGGGACATGCGGAGTCCTGGGTTTCTCTACGCTCGAAAAGATCACCCACCGGGGCGAGAACATCCTCAGCCAAGTGCGCAATGAGGAGCGCGACTTAACCCCCGGCCTTGTCAGCCTGGTCCTCGAAATGGTGGACGCGGTGAAACTGGAATTGCGTGCCATTGAAGACACCTCGAAAGAGAGCGGGCATGAGTACCACGAACTGATCGAAAGGCTGGAGTATGCATCGCATCACAAGACTGAGGCGCCCGTGCCCGTCTGCGAACCTCCGGTATGTGAGTCCCCGGCCGAGGCGCCCCCGGCGGTCCAACCGGTTGCGATCGCAGCCATAGAAAGCGCCCCAGTGGCTGCCGCAGTGAGTCAACCGGCAGGCTCGCCGGAGGCGGAAAGCACCTCCACGAAGACGTCGGTCGCCGATTCCACCATTCGCGTGGATGTGATGCTGCTCGACAAACTGATGAATCTTGTCGGGGAACTGGTGCTCGCCCGCAATCAGATTCTCCAGTTCAGCACCAACGTCGAGGATGCCGGTTTCAATGCCACCAGCCAGCGCTTGAACCTCATCACCACGCAGTTGCAGGAGGGGGTCATGAAGACCCGCATGCAGCCGATCGGAGTGGTTTGGAACAAGCTCCCCCGTGTGGTCCGCGATCTGGCCAGCGCCTGCGGCAAGCAGATCCAGTTGGATATGGAGGGAGCAGGAACCGAGCTCGACAAGAGCATTATCGAGGCCATCAAAGATCCGCTCACCCACATCGTGCGCAACAGTTGCGATCACGGTATTGAGCTTCCCGATGCCCGCGCCAAGACCGGCAAACCCGTGCAGGGCAGACTCACTCTTCGTGCTTTCCACGAGGGCGGACAAGTCAACATCGAAATCAGCGACGACGGCCGCGGCGTTGACCCGGAAAGAGTGAAGCAGAAGGCGCTCCAGAAGGGCCTTATCCGCCCCGAACAGGCCCAACGCATGAGCGAGCGCGAGGCCACCAACCTCATCTTCCTGCCCGGTTTCTCCACCGCGGAGCAAGTGACGAATATTTCCGGCCGCGGCGTGGGCATGGATGTCGTCAAGACGAATATTGAGAAGATCGGCGGAACCGTCGACATCGCCAGCCGCGCCGGTCATGGCACCACAGTCAAGATCAAGATCCCGCTGACGCTGGCGATCATTCCGGGCCTGGTGGTGATGAGCGGCCAGGAACGGTTCGTCATTCCGCAGGTGAGCCTCCTCGAACTGGTACGCCTCGAAGGTGAGTCCGGACGGCGTCAGATTGAGCGGATTCACGGCACTCCTGTCTACCGCCGCCGGGGAAACCTGCTGCCAATCACGTATCTTCGCGACGTCCTGCGCCTGGGCAAGCCGGCCGAGGAACCCGACGTCCTGAACATCGTCATTCTGCAGGCCGAAGACCGGCAGTTCGGGTTAGTGGTGGACGGCATTCACGATACGCAGGAAATCGTGGTCAAGCCTCTCGGCAAGCAACTGAAGGGGCTCACCTGCTATGCCGGCGCGACCATCATGGGCGACGGCAAGGTGGCGCTGATCCTGGATGTTCTCGGCATCGGCCTGAAGAGCGGCGTGCTCACCGAGGTCCGCGAGTCCGGACGGCTCGACCGCGACGCACACGACTTGGGCGACGTGGAGCGGCAAAGTCTGCTCCTGTTCCGCAGCGGCCGGTTTGAGCGTCTTGCTGTCCCGCTGTCTCTGGTGGCTCGTCTCGAGGAGTTCCCGCGCGCCAAGATCGAACACGCCGGCGGTCAAGAGGTGGTGCAGTACCGCGGCAGAATCCTACCCCTGATCCCGCTCACTTCCTACCTCGATCCGAGTTCGCGCAGCAAGGGAGACGGCGAGGAGCCCGCCCAGGTGATTGTGTTCAGCGACGGTGAGCACAGAATCGGTGTCTTGGTCGATCAGATTGTGGACATCGTCGAAGACGTAGTGGTCGCCAAGCAGCAGGCCTCTCACCGAGGCTTGCTGGGCTCAGCGGTCGTTGGACAGAAAGTCACGGACTTCCTGGACCTGCACGCGGTCATCGAGAACTTCGGCGAGACGTGGTTTGGCAGGACCGGCGGCCACAATAGCGGCGCCACCATTCTTGTTGCGGACCACTCGTTGTTTGCCCGCGGTCTGGTGCGCAACGTCCTCGAAATGGCCGGGCACCGTGTCGTTGAGGCAGGAAACGTATCGGAGGCCCTCGAAAAGCTCTCCCGGCACAAGGTCGACATGGTGGCGACATCCCTAGATCTGGCCGGCGGCGGCGGAACGCGGCTCCTCGATCAGATGAAACAACAAACCGGCTTGGGCAATGTGCCAGCCCTCGCCCTGGTGGACGGCGGAGACGATCCGGGTTTTGGCGATGCCTGCCAGAAGTTCGATGACACCCTCGGCAAGTTCGACCGCGAAGCCATGCTTCGGAGCGTGGAGAAGCTATCGGCTGCTCTGGCGGCTTCTTCCGCATCCCGGCAAAGCTCCCATCCGCTGACATCCCGCTAGAAAAGGAAACCTCCATGAAGACGCAGCAACTGCAAACCGAAACCGCCAACCGCCAGTTCTCCACGTTTTACGTCCAGGATCTCTTCTTCGGGATTGAAGTCCTGGAAGTACAGGAGGTGCTGCGCTATCAGGAAATGACCAAGGTGCCGCTAGCGCCGGATCTCATTGAAGGCCTGATCAACCTGCGTGGCCAGATCGTCACCGCCATCGATATGCGACGGCGACTACGGCTTGAGCCGCGCACGACGGGCGAAACCCCCATGAACATGGTGGTGCGAAGCGACGATGGGGCCGTCAGCCTGCTGGTGGATGAAATCGGCGATGTGCTCGAAGTTCGCAACGACTTCTACGAGCCGCCTCCGGAGAATACTCCGCGCGAGTTGCGCGAGATGATCGCCGGCGTTTACAAACTTGACGGCAAGCTTCTGCTGGTGCTTGACACCGAGCGCGTCTTGCAGAGCCAACCGGTCAACTAGCCGCACGGGAGATCGCTATCACTCACATGGCTACGAGAAAGACAAAGACGCAGAAAGTGAAGGAGTTGACGGCCAGCGCGCTGCTCTCCAATGATCGCAACGGAATAGGGGAAAGGAAAGAAAGCAAAACCATGGTTTTGGAAGGCAATTTCAACGCGCTGCTCGACGCGTTCAAGATCTGTCTCGAGCATCTCGGCACCAATGTCTTCTTGGCGGACCGCGACCTGAAACTTGTGTACATGAACTCGCGCGCCCGCACGACGCTGGAGGGCATGCAGGAGGTATTGGATGCTCAATTTGGCGTCCGGGTGGAGGACTTGGTGGGCATGTCCATCGACTCCTTCCACGGTCCGCGCGCCAAACACATCCGACGCCTGCTCAGCGATCCGAAGAATCTCCCCGCGCACAAGGAAATCCGGCTCGGGCCGTTGACGCTCGACCTAACCGCAAATCCGGTCTTCGATCCTTCTGGAGAATATGTCGGCGTCATCGCCAACTGGGAAGACGTGACAGAGAAGAAGAAGCTCGTGGAAAGTCTGGAAGACAGCGAGCGCAGCATGGGCAGTGTAATCGCCGCGCTCGACCGCTCGCAGGCCTGTATCAAGTTCAATATGGACGGCACGGTGGTGACCGCCAACGAGAACTTCTGCCGGGTACTGGGCTATCGGCTGGATGAAATCCAGGGCAAGCATCACAGCGTTTTCGTCGACGAGGCTTTTCATCGCAGCGCCGAATACAGGCAATTCTGGGAGAAGCTCCGCAACGGCGAATTCGTGGCTGGCGAGTTTGCCCGTGTTACCAAGGACGGCCGTACCGTGTACATCCAGGCATCCTACAATCCGATGATCGGCAAGGATGGCAAACCGTTCATGGTGGTGAAGTACGCCTCCGACATCACAACCGAAAAGCTTCGCTCATTCGACCACGCAGGCCAGATCGAAGCCATCGGCAAGGCGCAGGCCGTGATCGAGTTCAACATGGATGGCACCATCCTCACCGCGAACGACAACTTCCTGAACACGCTTGGCTACAGCCTGCGGGAAATCCACGGCCGCCATCACAGCATGTTTGTCGACGACGCCTATCAGCGCAGCCCCGAGTACCGCGAGTTCTGGGCACAGCTCAACCGCGGCGAATACGTGGCGGGGGAATTCAAACGAATCGGCAAGGGCGGCAAGGAGATTTATATCCAAGCTTCCTACAATCCCATTCTGGATCCTGGCGGCAAGCCGTTCAAGGTGGTCAAGTATGCCACCAATATCACCGAGCAGAAGTTGAAGAACGCCGACTTCGCCGGCCAGATCGATGCCATCAGCAAATCGCAGGCGGTCATTGAGTTCAACATGGACGGCACCATCGTCACCGCCAACGACAACTTTCTCGGCGCGCTCGGCTACACTTTGCGCGAGATCCAGGGCCGTCACCACAGCATGTTCGTGGAAGAATCCTATGCCCGCACGCCGGACTACCGCGACTTCTGGGCGCAGTTGAACCGCGGCCAGTACGTAAGCGGTGAGTTCAAGCGTATCGGCAAGGGCGGCAAGGAAGTTTTCATCCAAGCCTCCTACAACCCCATTCTGGACCTGAACGGGAAAGCCTACAAGGTGGTGAAGTACGCCACTGACGTGACGGTACAGGTCATGGTGCGCAACGAGATCACGCAAACCGCGCAAGCACTCGCCAGTTCGAGCGAAGAGCTCACCGCGATCAGCCAGCAGATGGCCAATACGAGCGAGGAGACGGCCACGCAAGCCAACATCGTTTCCGCGGCGAGCGAAGAGGTCTCTAAGAACGTCGGCGTCGTCGCCACGGGCAGCGAAGAGATGCTGGCCTCCATCCGCGAGATCTCCAAGAGCGCCAACGACGCCGCCCGCATTGCCCGCAATGCCG
>JAEUQG010000399.1 GCA_016789755.1 Bryobacterales bacterium
GAGCAACTCCGGCCCGTTGCGCTTACTAGCGCGAGATCGCTCTGGTAGTTGCGCTGCGCCCGGGCGTAGGTCTCGGATGCGGCCAGCGAAGACATGAGCAGGCCCAGCAAGGATGAGCGGAGCACATCCGAGTGTAGCCCGTGCCCGAATCATGCCTCGCTGAGCAAAATAGCGGCACGCAGATCAGACAGCGCCGGAGGACCGGGGGTCTGCACTAGGGGTTAGGCCGCCAGGGAAACGCGTTCGGCGAGTTGCGGGATGAGGGCCGCGATGACTTGCTGGACGCGCTCGACGGGGACGAATTCCATCTCTTCGCGCACGTTTTCGGGCAGGTCGCGGAGATCCTTCACGTTCGCCTTCGGCAGTACGATGCGGCGGATGCCGGCACGGCGCGCGGCGAGCACCTTTTCCTTGATACCGCCGATGGGAAGCACGAGGCCGGTGAGCGTCACCTCGCCCGTCATCGCCGTGTCGCCGCGGGCGGCGGTAGCTGTGTAGAGCGAGGCCAAGGCGACGGTCATGGTGATACCCGCCGAGGGGCCATCCTTGGGCACGGCGCCCGCGGGGACGTGGACATGGACTCCGCAATCCTTGAATTTCTGCGTGTCGATGCCGTATTCCTTGGCGTGCGACCAGAGATAACTGCGGGCGGCGCGGGCCGATTCCTGCATCACGTCGCCAAGCTGGCCGGTGAGCGTCATGTCTTTGCCGTCGGGAAGCAGCGTGGCTTCGATGTAAAGCATGTCGCCTCCGGTTTCGGTCCAGGCGAGTCCGGCGGCCACTCCGGGTTGCAGGTCGCGGCGCATCTCTTCGAGATGGAAGGGCTCCGGGCCAAGGAATTCGGCGACATCCTCGGGCTTCACTTCGAGTGCGGCAGCGTTGCCTTCGGCGACCTTGAGCGCGACCTTGCGGGCGATGCGGCCGACGTTCTGTTCGAGACGGCGCAGACCGGCTTCGCGCGTGTAGTTGCGTATCAGGGCTTCGAGCGCGGCGACGGAGAAGGTGACTTCCTCGGGGTTAAGTCCGGTCTCCTTGAGTTGGCGCGGAATGATGTACTTGCTGGCAATCTCGATCTTCTCCTCTTCGCTGTAGCCCGACAGGCGGAGGATCTCCATGCGGTCGAGCAGCGGGCGGGGGATGGATTCGAGCCCGTTGGCGGTGGCGATGAACATCACTTTCGATAAATCGAGCGGCAAATCGAGGTAATTGTCACGGAATTTGTTGTTTTGCTCGGGATCGAGGATTTCGAGCAGGGCGGCCGAGGGGTCGCCGCGGTAGTCGCGGCCGAGCTTGTCGACTTCATCGAGGAGGATGACGGGATTCGAGGCGCCGGCGCGGCGCAGGGCCTGAACGACACGGCCGGGCATGGCCCCGATGTAGGTGCGGCGGTGTCCGCGGAGTTCGGCTTCGTCGTGCAGGCCGCCGACGCTGAAGCGCTCAAACTTGCGTCCGATGGCGCGGGCGATGGATTGGCCGAGCGAGGTTTTGCCGGTTCCGGGAGGTCCGACGAAGCAAAGGATGGGCGCCTTGGCCGATGGATTGAGTTTGAGCACGGCGAGGTGTTCGAGGATGCGCGTCTTCACCTCTTTGAGATTGTAGTGATCGTCGTCGAGGATGCGGCGGGCGTTGGCGATGTCGAGGTTATCCTCAGTATATTTGCGCCACGGCAATTCGAGGACGAAGTCGAGATAGGTGCGGATGACGTGGTAATCGGGCGAAGAATTGGGCAGCTTTTCGAGGCGCTTCAATTCGCGCTCGGCTTCCTTGCGGACATCGTCGGGGAGATCGGCCTTGGAGAGGGCCTCGCGCAGCGTTTCGAGTTCGGCCTGATCGCCGCCCTTGTCGCCGAGTTCGGCCTGAATGGCGCGCAGTTGCTGGCGGAGCAGGTATTCGCGCTGCTCCTTGTTGATTTCCGTGCGCGCCTCGGTGGCGATCTTGTTGCGCAGTTCGAGCACCTGCACCTCATAGGAGAGGTAGGTGTGCATCATGCGCAGCGCGTCGAGGCGGGTGGAAGCTTCGAGCAGCGCCTGCGCCTTGGGCAGATCGAGGCTGAGCATGGAGGCGACGAGGAAGACGAGACGCATGGGGTCTTCGGTGCCGGCGAGGAGACGGTCGAGCTCCATCTGGCCCTGGTTCTGGGTGAGTTGGATGGCTCGCGTGGTGAGTTCGGAGACGGCGCGCTGAAGGGCTTCGACCTCGGCGCCGGTGTCTTCCGGAAGAGGAAGCGGCTGGAAGCGCACGACGGGATACTCACCGCCGTTTTCGACCTTGATGACGACGATGCGTTCGACGCCGAGGCAGAAGACCTCCATGTGCTCTTCGCCTTTGGAGAAGCGGCGGATGATGGCTCGGGTGCCGATGGTGTAGAGGTCGTCCTGGGTGGGCTCCTCGAGCTGCGGGTTGCGCTGGGCGACGAGGATGATTTCCTGGTCTTCACTGGCAAGGGCTGCGTTGACGGCGGCGAGCGACTGGGCGCGGCCGACGGTCAGGGGCAGAAGAAGGTGGGGGAACAGCACCACGTTCTTCAGCGGCAATAGCGGCAGCTCGCGGACCTGAGTTTCGTTTTCCATGAATGTTGCTTCCTCTCCTTCTTAATAGACGCATGATGGTCCGCTTTGGACGCAGGCAGTTGCGGGCCGGCTATACGGCCGCATGTTCGCGGGCTTGGGCGGTGAAGCGGAGCTCGCCGCGATCGAGCTCAATGAGCACGGTTTGCTGTTCGCGCACCTGGCCGCTGAGCAGCAGGCGGGCGAGCGGGGTTTCGATTTCGCGCTGAATAGCCCGTTTCAAGGGGCGTGCTCCGTAGCTGGTGTCGTAGCCCGCATGTACGAGATAACGGCGCGCGCTGTCGCTAAGTTCGATTTCGATGTGGCGCTCGTCGAGGCGCTTGCGGAGCGAGGCGAGCTGGATATCGACGATGCGCAGCAGGTGCTCTTCGGAGAGCGAGTGGAAGACGGTGATCTCGTCGATGCGGTTGAGGAACTCGGGGCGGAAATCGCGGCGGAGTTCTTCGAGCACGGCCTCTTTCATGCGGTCGTAGCCCGCGCCGCCGAATTCGCCGCGGTATTCGAGAATGCGGTGGCTGCCGACGTTGGACGTCATGATGACGATGGTGTTCTTGAAGTCGACGGTGCGGCCCTGGCCATCGGTGAGGCGCCCGTCGTCGAGCAGTTGGAGCAGCACATTGAAGACGTCGTGATGAGCCTTTTCCACCTCATCGAGAAGGATGACGGCGTAGGGGCGGCGGCGAATGGCTTCGGTGAGCTGGCCGCCTTCTTCATAGCCGACGTATCCGGGAGGCGCTCCGAGGAGGCGGGCGACGGTGTGCTTTTCCTGATACTCGCTCATGTCGATGCGGACCATGGCGTGTTCGTCATCGAAGAGGAATTCGGCGAGAGCGCGGGCGAGCTCGGTTTTGCCGACGCCGGTGGGTCCGAGGAAGAGGAAGCTGCCGATGGGGCGGCGCGGATCCTTGAGTCCGGAACGGGCGCGGAGCACGGCCTCGGAGACGGCTTTGACGGCTTCGTCCTGGCCGACGACGCGAGTGTGGAGCTCGGTTTCGAGATGGAGCAGCTTCTGGATTTCGCCTTCGAGGAGGCGCGAAACGGGGACGCCGGTCCAGCGGCTGACGACAGCGGCGATGTCCTCTTCGTCCACTTCCTCTTTAATAAGGCGCGCGCCTTCGGCGCCGCTGATCAGTTTCTCTTCGGCCTTGAGCTTGTTTTGCAGATCGAGGAGTTTGCCGTATTTGAGTTCGGCCGCTTTGTTGAGATCGTAGGCGCGCTCGGCACGCTCGATGCCGGCGTGGAGTTCCTGAAGCTGCTCCTTCAATTCGCGGACGCGCTGGACGGCTTGCTTTTCGTTTTGCCATTGGGCTTTTAGCGAGCCGGATTGCTCTTTGAGATCGGCGAGTTCCTTCTCGATTTTCTGCAGGCGGTCTTTAGAGGCGGAGTCGGTTTCCTTGCGCAGGGCTTCGCGCTCGATTTCGAGCTGCATGGTGCGGCGGAGGATTTCGTCGAGCTCCGAGGGCATAGAGTCGATTTCGGTGCGCAGTTTGGCGGCGGCTTCATCGACGAGGTCGATGGCTTTGTCGGGGAGGAAGCGGTCGGCGATGTAGCGGTTGGAGAGCACAGCGGCCGAGACCATGGCGGCGTCTTTGATGCGAACTCCGTGATGGACTTCGTAGCGCTCGCGCAGGCCGCGGAGGATGGAGATGGTGTCTTCGACGGTGGGTTGATCGACGAGCACGGGTTGGAAGCGGCGTTCGAGCGCGGCGTCCTTTTCGACATGCTTGCGGTATTCGTCGAGCGTAGTGGCTCCGATGCAATGCAGCTCACCGCGGGCGAGCATGGGTTTGAGGAGATTGCCGGCGTCCATGGCGCCTTCGGCCTTGCCGGCGCCGACGACGGTGTGGAGTTCGTCGATGAAAAGGATGATGGCGCCTTCGGAGGACTGCACCTCTTTGAGGACGGCTTTGAGGCGCTCCTCGAATTCGCCGCGGAACTTGGCGCCGGCGATGAGGGCGCCCATGTCGAGTGTGACGACGCGGCGGTCCTTGAGGCCTTCGGGGACGTCGCCGCGGACGATGCGTTGAGCGAGCCCTTCGACGATGGCGGTTTTGCCGACGCCGGGTTCGCCGATGAGGACGGGGTTGTTTTTGGTGCGGCGGCTGAGGACCTGGATGACTCGGCGGATTTCTTCGTCGCGGCCGATGACGGGGTCGAGCTTGCCCTGGGCGGCGCTGGCGGTGAGGTCGCGGCCGTAGCGTTCGAGAGCCTCGTAGGTGGCCTCAGGGTTCTGGGTGGTGACGCGCTGGTGGCCGCGGATTTGCTGGAGGGCGGCGATCAATTTGTCGTGAGTGATGCCGAATTCCTTGTAGAGTTTGCCGGTGAGGCCGGTGTCGGAGGCAAAGGCGAGGAGGACGTGTTCGATGGAGAGGTACTCGTCTTTGAGGCGCTTGGCTTCGTCTTCGGCCTTGACGAAGACTTGGGCGAGGCGGGTGCCGAGGTAGATCTGGTCGGCGGAGGCGGCGGGGCCGGAGACTTTGGGGAGGCGGTCGAGTTCCTGGTCGAGGCGGTTGCGGAAGGCGAGGGGGTTGACGCCGGTTTTGGTGAAGAGGGAGGGGGCGAGGCCGGCGTCCTGTTCGAGGAGAGCGGCGAGGAGGTGCTCGGATTCGAGGTACTGGTGGGAGTAGCGGCGGAGCTTGGATTGAGCGGATCGGATGGCGTCCTGGAGTTTTTCGGTAAAGCGGTTGAAGTCCATGGTGCGTGAGGATCTCCCTGGGGACAGGATAGCACGGGTGCTTATGGATGGCAAATAATTTTAGTTTGCTGTTATCAAGTTTTATTACTGTACTGACTGGGGAGGAGAGGGACAAGAGAAGGCGTCAGAGGGCTTTTCGGCAAAGGGAGGAAATTTTTGGGAGGGATGTGACTGGGGGAATGGGACGTGGTATTCTACAAGTTCCCGCCGCAGTATGTGGGCGCGTAGCTCAACTGGCAGAGCAACTGACTCTTAATCAGTAGGTTGAAGGTTCGATTCCTTCCGCGCTCACCACTCAAAATAAAGGACTTAGCCGAAACGGTCCTCCTCCGAATTTTTTTGTCTGTGTGCCAGTAGTGTGCCAACTCCGCGGTTGTGTGCGAACTTCTCGTGCTTTCAGCCACGCAGAGCATACCTGGAACACTGTTCCGGGGTCGGCACAAGCCCGTGGACTCCAGACCGTGAACCCACTGCAGTGTGCCAGGTGTGTGCCAAACCGGCCGATCAGAGCCACACCAGAGTCTGCGGAAGAATCCGTTAGGCGGCGCAACTCACCCTCGGTTCAAGTTGCCCCGGCGAACCAGCGGAGCCGAGAGTGTTGGCAGAAGCTGATCAGCAGTCACACTACGGTCCCACCAGACGGAATAGGGAGCGTTCCAAGCGACCCGTTTTCGAGGCGGTTGACTTCTCCACTCCCTAGAACGCTTGTCCAG
>JAEUQG010000405.1 GCA_016789755.1 Bryobacterales bacterium
GTTGAGCGAGTGAAGGTGGTGGCGGCTCATGTGAGGTTTGTATGCGATTTCGGGTTGTCGGCGCGGAGCCCGGGTTCTCTGGTGAAGCAGATTCTGGACAAAGCGGGGAAGAACGATGAAGCTTCGCTGCGGACGTTGGACTACTTCGATCCGTTGCAGTTGGCCGGTTTACTGCGGGCGCCGGCGGTGGTGAGCTCGGGGGGGAAGGACATGGTGTGTCCCGCGGCGGGGATCAGCGCGGTGGTGGCGCGAATGCCGGGGGTAAAGATGTTGTTCCACGATCCGGAGTTGACGCATACTACCTCGCCGGCGTTTTACGAGGTGATGTGGGGCTGGCTGGAGCGGTACCTGAAACGGTAGCTACAACTGGGCCGCTTCGGGCTTTTCGGGGACGGCGCCTTTGTCATCCATCTGCTGGAGCCAGGCCTGCAGGCGACGATCCATGTCGGCGGCACGCTTGCGATGCTCAGGTTTGGCGGCGAGGTTGTTGACCTCGTGCGGATCGTTCTGGAGGTCGTAGAGTTCGACGTCGGGTTTGCGGGGGGCCATGAAGAGCTGCTGCGTGGCGTTGAGCTTGCCCTGTTCGTGGAGTTGCTTCATGACGCTGAGCGTCGGGTAGGATTTGAGGATGTACTCGTTGTACTGGGTGTAGGGGCGATCGGGCATGAAGTTGCGGATGAAGTTGTAGCGTTTGTCGCGGACGGAGCGGATGCGGTCGACGGTCATGTCGCAGCGGTCGCGGGCGGTGAAGAGGTAGTCGCGTTTTTTCGCTTTGGGGCCGATGAGCGGCGTGCCGTGGAACTGTTCGGGGATGGGGATGCCGGCGGCCATGAGCGATGTGGCCGTCATATCGAGGGAGAGCGTCAGTTCCTCATTCACGGCGCCGGGCCTGGTGACGCCGGGCCAGCGGAAGAGCATGGGCACGTGGACGCCTTTGGTGTAGCACCACTGCTTGCCGCGGATGAGGCAGGTGCCGTTGTCACCCATCATGAAGACGACGGTGTTATCGAGGACTTTGTCGCGTTCGAGGGTTTCGAGCAGGACGCCCACTTTCTTGTCGAGGAGGTTGATGGCGTCGAAGAAGTTGGCTACTTCATCGCGTACGGTGGGGTGGTCGGGGAAGTAAGGGGGCAGGGGCACTTTAGCGGGGTCGACGAGCTCCTTCTGCTTGCGGGCTTCGACGAAGGCGGGACCCTTGTGAGGTTCGGTGAAATTGACCTGAGCGTAAAAGGGCTGGCCTTGCTTGCGCTGATTCCAATGCGTGCCGTCCCAGGGTTTGGAGACGGTGAAGTTGTAGTCGGTCTTGCCGCTGGCTTGGATGCCTGGGGCGAACTGGCGGACGTTGCAGGTGAAGTAGCCGGCGTCGCGCATACGCTCGCTAATGAGGCGGGCGTTGGGGGGAAGGGTGAAGCCGTCTTTGCGGTGGCTGCGGTGGTGATGCGCGCCGGTGTGGATTTGATAGAGGCCGACGTTGAATGCGGAGCGGCTGGCGGAACAGACGGGAGCAGTGGTGAAGGCTCTGGTGTAGCGCACGCCGGAAGCGGCGAGTTTGTCGAGATTGGGTGTGCGGACGATGGATGTGCCGTAGCAATTGAACCAGGGGCCGATGTCTTCGGCGAGAATCCAGAGGATGTTGGGGCGATCGGAAGCGGCGCCCAGACGGGAGCGGATGAAGGCGGGTGCGGTAGCTTTGAGTAGAGTTCGGCGTTCCATGAGATCAAGAAGGAAGATTCATTTTATCCCCGTTTCGCTTTTGCCAGGATTCGATCTTCCGGCGCAGTTCTTTGACCTTGGAGCTTTGTTCCGGGCGGGCGTAAACATTGGCGAGTTCGAGCGGGTCTTTGGCACGGTGGAAGAGCATGTTCCTGTCCTTGTCGTGGAGGACGAGTTTGAAGGCATCGGAAGTGATGACGGTACGGGCGGAAGGGCCGCTGTCTTCGCCTCCGGAGGCGGCGGTATTCCATTCGATGAAGACGTCGGAGGGCTTGCGCCTGCCGGTGAAATAGCCCACAAGGCTCTCGCCCTGCTGGCTGCAACAATCCTTGCGGCCGAGCAATTCGAGCATGGTCGGGACGGTGTCGATGTGGCTGACGGGGTTGTCGATGCGCATCGGCTTCTGCTGGCGGAAGGGAATGCGGATGAGATAGGGGATGCGCACGGATTCTTCGTACATGACGGATTTAGTGAGCAAACCGTGGGCGCCCATCATTTCGCCGTGATCGGAGGTGTAAACGACGATGGTGTTTTCGGCCTGGCCGCTGGCGTCGAGCGCCCAGAGGATGCGGGCGAGCGCTTGATCGACGAGCGAGCAGAGGCCGGCGTAGTTGCGGGAGGCGCGCTGCCAGCCTTCGCGTTTGGACATGTCGAAGCCTTCGGTTTTCGGGGTGTGGTAACCTTGGCGGCGTTTTTCATACCAGGCGCAGTCGCCACCATCGGGGACTTTGTCGAAGTTGTCGGGTAGACGCGCCTCCTGTTCGGAATGCAGGTCGTCGAGAGCGCTGCCGAACGGGGTGTGTGGTTCGAGGAAGTTGACGTAGAGCAGCCAGGGTTCGGTGCGGTGCTGCATGATAAAGCGCGAGGCTTCCTGAGCGAGGAAGGATGGCTTGGAATGTTCGACGGGAAGCCTGGTGATGGATTTACGGCTGAAGCCCTGCTTGCTATCGGGTGTGTAGCCCTGGCGGACGAGGAAGTGATGATAAGCGCTGCGGGCGCTTTTGTCGCGGCGTTCGCTGTAGTAGCTCTGATAGATGCCGTCTTCGATGGCTGCCCATTCCTCAAAACCGCGTTGGGGGAAGACTTCGTCGCCAAGGTGCCATTTGCCGAAGTAGCCGGTGCGGTAACTGGCGTCCTGGAGGATCTCGGGTAATGTCTTCGCTTCGGTGGACAGACGGATATTGTTATGGACACATCCATTGGTATGGGGCCAGAGACCAGTCATCACGGAGGAACGGCTGGGGGTGCATACGGGCTGAGTGACGTAGGCGCGGTCGAAGACAATGGACTGGCCGGCAAGGCGGTTCATGGCGGGGACGTGGAAGCGCGTATTGCCATAGGCAGCCATGGTGTCGGCGCGTTGCTGGTCGGTCCAGATGAAGAGGAGGTTGGGCTTGTCGCCGGGTTTGCGCTGGGAGTGCAGGAGAGCCGGCGCGGAGGCGGCGCCGAGGAGCGAAAGGGCGGACCGGCGGGTGAGCATTTGCCCTTATTGTAGTACTCCGAGGCTGAGGGTTTTGCCCTAAAGAAAAGCGTAGGACATCCGATAGTACGGTTGAATACAGATGTATGACGGAGGATCGCCTTCATGCGTTGCTTTGCCGCATTGCTGTTCGTGATTCTGCTTGCCGCGCCGGGCTGGGCGCAGCGGTACAAGCTTAACTACGTGCCCGGTTCCCCAGCCGGGGAGCAGTTGGAACTGATCCAACATCAGGTGGAAACCAGCCGTAAGATTGAACAAATGGAGTGGTTTCTGAAGGTGCACCGGGACCACGACGCGGTGGCGTACCTTCTGGAGTGGCTGCAGACCTACTATTCACGGGCGAAGAACCACGCCAAGGTGTTTGAAATGGGGCAAATGCTACTGGCGAAGCATCCGGACGATTTTGACGCTGTGTGGCGTTGCCGTCTGGCGGCGGAGCAGATGAAGGATGAAGTGGAGTTTCGCAAGTGGAATGACCGGGCGATTCAGATGGCGCAGAAGCTGCCTGGGTGGGCGAAGCCAGCCAATGTAGACGATGCACAGTGGAAGCAGACCCTGGAGATTGCCAAGGGGTTGCTGGAGCACGAAGAGTACGAGCACTACACGCGAAGCTTGCAGCCGGCTTCGATTCGGGAGAAGGCTGTTGCGCTGGAGGGGTTCCTGGCGAAGTATCCGCAATCGAAGTACGCCGTGCAGGTGTGGCCCTATCTGATGGGGGCGTACCGTTCGTTGGGGGAGAATGCGAAGGCCTTGTCCGTCGCAAACCGGTTGCTTGGCGGAGATCCGTCGAATGTGGAAGCGCTGTTGTTGACGGGACAGATTCTTTTGGAGCAGCGATCGAACTACGCAAAGGTGCAATCCAACGGAGCGCGGGTTCTTGAGTTGGTGGGGCGGCAGGCGAAGCCGCAGGACATGCTGCCGCAGGAGTGGGAGAAGAAGAAGGACCATTTCATCGGCTCGGCTCAGTTGATGATTGGAAACAGCTATGTGAACTCGAACAACTTCGCGATGGCGGACAGACATCTACGGGCGGCGTTGCCGTATCTGCGTGGTTCGGGGGCGACTGAGGCGGCGGTGCTGTTTTATCTCGGTTGGGCGAATTACAACATGGAGAAGTATCCGGAGTCGGCGGAGTTCTTCCGGCAATGCACGGCATTTGGCGGGCAGTTCGGGGAGCAGGCGGCGCGGAATGTGGCGGCGATGAAACGGGAGCGGCGAATTCCGTAAGGGCTCGGGTTAGCGGGTGTACACGATGAAGTCCATGAATTCCTTGCGCACGGGATAAGAACTGTAGGCTGCTTCTTTGGCGGCGTTGCCGAGGCAGGAGAGACAGATGACGGCGCAAGGGGCGGGTTCATTGCGGGCGTACTTGGACGATGCGTTGTCGACGCCGGTGTGCTGGAAACGGATAGCGGGATTGTGCCGCCGCAACAGGATCTGCAACGGGTACTCAATCTGAAGATGGAAGATATCCAGGCCGACTTCGGCGCATTTTGAATTCCTCACGAATCCGGCAGAATCGAGGTAGGCGGGCTTCCGATTCCACGGTGTCATGTCGTTGAAGTATTGATCGGGTCTCGCGGTGCGCAGTAAGCTGTTGGGGCCGCTCAAGGGGCGGATCCAGTTCTCCTTGAGATAAGGCCGCGTGTTGTTGAGCAGCAGCAACACGATGCCGAGGAGAAATGGCCTCGGGAGCTTAGAGAGGGTAACGGCAGCGGGCGGCGCGGCGAGAGCGAACAGCGGCACGAGCAGACGCTGCATGAACGGCTGCCATTTCAAGTAAGCGCAGAAGCCGAGGAGAGCGAAGACGGCGGCGGCAAAGAGAATCGCGAGAGGGCGTGATGCGGTGTCGCGGCGAACCGTGGCGAATAGATAGATGCCTGAGGCAAGGTAGAGGGCGAGGTGCCAGCGGTTGTGGATGTTCGCTTCGTGGTTGGCGTTGCGCGGCGGTTTATAGGTTTCGTGCGGCCACGTGGTGGCGGGATCGTGCGGATTGATCCCTGCGCGATGGTGGATACCCACCACCGTATCGAAGACGAATTTGTTCCAGCGATCGCTTCTGCCTCCCAATTGCTCAGAAGTGTGGCGCAGCAAGTTGGAGAAAGCAGCGGCAGGGCCGATGGTCTCATTGCGCCAGCGGAATACGCCATCGCCCTGGGCGGAATCGAAACCGAGCGGAGATCCGCTGAGGTCGATGTTTCTGGCGTAGTGTGGGCCGTTGATGGCGAGGATGAGGCCAAGGGTGATGGCGAGGGTCCGGGCGGCATTGCCGCGCAGCATGATGACGGCTGCGAGGAGGGGTGGCAGGAATAGATAGGCTGTGGACTTGGTGAATACTGCCAGCGCCCCTGCGGCGGCGAACCAGAAATGGGACCCGCGAAGGCCGAAGTGGAGCGCGGCAAGAAGCAGGCCGGCGAGCACGCAGTCGTTCTTGGCGCCGCTAGCTTGGAGTATTGCGCCGGGAAGAGTGGCTGTGAATATGGCAGCGAGCCATTGGGCAGAACGCGAGCCACCCAGTTCTCTTACCGACAGGGAACTGGCGGCGATGGCCAGCAGGTAACCGCCGCATTGCACCAGATTGACCAGCCGGTCTCCGCCGCTCAGCAGAAATGTGTGCAGCATCAGGTATTCGGCGAAGGGCGGCATGGAGAGCTGATTGAAATAGACGGTGGGAAAGAACTGCACCGATTGTTGCTGGAGCCAGTAGATGATGCGGGGAAGATGATAGGCCAAGGCGTCCACGCTGTTGGGGGCGCTGAGCACGGCTGTTGCGCCGACGATGGAGGCAATGGACAAGAGCGCGAGGGCGAGGGGGTACTCCCACCAATGGACGGAGATGGTGGTTTGACGGATGGCGATGTGCAGACTGCGGGCGGCAAATAGGGCGATGGCAATCCAGCAGGGCCACGCGTATGCGGATTGCAGAAGGGAGAGAACGGAGAGGGTTTCGGTCCAGAGGACGATGGCGAGTCCGGCGAAGAGGCAGCCTTCGAGAAGAGCTTCGCGCATGAGTGAACACCCGCGGCGGGCGTTGTTCAACGGTAGCCGAGTACGGGGACGATCCGCAAGCCCGGCGCAGACTGGCGCGTTCGTCTAGCCTTTGATTTCGGCGAAAGCCGCTTCGATTTCCTTTTTTGCCGCGGGCGAAATGGTCGTCAGCGGGAGGCGCGGAGGACCGCCGTAGTAGCCGTTCAACTCCATTGCGTATTTCAGTCCGGGCACTCCGTACTTGACGGTGACCAGTTGCGCGGCGCGGGCGATACGGTTCTGCCAATCCTTGGCGGCTTCCTGCTCACGGGTGCGATGCGCGTCCCAGATGGTGATACAGGCGTAGGGCGCGGCGTTGGCGAAGGCGAGGACAGCGCCGGTGGCTCCGACGACGAAGGAGGGCCAGAGCGTGGGGGCGGAGCCCACCAGGACCTGGAAGCCGGGCTTCACCACCCGGATGAGTTGCATCACCTTCTCGAGGTTGCCGGAACTTTCCTTGATAGCGATGATGTTGGGGTGTTCGCTCAGTGCGGCGACGGCATCGGGGGAGATGTCGACGCCTGTCGTTTGCGGCCAGTTGTAAATCATCAACGGGATTTTCGACTGGTCGGCGACGGAGCGGAAATAGAGCATCTGCGCGTCGTCTCTGTTGAGCAGGTTTTTGTAGTAGTGCGGCGTGCGCACCATGGCGGCTTTGTAGCCCATCTCCGCGGCGCGGTTGGTGAGCCAGACGGTTTCGCGGACGCTTTCCACTCCTGTTCCGGCAAGCAGGAGTTTTTCAGGCGCGGCGGCTTCGGCCACCCACTCCCACAGTTGGAATTTCTCGTCCGGTGCGAGCATGACACTCTCGCCGGTAGAGCCGCAGACAACATAACCAGCCAGACTTGTTTTGTTCCACTTCTCGATGTTGTGGAACACCTTGGCCTTGTACAGCGAGCCGTCATATTGAAACGGGGTTGCGATGGGGGGAAAGATGCCTTGGAGTTTCATCGGATGGAGTACCTATGGAAAAAGGGGCCAGGCAGTAATGTGCCCAGCCCCTTCCTCTCTCAAACTGCTTGTGTTCGCGCGATTAGACAACTTTCGCGAAGATGATAACCAGCACGTACAGCGCGAGGGATTCGATGAGCACAAGGCCGAGAATC
Organism: Bryobacterales bacterium; assembly: GCA_016789755.1. Taxonomy (GTDB): domain Bacteria; phylum Acidobacteriota; class Terriglobia; order Bryobacterales; family Bryobacteraceae; genus CADEFT01. Next base: position 7,327 of record JAEUQG010000405.1, read on the forward strand.
AGCGCGCCGCGAATTGCGCCAGCGGCAGCGGGGTTGCGAGCCATGCCTTCGGCAGCACCGGCGATCGCCTTGCCCTGGCCGAGGGCGCAGAGGCCGGAAGCGATTGCCATCGAGAAGCCGGAGGTGATGGCCACCCAGTTGGTGCCGTCCGCGGCGT
>JAEUQG010000411.1 GCA_016789755.1 Bryobacterales bacterium
GTGCGCTACGGCGGCTGATGCCCGTCACCGGCCGCGATACGCGGTGAATCGCGCTGTAGAATCGAAAGCATGACTGCGCGGCATATGGCCGTTGGTTTGTGTCTCGCCGGTTTGCTCACGGCCGCCGCCGGCGCCCGCCGCTGGGCCAAGTACGAGCACGAGATGCAGAACCCGGCCGAGGATCCGCCCGGCGCCTGGGAGAAGACCGAGTTCGCCTTCACCCGCCTGCGCTTTCGCTCCTACCGCGACGGCTACTGGCGCGGCCACGCCCGCTGGGGCACCGACGCCAATAAATCCGAACGCCAGTTCATGCAGGGATTGCGCCGCCTCTCTCGCGTTCACGTGCGCGCCGTCGAAGAAATCGTCGATATCGACAGCGACGATCTCTACAACTGGCCCTGGATCTACGCTGTCGGCATCGGCGACTGGACCCTGAGCCCATCCCACGCCGCGCGCCTCCGCCAGTACTTCGAGCGCGGCGGCTTCCTTGTCGTCGACGATTTCCACGGCGAACGCGAATGGGCCCAGTTCATGGACGGCATCCAACGCATCTTCCCGAATTCGGCCGTCGTCGAACTGGAAGACGATGCGCCCATCTTTCACACCGTCTTCGATCTCTCCCAGCGCTACCAGGTGTCGGGACTCCAGGTGGTTCGCGGCATGCCCTACGAGCGCGGCGGCATCGATCCGCACTGGCGCGCCGTCGTCGATGCCAAAGGCCGCGTGCAGGTGGGCATCTTCTTCAACATGGATCTCGGCGACGCCTGGGAGTGGGCCGATTATCCGCCCTATCCGGAAAAGTATCCGGCGCTCGCCTACCGCCTGGGACTGAACTACGTCATCTATGCCATGACGCATTGATGCGCCGTTACAATAAAGACTTGCTCGAAGCCAAAAACATCACCAAAACCTACTCCACCGCGGGAGGTCCCGTGCCCGTGCTGGAGAACGTCAACCTCACGTTGCAGCCCGGCGGCGCGGTCTCCATCATGGGTCCGTCGGGCAGTGGCAAGAGCACCTTGCTCTACATCCTCGGTGTACTGGAATCGCCCACCTCCGGCACGGTGACGCTGGAAGGCGACAACCCGTTTTCGTTCGATGAGGCGCGCCAGGCTGCCTTCCGTAACAAGCGCATCGGATTCCTGTTTCAGGATCATTGTCTGCTGCCGCAATGTTCGGTTCTCGAGAATGTGCTCACTCCGGCGCTGGTCGATGGCGCACCCGATGCCGCTACCCGCGCCCGCGCCGAGGCCCTCATCGAACAGGTGGGGCTACGGGAGCGCATGCATCATCGCCCCGGCGAACTCTCCGGCGGCGAGAAACAACGCGCGGCCCTGGCCCGTGCCTTGATCCGCGAGCCGCTCCTGCTGCTTTGCGATGAACCGACAGGCAACCTCGATCAGCGTTCCGCTGCCACGGTTGCCGATCTCCTGCTGGACCTGCACACAAGGCGGAAGAACATGCTGGTTGTCGTCACCCACAGCGCCGAACTTGCCGGCCGCTTTCCCGAACGCCTGGAAATGCACGGTCAAACGCTGCGCCGGCGGTGACACACATGCGGCGATCCACTCTTCTGCAGCGCAATCTCACTTATCATTGGCGCACCAACGCCGCGGTCATCTCAGGTGTCGCTACCGCGGTCGCCGTGCTTGCCGGAGCGCTTCTCGTCGGCGATTCCGTCCGCGGCAGCCTCCGCGAATTGGTCCTCGGCCGCATCGGAAAAACCGATGTCGTAGTCGCCGCCACCAATCCCTTCCGCGCCGCGCTTGCCCGCCAGATGGGCGAAGGCGCCTACGCTATGTTCGCCATGGAAGGGATCGTTGCCCACGGCGCCAACAAACGCTCCGCGTCGAAAGTGGCCATCTACGGCGTGGACGACGGCTTCTGGAGATTCCACGGCATCGCCCTCACCAAAGACGCGCCCGCCGGCCGCAACACGCTGGTCAGCGCTCCGCTCGCCGAAGAGTTGCACATCCAACCCGGCGACCCCATCGTCATTCGCCTCGACAAACCGTCGGAGATCCCCGCCGAATCCTTGCACGGCCGCAAAGAGGATTCCGTCAAAGCCGTGCGCTTGGCCGCCGCCCACGTGCTCACCTCGCAGGAACTGGGTGAGTTTTCCTTGAAACCGGCGCAGGCCGGCGTCCGCGCGGTGTTCATCGCGCTCTCCCGCCTGCAACGCGAACTGGCGCAGAACGGCCGCGCCAACGTGATGCTGTTGCGCGGCGCCGGCGCTGTGGAACAACGCTTCATGGAACAAGCCACCCTCGCCGATTACGGCATCCGCCTCAAGCCGGTTGCCGGCGGCAGGCAACTGTCGGTGGAAACAACCTCCATGGTGGTGAGCGATGCGCTGGCCGCGGCCACCGAAGAAGCCGCCAAGGAGGTCGGCGCGCGCACCAGTCCCGTGCTTACCTACATCGTCAACTCCATTCGATTCGAGGGCAGGGAAGTGCCCTACTCCCTGGTCGCCGCGCTCGACCTCGCCCCCTTCGGCGTCAAGGACGGCCTGGTCGTCAACGATTGGACAGCCCGTGAACTGGGCCTCAAACCGGGCGCCAACGTCAGCATGGATTATTTCGTCTGGCGCACCGAAGGCGTGCTTGCCACCGAGAAGACCGAAGCCGTGGTAGCCGCTGTCACGCCCATCGGCGGACCTGCCGGAGATCGCGACTATGCTCCCGAATACCCCGGCATCACGGAAGCCAGGACAATCCACGATTGGGATCCGCCGTTCCCAATGGAACTGAACAAAATCCGCAAGCAGGACGAGGATTACTGGGATCGTTACCGCACTACCCCCAAGGCCTTCCTCTCCATCGAGCAGGGGAAGAAACTGTGGGGCACACGCTACGGCAGCCTGACGTCGATTCGCGTCGAGCCCGCCGGCCGGCGCGCCGAGTTCGAGGCCGCGCTGCGCAAACGCCTGCGCCCCGCCGCCATGGACATCGCCATTGTCCCGCTACGGCAGGAGAGCCTCTCCGCCTCGGAAGGCTCCACCGACTTCGGCCAGTACTTCCTCTACTTCAGCTTCTTTCTGGTGGTTTCCGCGCTCCTGCTGGTCAGCCTCTTCTTCAAACTCGGCGTGGAGCAACGCTATCGCGAAGCGGGCCTTCTCCGCGCTGTCGGATTTCCCGTAGCGCAAATCGGCAATCTGTTTCTCGCCGAAGGCGCCATTCTCGCCGCCATCGGAGCCCTGCTCGGCTCCATTGCCGCGGCTGCCTACGCCGCGCTCATTCTCTACGGACTGCGCACCTGGTGGGTGGATGCCGTCGGCACTCGTCTGTTGCGCCTGCACATCGGAGCGCCATCGCTCATCGGCGGCGCCATCGGCGGATTACTCACCGCCGCCATCGTGGTCTATTTCGCCACGCGGGCGCTCGGCAAGCCTTCACCGCGCGCGTTGTTGCACGGCGGCATCGATGCCACATCCGCCACCACGAAAACCCGCGCCCGTATTGTCGCTGTCGCCTTCGCACTGATCGGCATCGCCATGCTGGCGGCGGCGGCAATGGGTCAGATGCCCGCCGCCGGTGGATTCTTCGGCGCCGGCGCCATGCTGCTCATCGCCGCATTGGCCGCGCAGCGCCTGTGGCTTGCTTCCGGAATCGCCGAAACGAACAGCATCGTGCGGCTTGGCCTGCGCAATGCCACCTATCGTCCCGGCCGCAGTGTGCTCTCTACGTCTCTCATCGCCTTCGCCACATTCCTCATCGTTTCACTCACCGCTTTCCGCCAGGAGGGCGCATCGCAGGATCCGGCGCAACGTCCCGGAACCGGAGGCTACGCGCTGGTGGGCGAATCCGTGCTGCCCGTGATTCACAATCCCGGAGTCCCCGCCGGACGGCAGGAACTCGGCTTCTCCTCCGATGCCGAATCGCTGTTTCAGGGCGTCAGTGTCACGCCGTTGCGCTTGCGCCCCGGCGACGATTCCAGTTGCCTCAATCTTTATCAGCCGCGCAACCCGCGCGTGCTCGGCGTCCCCGACGACGTGCTGTTCCGTATGCCCCTGAGCAAAGAGAAGATCGCCCCGAAGCCCGGCGAAATCGCAGCTTACGTCGATGCCAATTCGCTGCAATACGTGTTGCACAAGAAGCAGGGCGATGAGATCGTGCTGCAGCCCGAGAGCGGAGCCCCGGTGCGGCTACGCATCTCCGCCACCATCGCCGACAGCATGTTCCAAAGCGAAATCCTCATCCGCGACGCCGATTTCCTCCGCGCTTTCCCGGAACAACAAGGCTTCCGGATGTTTTTGGTCCAGGCGCCCCCCGCCAAAACAGGACCGGTCATCGAAACGATGGAAGACCGCCTGCAGGATTACGGCCTCGATCTCGTCTCAACCGTGGACCGGCTGAACGAATATCACCGCGTCGAGAACGCCTACCTGTCCACCTTCCAATCGCTCGGCGGACTGGGCTTGCTACTCGGCACCGTGGGCCTTGCCGCGGTTCTGCTGCGCAACGTGCTGGAGCGCCGCAAGGAACTCGCGCTTCTGCGCGCCGTCGGCTACCGGCCTGCGGCTATCGGCAATCTCATCCTCGCCGAGAATGTGCTGCTGCTTGCCAGCGGATTGCTCATCGGCACGCTCTGCGCCGCCCTCGCCATCGCCCCTGCGCTTGCCGAGCGGGCCGGCAAACTCCCGCTCGGTTCCATTCTGCTGATGCTGGGCGCGGTCGCCGTGACCGGCTTCGCCTCTTCCGCCTTGGCTGTGCGCGCGGCGGCACGAAGCCCGCTGCTGGCTTCCCTGCGGTCGGAGTAGATCAAAACCGGAACGTCAGTGTGATGTTCATCAGTCCTTGCCCGCCCGCGTTCGCCGTGGTCCCTTCATCCGAAGTGCTGGTGGACACCTTCCCGAACGCCGCCGGATTGGTGAAATTCACCACCGTGTTCGGCGCCGAAAGGTTGTACCACTTGAACGGGTTCTGGAAGTCGAAGCGGAAGATGGCCGTCGCCCGCTCCTTGATGCTCCATTCCTTCGACGCCGAAAACTGCGAGTCGATGAAACGTTGCCGGTCGAAAGTGTTTCGCCCTACGTTGCCCTGCGTGAACGCCGCCGGATAAGCGAAGTAGCTCATCGACTGAATCAGCCCGTTTTGATTCGCCTGCACAAAGCGGTCGCCGCCGATGTCCTGCCAGTTGTCGCGCAGCCTGGCGCGGTCGCCCGTCGAATTGGGACGCCCGGACCGAGTCGCCACCACGCCCGGCATGTATTGGAACGGGCTGCCGCCGAAGGTGAACGTCAGTGCATCGCCGCTCGCGATACGGTACAGCCAAACCATGTCGAACCCTCCGAACACCGCATTCACCCACCCGCCTTTGTTCATCCACTTGCGCCCTTTGCCGAATGGCAGCTCGTACGTCATGCTGCCCGTGTACTGATGTGTGCGGTTGTTGCCCGATTCGGCGCGGTCCATGTCGCGCGAGAGCCAGTTGTTGCCGCTGCTCGAATCGATGCCCTTCGAATAGGTGTAGAACGTCAACAGTGTCAGCCCGTGCGAAAAACGCTTGTCCAGTTTCACCGTGCCGGCGTGATAATTCGATCGCGCTCCGTTCGTCCGGAACAGAATGCTGCCGAAGTTCGGATACGGCCGGAAGATCTGTGTGTTCGTCTGGAAAGCGCTGAACCGCGCCGGATTGTTCAACCGCAAGTCGTTGGCCCAATCGAAGGAAAGCCCGTTGATTTCGCGGTTCTCGAATCCGTTCACCGCGCTGTTGCCCGTGTACGTCAACTCCACCAGATAGTTGGTGGCGAAGGATTGCTGCACTCCGAAGTTCCAGTTCATCGTGTAGGGCGACTTGCGGTTGACGTCTACCCACGTCGCGCTGCGGCCGCCGTAGTTCACCCCCGCAAAGGGAATGGACCCGTCCGGGCGCACCACAGGGAACTGCAACAGCGACGCCACCGGACCCTGGCTCAACTGGAAGCGCGGCCGGAAATCCCCGTTCGGCGTATCGATGCGCCCCGTGATGGAACCGAACTCCTCGGTCGGCGCTACCGGCAGCCGTTCATCCACCGTCGAGACGGCGAATCCGGCGCGCACCACGAAGTTGTTCCGCGCCGTCCATGCCAACCCCACGCGCGGCTGGAAGTTGTTCCAGTCCTGCTTGTGCAGCGTCTTCGGATGGAGAATGCGGCCCAGCGCTCCCGCCACCACATTGTCTTCCGCCGTCGGGTCGAAGGTGGACACCTGCCCGTACTTGTTGTTCTCCGTGCTCTGCACCTGCCACCGCACCCCCAGGTTCAACGTCAGGTTCGGGCGCACCTTCCAATCGTCCTGGAAGTACAGCGAATGGATCCAGTTCCGCGGCAGGTTGCTCAGCAGGTTCGCCGTGATGGCGTAGCTTGCCACCGCGCCCGTCATCAACTGGCTGAGCGCGTTGCCGCCCGTATTCGGAATCGCGCTGCCGTTGGGGTTCAGCCCGTTCGTCCCCGCCAGGTTGAACGTCCCGGCGTTGTTGTCGCGCGTGTAGTTGTTGCGCCGCAGACGCATCAGGTCATAGCCGAACTTGAAGGCGTGCTTGCCCGAAAGCCGGCTCACGTCTTCCTTGAAGTTGATGGTCTCTTCCACGTTGAGACTAGGATTGGCCACGTTCGGAATGCCGGTGATGTTCGGCATGCTCCCCTGCCCGATGTTCGGTATCCCCAGCCGCGCCCCGAAATCCGTGCCGTATCCGGGCCACGTCGTATCGTTGCGGAAGCGGTAGTAGTTGATGCGCGTCTCGCTGATCATCGACGGGCTGATGGTGTAAGTGGCCCCAATGCCCGTGGTGGTCTGCGCGTCCGTCGAAGTCCGCTGCGAGGCGTTGTAGAGCAGATCCACAATCTCCAGCGTCGGCGTGAACGACGTCCGCGTGTTGAAGCTCCAGTTGTAGAACAGTTTGAAATTGCTGGTGAACTGCTCATCCACGCGCAGGCTGTAGTTGGCCCAATCCACCGTCTTCTGCCGCGGCAATTGCAGATTCCCGGTGAAGCCCGTGGCCGTCGGAGTGCCCGGCAAATTCGGCAACTCCCATACCTTGGCGCTCAAAAATTTCGTCGCCACCGGATCCCACTGCGCGCGTGGAATGACGTTGCCCGGAAACGGTGTGCGCGACCAGGAACCGTTGTTCACCGTGGTCGTGCGCGGATCGTAGATCGCATTCACTCCGCGCAATCCGCCGTAGCTGAAGTTGCCGGCCAACTCATCGGCCGTCGGCACGCTCCAGGAAATCTGCTCGCCCTGTCGCTCCATCAGATATTGTCCGGCGAACATGAAGAACGTCTTGTTCTTGCCGTTGTAGAGCTTCGGAATGTACACCGGCCCGCTCACGTTGAAATCCGGCTGGTAGAAGTGCAGGCTGTTTCCGGTCTGCTCGAAGCGCGCCGGCTGCATGAAACGCCGGTGTTGCATGGGTCCTTCGCGGAAGAGCACGCCGCCTTCGCCGTGCAATTGATTGGTCCCGCTCTTCTTCACAATGACGATGGCCCCGCCCGCCGAATGCCCGTACTCGGCCGGCAGCACCGTGGTGATGACCTTTGCTTCTTCCACCGTGCTCAGGATCGTATCGGTGGTGTTCGTGCCGCTCGGCTGCACGCCGTACATGCCGTCTTCGAAGAACCCGATATTGCTGGTCGCGCCGCCGTTGATGGAGAAACCGCCCAGCGATCCGGCGTACCCCAAGCCGCTCACGTTCACACCCGGAGTCAGATACAACACCGCGCGCGCGTGCCGCTGATAGAGCGGCATGCGCTGGAAAAACTCGCCGTCGATGATCGTTCCCGTCGTCGATGTTTCCGTTTCGAGCAGAGGCACGGCCGAAGTTACGTTCACCGATTCCGCCACCGCCCCCAGTTCCATCACGGCGTTGATGGGCAGCGTCGCTCCCACGCGCAGTTCCACGTTGTCGCGCACGAAGCTCTTGAACCCGTTGGCGGAAACACGCACCCGGTACGTGCCCGGACGCAGGAACGGCAGCCGGTACAGTCCTTCGGCGTTGGTGGTGGTGGTGGTCTCGAAATTCGTTGCCACGTTGATTGCCGTGACTTGCGCCCCTAACACCACCGCCCCCGTAGAATCCGAAATGGTCCCCGTTAACACTGCGCTGTCCTGCGCCATGGCGCTGCACAGGGCAACGAACAAAGCGGCGAAGCGTACCTGGCTCATGAGTAAGACTCCTTGATGCGAAATCGGCATCGGGCAATTATATATGGGCCGTCGATCCGCGTATACCCCACTTTCCCCAGCGTTCCCCAGCCTGCCCAGCGTTCGCGGCCGCCCGCGATAGACTGGAACAAACATGCTCACCCGTTTCTGTTTCCTCCTCTTCCCGTTGCTGCTCTCCGCCCAAACCTACGACCTGGTCATCGCCAATGGCCGCGTGATGGACCCCGAATCCGGTCTCGACGCCGTGCGCCACGTGGGCATCCGCAACGGCAAGATCGCCGCGCTCTCCTCGAAAAGGCTCACCGCCCGCAAAACCATCGACGCTACCGGACTCACCGTCACCGCCGGATTCATCGATCTCCACTCCCACGGCCAGACTCCCGAAAACTACCGGCTCAAAGCCCGCGACGGCGTCACCACCGCGCTCGAACTCGAAATCGGAGTCCCCGACGTTGCCAAATGGTACGCCGAACGCCAGGCGAAAGCGCTCATCCACTTCGGCGCCAGCGTGGGCCATGTTCCCGTCCGCATGGTGGTCATGAAGGATACCGGCGATTGGCTCCCCAAAGATCACGCCATCACCAAGCCGTCGTCGGCCGAAGACCGCAGCGCCCTTGCCGCGCTGATTGAAAAAGGTCTGCGCGAAGGCGCCCTCGGCATCGGCTTCGGGTTCGGATACACGCCCAAGGCCGGTGCGGAAGAACTGCAGCAGATGTTCCAGTTGGCGGCGAAACACAATCGTGTGGCCTTCGTTCACATGCGCTACGGCTCGATGGGCGAGCCGGGCGCCGCAGCCTCCGTCCACGAAACGCTCGCCCTCGGTCTGGTCACCGGCGCCCCCGTCCACATCGTCCACATCGGAGCCTCGTCCACGCACAAGTTCGATCTCGCCATTTCGCTTGTCGAAGCGGCCCGGAAGCGCGGCCTCGATGTCACCGTCGAATCCTATCCTTACGTCGCCGGCATGACGCGCATCGAAACCGCCATCTTCGATCCCGGCTTTCAGCAACGCCTCGGGATGACGGAGAAAGACATGCTCTGGGTCGCCACCGGCGAACGGCTCACGCCGGAAACATTCGCCAAATACCGTAAACAGGGCGGTCTGGTTGCCACCTTCACCAACACTGAGGAAATGATCCGCAAGAACATTGCGCATCCGCTGGTGATGATCGCCTCCGACGGAATCATGGAAAACGGCAAAGGCCATCCGCGCGCCGCCGGCACCTACGCGCGCGTGCTGGGCAAATACGTCCGCGAAGAGAAAGCGCTGTCTCTCATGGACGCCCTCCGCAAGATGTCGCTCATGCCCGCGCAGCGCTTGGAGAAAATGTCCCCCGCCATGCGCAACAAGGGCCGGATCAAGGTCGGCGCCGATGCCGATATCGCAGTCTTCGATGCGGCGAAGGTGAAAGACGAAGCCACTTTCGCCAAACCCGACATGCCTTCTACGGGCATTCCTTACGTCCTTGTCAACGGCGTACCGGTGGTGGAAAACAGCGCCATTGTCGAAACGGTGCTTCCAGGCAAAGGAATTCTCGCGCAATAAAAAATAAAGTGCGCATGCCCCCTGGACGCGCCCGATTTTTCGGTATATGCTGCGGGTGGAGGTTAGAACCCCATGTCGGCCATCCTCTCTCCAATGATCCGGTGGGCCGCCCGAATTAGCGGACTGCTGGTTGCCCTCGCCTTCGGTCTCCTCTTCCTGGGAGAATTCTTCCAACCCCACTCCGGCCCGCCTCCGGGAGTCAAGGAATGGACCGGCATCCTGCTGCTGGCCGCCTGTTGCGCGGGGATGCTGCTTGCCTGGCGGCACGAACTCGCCGGCGCCCTGCTCAGCCTCATCGCCCTCAACGCACTCGCCTTCATCGTCCCCTTCTGGCAGTACACCGTACTGTTCGTCATCTCCATTCCCAGTTTCCTGTACCTGGCCGATTGGATTCTCGAACACAACGCGCAGCAGACCGGCCGCCACGCGTGAAAGCGCAAATCGTCGATTTAGCCACGCTCCCCGGCGTCCCATGCCCCTGCGGCACTGCGCGCCGCGCCTTCGCCGATATCCCCGAATTCCCCGCCACCGTCCATCTCACGGAAATCAAGATCGACGCCGCGCGCCATTACCACAAGCATCTCACCGAGGTTTACTACTTCCTTGAATGCGGCTCCGATGCGCGCATGGAGCTCGATGACGAAATCGTCCCCGTCCGTCCCGGCATGTGCATCCTGATTCCCCCCGGCGTGCGCCACCGCGCCATCGGATTAATGAAGGTGCTCATCGTCGCGCAGCCGAAATTCGACCCCACCGACGAGCACCTCGATTGACATGAACGTCAGGCCCGGATCGCCCGCCTCGCCGCCGCCAGCAGCAATGCTCCCAACGCCGCGGCAAACGTCCCCGGTTCCGGCACCGCAGCATCGACGCTGACCTCAAACTCCGTCAGCACGAAGTTGCCGTTTGCCGGCTGCCGCCCTGGACCGCTTCCCGGCAGGCTCGCATCCTCCAGCACCTCCAGCCTCACCCCGGTGATTCCCGTCAGTGCCGTCGGCGCCACCACTGTGTAGACTGAGTTCGCCGGGTTCGTGCCACTTGCCAGCACCGATCCGTCGCCCAGAATCGTCAGCGCCGGGCCGTTGGTCGCCGCTGCCGATACCGGCGTCAGTACGGTCCATGCGGCAGTCACGTCGCCCCCGGATTGCAGCCCGTCGGCGAACCCCGCCCGCGCATCCGTCGTCACCGAGATCCGAAAGCGGCCCACCGTATGCTGCGAGCTGTCGTAAAGCTGAGACATCGTGAACGTGAACAAGCTCCCGCCGGCGAAGCCCG
>JAEUQG010000412.1 GCA_016789755.1 Bryobacterales bacterium
AGGGCTTCGCCCTTGATATCCCTTCGGAATATGGGAGTCAGGAGACGGAAGTCGGAAGTCAGAACGAGAACAAAATTCGCGTTCCGGCTCGCATGACGGCATCCTAGGCTAAGCGGCTAATTCTTCGATTTCGATTTGGCGGTGGAGGCAGTGGAGAAAGTAGCAAGCTGCTCCACGTCGACACCGCTGGCAGTGTTGCCGGACAAGGCGTCTGTCTTCATGCGCCCGACCTGGAAGACGGCGACGGTCCAGGCGCCGTTTTTGTTGCGGGCGATACTCTGTTCGGCCTCTTTTGCCTCACCTTCGGCGGTGGTGTAGCGGAGCTTCACCTTGTAGCCGGCGGTGGCGTCGTCGGTGGTTTTGACGAAGACCATGAAGCCCTGTTCGGCGGCGGGGGGGCAGACGATGGGGAAGCCGGCGCCGATGGGGAGAGCTTGTCCGGGCTCGCAGGGGATGCCGAGGGGGGCGACGCGAGTGGTGACGGGGGAATCCTGGGCCAGCGCGGCGGCGGCGAGGGCAAGCAGCAGTACGAGGCGGTGCATAGAGTATCTCTTCTCGATTCGATCCTTCGCGGGGGAGTAGGGCGCGGTGAACGCCATTGTCCCTGTCTTTCCATAGAACCCGCGGCGGACGATTTCGTTTCACGAAAAACGGCGCGGACACGAGTCCTCGGGCTGATTTCCATTGTCGCGCAACACGGCGCGGGGATGGGATCAGAGCATGGGATCGAGCGTGCCGTCGGGGCGCGTGGTGAGCAGCAACTGGGCGGTATCGGCGGCGCTGATGGGCTTGCCGAAGTAGTAGCCCTGGCCGAACTGGCAGCCGAGGGAGCGCAACTGGGCGGCCTGGTCGTCGCGCTCGACGCCTTCGGCGACAACTTCCATGCCGAGACTGCGGGCCATGGCGATGACGGTACGGACGATCTCGAAATCGGTGGAATGCTCCTTCATGCGGACGATGAAGGAGCGGTCGATTTTGAGGGTGTCGATGGGCATGCGGCAGAGGTAGGAGAGGGAAGAGTAGCCGGTGCCGAAGTCGTCGAGTTTGATTCCGACGCCGAGGTCCTTGAGGCGGCGTGCGGTGACGACGGCGCTTTCCGGATCGTCCATGAGGACGCTTTCGGTGATCTCCAACTGGAGGTATTTGGGGGAGAGGTGCGTTTCGGCGAGGATGGCGGCGATGCGCGAGGCGAGGCCTGGTTGGCGGAACTGACGCACGGAGAGATTGACGCTGACGCTGAGAGGCGGTACGGCGGGGAACTGGGCTTGCCATGCGGCGATCTGGCGGCAGGCTTCGCGCAGGGCCCATTCGCCGATGGAGACGATCTGGCCGGTTTCCTCGGCGACGGCGATGAACTCGGCCGGGCTGACCACGCCGAAGCCGGGGCGGTTCCAGCGCAGAAGGGCTTCAAAGCCGACGAGGGCGCCGGAATCGAGGCTGATTTTGGGCTGGTAGTAAACCTGCATTTCGCTGCGCTCAATGGCTTTGCGGAGTCCGTTTTCGATATCGAGGCGGGCGGCGGCGCGGCGGCGCATGGCGTCGTCGAAGATGGCGAGATCGCCTCCGCCGCGGCTTTTGGCGTCGTACATGGCGGTATCGGCGTCGCGCAGCAGATCTTCGACGGACTGGTAGGTGGAGTTCCAGGCGGCGATGCCGATACTGACGCTGGCATAGAATTCGCGGCCGCTGAAGAGGAAGGGCGTCTCGGCGGTACGCAGCAGGCGGCGGGCAATTTCCTCGGCCTGGGAGGGATGCGAGAGGTTGTCGACGAGGATGGCGAACTCGTCGCCGCCGAGGCGGGCGACGGTGAAGTCGCCGCAGTTGGGCGAATGCAGCCGCTCGCCGTCGAGGGCGTTGATAAGGCGGGCGGCGAAGTCGACGAGGAAGCGGTCGCCGGCGAGGTGGCCCATGGTGTCGTTGATGAGCTTGAAGCGGTCGATATCGAGGAAGAGGATGGCGAAGTGGGCGCCGGGGTGTTGTTTGACGGCGTCGAAAGACTGGCCGGCGCGTTCGAGGAAGAGCAGGCGGTTGGCGAGTCCAGTCAGGGCGTCGTGGAGTTTGCGCTCGGTGATATCGGATTGGGCGCCGGTCATGCGCAGGGCACGGCCGAGCTCATTGCGGACGGTATGGCCGCGGCTTTGCATCCAACGGTAGGCGCCGCCGCGGTTAAGGAGGCGGTACTCGCAGAAGAAGGGGCGGACAGAAGGGCCTGTGGCGCTCCAATGGGCCTTGAGCCGGTTGAGGAGGTTGCCGATATCCTGGGGATGGACGCGGCCGAGCCACTCTTCGGGGCTATCGCCGAGGCGGTCCTGGTCGAGGCCGGAGATTTCTTTCCAGCGTTGGGAATAGTAGACGCGGTTGGTGGCCAGATCCCAATCCCAGATGCCGTCCTCGTTACCCCGGTTGGCTAGGGCATAGCGTTCCTCGCTCTCGCGAAGGCGCTGTTCGGCGTCCTTGCGGTTCAACTGCGAGGTGACGCGGGCGAGGGCGACCTGAAAGTCGATGGGTTTGGTGACGTAGTCGTTGGCGCCCAGGTTCAGCGCGCCGGCGATGCTCTGGCTATCGGCGACGGCGGTGGTCATGATGACGGGGAGTTCGTTTTGCGCATGGACGCCGCGCAGCAGTTTGAGAAGATCGATGCCGCTCATGCCGGGCATCATCATGTCGAGCAGCACGAGGTCGATGCCGCCTTGCTCGATGGCCTGGAGGGCCTGCTGTGCATCCTCGGCTTCGGCCACCTCGAAACCGCTGCGGACGAGGCGCTGCTTGAGCATGTCGCGGTTGAGGAACTCGTCGTCGACGACCAGCAGTTTGTGTTTACGGTTGGACATGATGTTGTTCTCTTTCCTGAGATACGGGCAGGGCGGCAGCGGCGGCGGGGATGCGGATGGTGAAGGCCGAACCCGCTCCCGGTGTGCTTTCGACGCGGATGTCGCCGCCCATGAGGTGGCACAGTCGCTGCGTAATGGCGAGCCCGAGGCCGGTGCCGCCGTACTTGCGGGTGATGGCGGAATCGATCTGGCTGAAGGGGCGGAAGAGCTTGGGGAGATGCTCGGGGGCGATGCCGATGCCGGAGTCGCGGACGGTCCATTCGATCCATTGGCGGCCGGAATCGGCAAGGGGAGCGATCTCGAGGCTGACCTCGCCTTCGGCGGTGAATTTGCAGGCGTTGCCCAGCAGGTTGAGGAGGCACTGCCGGAAACGGGCTTCGTCGGCCTCGATCCACAGCGGGGCGCCATGCGAGGGAGCGAGGAGACGGTTGCCGCGTTTGGCGGCGAGGGGCGCGGCGAGGGCCACGGCTTCCTGCACGAGCTTGGCGACGGAGACCTTTTCCTTCTGAATCGCCATTCTTCCGGACTCGATGCGCGACATGTCGAGGATGTCGCTGACAAGTTCGAGCAGATGGCGGCCGGCAAGCTGGACTTTGCCGATGGTGGGGAGCAATTGCGGCAATTCGAGTTGGCGCGCGTCTTCGGCCATCATATCGGTGTAGCCAAGGATGGCGTTGAGGGGGGTGCGGAACTCGTGGCTCATGGTGGCGAGGAAGTCGCGCTTGCAGCGGTTGGCCTCTTCGGCGGCGTCGAGGGCGGCGACCAGATCGCGCTCGGTGTCGCGGCGGTGGCGGATCTCTTCTTCGAGTTCGCGCAGGTGGCGCCGGGACTCCTGGAGGGCCTCGCGCTTGGAGGTAAGGGCATGAGCGAGTTGGGTCACTTCGATCGTCTCGAAGGGCTTTTTGAGGATGACGAAGTGGTGCGAATCGCCGAGGTTTTCGAGGATTTCGCGCCAGGAGTAATCGGTGTAGGCGGTACAGAGAACCACCTGCAGATCGGGGTCTTCGCGCCAGAGATGGCGAATGGTTTCGACGCCGTCCCAGCCGGGGGGCATGCGGACATCGACGAAAGCCATGGAGTAGGGGTCGCCTTGACGCAAGGCGTCCTGGACGAGGCGCAGGGCATCGCGGCCCTGGAAAGCGGAATCGAGGCGAAAGGGACGGGCTTGCAGGGTGCGCGTTCCAAACAGGATCTCCTCGTCGCCGGCGATCTCCTCGTCCAGGCCGTGGGCGGGCGTGAGGATCTTGCGCAGGTCCTCATGAATGGCTTCGTTGTCGTCGGTGATGAGGATGCGGTGGCCGCCCGGAACGGGGTCTTTCATTGGGCAACGCTCCTTTCGCGATGGGCGCCGGTGCGCATGGGAAGCTCCAGGGTGAAGGTGGCGCCCAAGCCCGGGCCATCGCTGTGCACGGAGAGGGTTCCGCCCAGGTCTTTGGCGGCGAGCGCGCCGGAATGAAGGCCGAATCCATGCCCGCCGGACTTGGTGGTGAAGCCGTGCTGGAAGACGCGCTGCAGATCTTCGCCGCGGAGCCCGACTCCGTTGTCGGAGACGGTGATGCGGAGTTGCGCTTCCGCCGGACGGCCGACGCGGACGAGAACGATCTTGTCTTTGCGGCTGGAGGCTTTGGTGGCGTCCTTGGCGTTGCGCAGAAGGTTGAGGACGATCTGCAGGACCTTGTGCTTGTCGGTGAGCACTTCGGGCAGTTCGGCGGCCTCGACCTGGACGGCGATGCCGTGGCGGTCCATGCCGTCGATGGAGAGGGCAATGGCATCCTCGACCAGCTTGCGAATGGAGACGCTTTCGACGAATCCGGCGGTGGTGGCGTAGCCTTGCTGGGCGGCGACGATTTCTTTGATGTGGCCGACGTGCTTGCTCAGGTTGCCGAGTTCGACGAGCATGCCGTCGCGCTCTTTCATCATGTGGCCGGAGAGTTTGACCAGATAGGGGAGGACATGCTTGCCCTTTTCGTCGGACTGGAGGAACTCGCCGACGGCGGCCTGGTGTTCCTGCAGCATGCCGACGACGGAGGCGAGCTTGAGCACGCGCGACTGCTGCACGCGTTCGAGCACCAGGGTGGTGGCGACATTGACGCTGTTGAGGACATTGCCGACGTTGTGAAGAACTCCCGTGGCTACCTCCGCCATGCCGGCCTGGCGGGAGAGATCGACGAGGCGCTGCTGGGCGGCGGCGAGTTCGGCGTGGGCGCGTTCCTTGGCCGCGACCTGTTCCTGCAATTCACGGGTGCGTTCGACGACGCGGCGTTCCAGCGTGTTGTTGGCTTCGAGCAGGGCGCTTTGAGCGCGGTGGCGCATGATGGTGGAGCCGAGCATGTTGGCGACGGCGCGGAGGCTCTCTTTTTCAGCCTGGCTCCAGTCGCGTTCGTGGCGGCAATCGTCGAAGCCGAGGAAGCCCCAGCAGGCGCTGCCGGTGACGACGGGCACGACGATGAGCGAACGGATGCCGGGTTCGACCAGGGCGCGGAGGTCCTCGGGCAGATCGGCGGGGCAGGCCTCGACCACCTCGTTGGCGGCCAGCCGCTGGGCCCATGGCTCCAGTCCGCCTTCGCGGTAAAGGGACTTCTGCCAGCGCGTGCGCTGCACAGGGACAGGGCCGGCGGTCCATTCGAGGCGGGAGGTGCAGGCCAAGGCGCCGTCGTGGCATTCGTTCTCGTAGACGTAGGCGCGGCAGGTGCCCATGGTCTCGCCGAGACGGGCGAGAACGGCTTTCATGGCCGAGGTCCAATCAGTGGCCCGCAGCAACTCCTGGGCCGCGAAGCTGACACTGTCCAGGATACGGTTACGGGCGAGAATGGTC
>JAEUQG010000418.1 GCA_016789755.1 Bryobacterales bacterium
TAACCCGGATTCATCGCCAGGTAGCCGCCTTTGCCGGCATACCAGCCCAGGGGCAGTTCCACCAGCGTGCCGCGCGCGGTGCGGCTCAGATAGGTGCGCGCGTGATTGCCCGACCCCATGATGAAGTCGATCCGCTTCTCCATCACGTTCACCGCGCGTCCGTCACGGCCGGTTTGATGGCGCCGCTGAAAGTAACTGCCGTCGCGTTCCACCATCGTGAACCAGCTTTCCGACGGCTGGTGATAATACGACGCGCCGGCCAGCCCGCTCATCGCGGCGGGCGATGGGCGGTAAAAGGAGCGGCCCATACCCGTCTGGCTGTAAGTCTCCCAAATCGCCCGGTGGCATCCGGCACAGACCGGAGTCTGTTGCGCCGCGGCGGCAAAGGCTATCCAAACACACAGCAGAGCGGATCGCCAAGGCAGCGGCACGCTAGCCATCCTACCCGATTGCCAGCAGCGCCGCCAAGGTTTCGATTCCGTCCCACAGGTTCTGAATGCGGATGTTCTCGTTGTGCGCGTGCTGGTTGTTGTCGTGATTGGCGATGGGCACAATCACTACCGGCGCCTTCATCACATCGGCAATGGGAGCGACCGGCAGACTGCCTCCCAGCGTGGGCATCAGAATCACTTCGCCGCGCGCCGATTTCACCGCCTCCACAATCTTCTTCGCCACCGGCAGGTCCATGGGAGCGCGCACCGCATTGTAGCCGCCCTCGCGCCCGCCGATGCGGCAGATCTTCGGATAACGGGCACGCGTGGCATCGTCAGGCTCGCGGTCGACAATGTGATAGCCCTGCTTGCGGATATGCTCGATGACTTTCTCCACTGTGCGGCGATGATCCATTCCCTTCACCAGGCGGATGCCTATGGAGGCAGAAGCGCTCGCCGGGATCACGTTGCGCGATTGCGCGCCAACACCAGCCGAGGCAAGCCCCTGGATATTCAACGCCGGCAGGTTGATGGTTTCCTCCAGCCGCTTCCCCGCCCCTTCGCTGCGCGCCAGGCCGAGTTCCTGCTTCAACTGCGCTTCGAGGTTGGGGACGGCCGCCAAGGCCTGTTTCTCGGCTTCGCTCAGAGGTTCGACGTCATCGTAAAAGCCGGGGATGAGCACCTTGCCGTCGTCATCGCGCATGGAGGCCACCAGGCGCGCCAGCATCAGCGCGGGGTTCGGCGCCCAGTTCCCGTAGTGGCCGCTGTGCAGTTCCTTCTTCGGGCCGTAAACCGTCAGTTGCAATCCCGTGGAGCCGCGCACCCCGAACACCACCTGCTGCCGGCGCGTCTGATGCACCGGCCCGTCGCAGAAGATCCATACATCGCCGGCAAGGCGTCCCTGCATGCCGCGGATGAAGGAGGAAAGGTGCGGCGACCCGGCTTCTTCCTCGCCGTCGAAAACGAACTTGATATTGGAACGCAGCGGCACATTGGCCGCGCGCAAGCCGTCGAGCGCGGCCAGCAGGCCGATGATAGGCGCCTTATCGTCGCTCGTGGAGCGCCCGTAAATGCGCCATTCGGGCTGAAATTTCTCGGCCGGAAGTGGAATGATTTTCCCGCCGCTTTCGACGGGGCCGTCGCGCAGCACCGGCTCGAACGGCTTCGATCCCGTCCACTGCGAAGCATCCACCGGCTGCCCGTCGTAGTGCGCGTAGAAAACGATCGTCTGGGTGGCGCCGGGCGTGGCGATTTCGCCGAAAATCAGCGGCGGCGCGCCGTCCAATTGAATCAATTCCGTGCGGATGCGGCGGGCGTCCATCATCTTGCGGATGGCTTCGGCGTTGCGCCGCATGTCCTCGAGGTTACTGGCGGCATTCGGCATCGCGAGCAGTTGGAAGTACTGATCGATGATCGGACGCTCGTTGGTCAGGCGCCAGATGCGCGCCGCCTGCACGGCCACGTTGCCCTGATCCGAAAAAGCGGCTATATTCGCGAGTACCAACAGGAAGAGCATCCTCATATTTGCACCCTAACACAAGAGGTCACATGCGTCGAATATTTCTTTGTTTCATTGCCGTTACAGCCGCGGCCGAAGAAAAGCCAGTACAGTTGCTGCGCGGCATGGGCAGCCACACGCACCCTATCGCGACAGCGAATTCGGAGGCACAAAAGTATTTCGACCAGGGATTGGTTCTTCTTTATGGCTTCAATCGTTATGAGGCGCTGCGCAGTTTCGAAAAATCCTCTCAGCTCGATCCTAAGGCGATTCTGCCCCGCTGGGGAATGGCCGCCGCGCTCGGGCCGCACATCAACATGGACGTCGATCAGGACGTGGACATGAAGCGCGCCTGCGAACACGGCAAACAGGCGGCGGCGCTGGACGGACCGGCGCACGAGAAAGCCTACGCCCGCGCAGCGGCGGCCATGTGCCGGGGCGAGCAGGCGCACCGCGAGGCATTGCGCGCCCTGCACCGCGATTATCCT
>JAEUQG010000429.1 GCA_016789755.1 Bryobacterales bacterium
CACGACGTTGCACCGCTTGGCCCATGCCTCCCATTTCGCCGAGAGCTCATCCACCTTCTTCGGATTCGTCTTGGCGAGGTCGTTCAGTTCCGTACGGTCGGCTGCGATGTCGAACAGTTCCCACTTGCCGGGCCAGCGTGAAACGAGTTTCCATTTGCCCTGGCGCACGGCGCGGTTGCCTTCATGCTCCCAGAAGATCTCGGCGTGCCCGGCCCGCTTGCCGCTTGCAAAGACCGGCTGGAGGCTCTTGCCTTCGAGCGGCGTGATGGCCTTGCCTTGGAAGGTGCTTGGATATTGGGCGCCGCCCACGTCGGCGCAGGTGGCCATGATGTCGATGAGATGCGCGACTTCGCCGTTCAGCCCGCCCGTCTTCCTGATCACGCGCGGCCAGCGCGCGATCAACGGCGAGGAGATGCCGCCTTCATGCACCCAATGCTTATAGAGCCGGAACGGCGTATTGCTCGCGTTGGCCCAGCCCACTCCGTAGCTCTGATACGTATCGTAGGGGCCGGGACGCAGGTTGGGGATGTTGCCGTCTTTGACGGGCTTGCCGTCGGGCGTGGTCTTGGGCACGTGCCGGGCGCGGCGCGATTCGTCGCGAATCGGCCGCAGTTCTTCGGCGCAGCCGCCGTTATCGGCAAGGAACAGCACCAGCGTGTTGTCTTCGATCCCCGTTTCTTTAAGCTTAGCCATCACGCGTCCGATGCCCTGATCCATGCGGTCGATTTGGGCGGCGTACACTTCCATGCGCTGCTGTTGCCAGTCTTTGTAGGGTTCCTCGGCCCAGGCGGGAACGGAAGCATCGCGCGGCGTGATGGCCCAGTTCTTGTTGACGATACCCATGGCGAGCATGCGCTTGTGGCGTTCGGCGCGCAGCGCATCCCAGCCTTGCTTGTAGCGGCCGCGGTATTTGGCGATGTCCGGTTCCAGCGCATGCAGTGGCCAGTGCGGCGACGTATAGGCCAGGTAAAGAAAGAAAGGCTCGGGCTTGCCTGCGGCTTCGCCGATGTAGGCGACGGCCTGATCGCTGAGCGCGTCGGTGTAATAATAGTTGGGCTTGTCCGGCTTGATGGGCTGGTTGTCGCGCGTGAGGGTGGCCGGATCGTAGAAGCTGCCCGCGCCGTGGATGGTGCCGTAGAACTTGTCGTAGCCGCGCTGCAACGGCCAGTTGTGTTTGGAGTCCGTGACCGGCGTGACGTGCCACTTACCGGCCATGTAGGTGCGGTAGCCGGCGGTTTTGAGTACCTGCGGGATGGTGACGCATTGCTGGTTTAGATCGCCGCGGTAGGCCGGCAGCTTGCGGTCTTCCATCATGTGGCCGATGCCGGTCTGGTGCGGGTAGAGTCCGGTCATCAGGGTGGCGCGGGTAGGGCAGCAACGGGCGTTGTTGTAGAACTGTGTGAAGCGGATTCCGCCCTTGGCCAGAGTGTCGAGGTTGGGCGTGGCGATCTCGCCGCCATAGCAGCCGATGTCGGAAAAACCCATGTCGTCGGCCATGATCAGGATGATGTTGGGACGCCTGGCGGAAGTGGTTTGGGCGGAGGCCGCGGCGGCCGCGGATTGCATGAAGAGACGGCGGGAAAGTAGCATGCGAAACGTTACTGTATCACGCACGCTGTGCTATATTGAAGGGGAACCATGGTGGGTATAGCTCAGTCGGTAGAGCGCTGGATTGTGGTTCCAGATGTCGAGGGTTCAAATCCCTCTACCCACCCCAATTCCCTCCGGTAGCCGCCTCCCGATCGCGCCTCAATCCAAGCCTCATCTTCGCGCCAACTCACGCCGCTTCTGTCGAACAGATTGCGCGAGCCGTCGAGCGATAGAAACTCCGCCGCGATGCGTCTTTGCAGGCGCGGGTCCAGCATGTGCCCCTCGTCTGGCAGGTGTGGGGAGTGGCGCAAGGCGTGATTGGCCTGGATCAACGCCGCAAGCCCGCTTGCTCTACTGCGGGACGGCAGCCATCCAATAGCCCGGACGAGTGCGCACCTCGTAACCCTTCTTGCGCACCTCGATGCGGATGGCGTGCCAGCCGCCTTCGAGCCGTGTACCGGGGTTGTAGCTGATGAGGTAGTGGCTATGCAGTTCCTCTCCGATTCTGGAGATGGCCTCTTCGAGCGCGCGCTGGGTGACGAAGCCGAATTCGCGGCCTCCGGTGTACTTGGTGAAGACCTCGGCGGGGTTGGAGATGAAGATGGCTTTGGCCTGACGGAAGATTTCGACAAAGGCCGGTAGCACGTTCCCGGTGCCCGTGTACTGCGCCGCGGTGGTGGGCGTGGCCGATCCTCCCATCGGCATGTGGCGGGCGGATGGGGGAATGTGGTCGGGGCGGGGAACCGGAGTCTTCGCCGTGAGCGTGTTCAGAAAGCGGCTCATATTGACCGTATAGATAAGCACGTTGCGGACTTCGGCCTCCAGCAGCGTATCGCGCACCCGGCCTTCGCTGCCTTTGTCGCGGGTTTCGCTGATCAGCAGCAACACGCGGCGGCGGTCTTTCGAGCGGCGGCCCAGCATGCGCACGCCCTCCATCACCGCGTCGATCTGGCGGGCGCTGGAACTGCCCGGATTGATTGCTTCGAGGGCCTTGGTCACCTTCGTCACGTCGGAGGTGAAATCCTGCATCACGCGGATGCGGTGATCGAAGGCGATGACCGAAATCTGCCCTTGTTCGCCGACTACCAGATTTTCGAGCAGCGGAGCGATCTTCCTGATCTTTGGCAGCACCTGATCCGTGACGCCGTCGGCCTGTACGGCAAGGACGACGTCGATGGGCTGGAAGGCAACGTCCACTTTGAATTCCTGGGGCTTGTCGTTGTCGTAGACGACGAAATCCTGGGGGGTGAGTCCGTTGACGAAGTTGCCGTCTTTGTCGACGACGACGGTGGGAGCTACGACGACTTGGGTATCGACGCGGATGACGGTGTTCGGATCTTGCGCGAACGCCGCCACGGCGAGAGCGAGGACGAGTTTGTGTAGCACTGCTTTCCCAGACGTCATAGCCGGTCCTTCCGTTTCCGCGGACAGCCTGTCAATGGCCGGTGCGGCCTTCGAGCAGGTCCACGATGTGTGGTATCAGTTTCACGATAGCATTGAGCGATTCGAGAGCGCCTTTGGGCGAGCCGGGCAGGCAGACGATGAGGGATTGAGCCCGGGTGGCGCCCAGGCTGCGCGAAAGCGGGGCGAGCGGCGTTGCTTTCAGACCTTCGGCGCGCATCTGCTCGCCGAGTCCGGGGATCTCCTTGTGAAGCACGTCGCGAAGCGCTTCGGGTGTGACGTCGCGCTGGGCCACGCCCGTGCCGCCGGTAGCCAGGATAAGGTTGGCCTGATTGGTATCGGCGAGATCGCGGAAACGGGCGGCGATGCGGGTGCGGTCGTCGGGGAGGATTTCCGTGTGGACGACAATCCATCCGAGTTCAGTGAGCCGGGCCGCGATGGCGGGTCCGGATTTGTCTTCGCGAGTGCCTTGGTGGGACGAGTCGCTGATGGTGAGGACTGCGGCGCGGATCATTTCCCGCTCCGGTGGAAATCGCCGCTTTTACCGCCGGTCTTGTCGAGTAGATAGAGGTCCTGGATCTCGATGGATTTGTCGAGGGCTTTGGTCATGTCGTAGACCGTGAGCGCGGCCACCGAAGCGGCGGTGAGCGCTTCCATCTCCACTCCGGTGGGTCCTGTGTTGGAGACAGTGGAAACAATGCGCACTCCTTTTGTTTCAATGCGCGCTTCAACGTCGATGTGAGACAGCAGCAAAGGGTGGCAGAGGGGGATGAGCTCAGAGGTCTTCTTGGCGGCGGCGATGCCGGCGAAACGCGCCACTTCGAGCGGGTTGCCCTTAGGGTTGCCGGGAAGCTTCTTGAGCACTGAGGGGCGGATACGGACGAAAGCATGGGCGCGGGCGGTGCGCTTGGTGAGGGGCTTTTCCGAGACATCGACCATGCGCGCATCGCCGGCGGCGTCGTAGTGCGAGAGCTTCTTCATTGGAGCAGGATTCCGATCCGATCCCCAGCATCCCACGATTCGCGGGATTCGTCAGCCACCAGATAGGCGTTGGCGCGGGCGAGGGATGGCACGTCGCTGGAGCCCTGCCAGCGGATGGGGGTGATTTCGTAGCCGTCGGGAGAGAGGCGGGCGGGGAGGAATCGGGTGAGGCCGGGCTTGTGGCGGAAGGGTTCGGTGAGGGTGGCCCAGGCAAGCGGGAGCGATGGGGTGGCGAGTCCGGCCAGCCGCTCCACGGCGGCGCGGGCAAAGACCTCGAATGTGACCATGGTGGAGGCGGGGTTGCCGGGGAGGCCGAAAAAGTACTTTCCTGCCGCTTTTCCGAAGACGAGCGGCTGGCCGGGTTGAATTTTCACGCGGTCGAAGAAGAATTCGGCGCCGATGTCGGATAGTACCTTCTCCACCAGATCGTACTTTCCGGCGGAGACGCCGCCGGACAAAAGTAATAGGTCCGATTGGAACCCGCGTTCTATGAGTTCCCGGGTATGGGCGTAGTCGTCGCGGGCGATGGGGAGGAGGACGGGGTTGCCGCCGGCACGGGTGACCTGGGCGGCGAGGGACCAGGCGTTGGAATTGCGTACCTGCCAGGGCTGGACGGGTTGGTGAATGTCGACGACCTCGTCGCCGGTGGATAAAATCGAAATTGAAGGTTTCGCATAAACTTCGATTTCGCTTTTGCCGATGGTAGCAAGCAGAGCGATTCGAGGGTAAGTGAGGACTTGGCCCTTGGTGAGCAAGATAGCTCCCTGGGCGGCTTCGGCGGCGGCGGGGTTGATGAACTCGCCGGGCTGGTTGCGGCGATCGGTTGTGATCGCAAGCCCTTGACGGGAAACATGTTCCACCATGACGACGGTGTCGGCGCCGGAGGGCACCGGGGCGCCGGTCATGATTTCGATGGCCTGTTTCGGCCCGACGGACAGGGTGGAGGATTCTCCGGCCCGAATTTCACCGACTACTTGGAAAGTTCCCGGTAAGTCCTGGGATCTTAAGGCAAAACCATCCCTGATGGATCGCGCGACCGGAGGGTAGTCCCGGTCTGCGGCGGCATCTTCGGCAAGGATGCGGGCAAACGCGGAGGGCAGGCCGATCTGCTCGCGCGGCGGCTGGGGCAGGCCAGCCAGTTGATGGAGCACGATGCGACGCCCCTCGAGGAAGGAGACTGTAGGCACAAAAGGTATTGTAGCGTGAGCCTTTTCCCGCCCGGACCGCGCATGATGTAGCAGGTGGTCTAGAACGGGTACCAATACCATTGGCCGATTGTAGAAGCATGAGATCACGTCCTAAGATCGAAGGGCAGTTGGAGACGGAGGAGTATCTCTCTACGACCGGACTCCAGACGGCATCGGAGAGCACGACAATGAACCCAACGAAAGCCCGGACCGGATCTACGAAAGCTGAATCGGCCTCAGACGCTCTGTTGTGGGCGGTGGTGGGCCTGCCGATGGCGGTGGAAGTATCGCGCGCCATTCTGGAGGAAATCCACGGTTCAGTGCAGGAGGGGATGCGGCAGTTGAGCCGGGGCGGCCTGGAAGTGGGCGGCGTGCTGTTCGGGCGGCGTACGGAAGGGGCGATCCGGATTATTGCCTGGCGGCCGATTGTCTGCGAACACTCCAAGGGGCCGGCGTTCGTGCTGTCGAACAACGACAGCCAGAACCTGATGCAGTTACTTGAGTCCGCGGCCCGCGATCCGCAGTTGCAGGTGCTCGAGCCGGTGGGCTGGTTTGTGAGCCACACGCGGACGGCAGTGGCGATGACGGCGGACGATCACGAAACGTACCAGAAGTTCTTCCCTGAGCCGTGGCAGGTGACGCTGGTCTACCATCCCGTGAATCAGGGTACGTCCCGGGCGGGGTTCTTCATGCGCGAGCGGGATGGGAAGTTGCGGACGGAATCGAGTTACAGGGAGTTTTCCGTGGAAGGCATGCGATTTGCGCCGGCGGTTGCAGCGGCGGAAAAGACGATGCAGCCGGTGGTGAAAGTGAAGCCGGTGGCGGCTCCGGTCGTGGCGCCGAAGCTGGTGATGGAGTCCTCCGGTGGCGGGCACCGGCGAGTGGCGTTTGCATCGATGGCGCTGCTGCTGGGCGCGCTGGCGTTGTTTGCCGTACCGAAGATCAAGGTCGGGCAGCCTGGGGATCTTTCCCTGCAGCTACGAATGGAGGACGCCAAGGGGCAACTGCGCATTCAATGGGACCGCAATAACGCCGCGATTCGGGAATCGGACGGGGCGACGCTGTTCATCACGGACGGCGGAAAACTGGCGCCTGTGCGGCTGGATCGGGTGGCGGCGCAGAGCGGATCGGTGACCTACGCGCGCGCCAGTGAAGACGTTGTCGTCCGGTTTGTGGTGAACCGTAGCGGTGAAGAGACGCATCAGGAGATGGCGCGCTATGTCGGGCCTCCGGTGACGAAGGAAGAAGCACAGGAACTGCGCGCAGCCTTGGACGGAGCGGATTCGTTTCTGCAGGAAGCGCAGCGGCTGCGGGTGGAATTGGAGAACGAATCGAAGCGCAATCAGGAATTGGCGAGAGCGGTGCGGAGACTGGAAGAACAGCTAGAGAAGGAATCGCGGCGGGCGAACTAGAGGATTAATCCACTGAAGATGGGGGATTGGGGCGGCGCCTATGGCCGCCCCTTTCCATTCCTGGAGTTGAGGCTTACGACCAGGCGACAGCGTGTTGTTTGGATTCGCCCAGGCCTTCGATACCGAGTTCGATCACATCGCCGGCCTTGAGGAAAATGGGAGGCTTGAAGCCGAGACCCACTCCGGGGGGCGTGCCGGTGCTGATGACATCGCCCGGGGCGAGAGTCATGAACTGGCTGATGTAGCTCACCAACTGGGGCACGTTGAAGATCATCTGCGCGGTGGTGCTGTTCTGGCGGACGACTCCGTTCACTTTCAGCCAGAGCTTGAGGTTGTGCGGGTCGGCGATTTCGTCGCGGGTGGCCAGGAAGGGCCCGAGCGGAGCGAACGTGTCGCAGCTCTTACCTTTGACCCACTGGCCGCCGCGCTCCAATTGGAACTCGCGCTCGCTGTAGTCGTTGTGAAGGGCGTAGCCGGCGACGTGGCTCATCGCATCGGCTTCGCTGACGTAGCTGGCCTTCTTGCCGATGATGACGGCGAGTTCCACCTCCCAATCGGTTTTCTGGGAATTTTTGGGGATGACGAGATTGTCGTTGGGACCCACCAGGGACGTGGTGCTCTTAAAGAAGAGGATGGGTTCCTTGGGCGGCTCGAGGCCGGATTCCTTAGCATGGTCGGCGTAATTCAGGCCGACGCAGACGATCTTGCTGGGGCGGGCGATGCAGGGGCCCAGGCGTGTGCCGGGCTCGATTACGGGAGCGCCTGCGGCATTGGCTTCGGCCCAGGCGGCCAGGCGTTGGAGGCCGTCTCCGCCGAGGAATTTCTCGTCGTAGTCCTGGCCGAAGCCGGAGGCGTCGATGGAGACTCCGTTGGCGAGAATGAGGCCGGGTTTTTCTTCGTTAGGGTTTCCGAACCGGATGAGTTTCATGATGGGTTGACCTTTGATTATCGAATGGTAAGCGTACCGCCGTCGACGGGCAGTCCGGTGCCGGTGATGAAGGCCGCCTCGTCGCTGCACAGGAAGAGGGCGGCGTAGGCGATTTCATCCGGTTCGGCCATGCGTCCGATCGGTTGTGCTTTGGAGAGTTTATCGAACATTTCAGCTTCGCGTCCGGGGTAGTTCCTGGCGATAAAACCATCCACGAAAGGCGTGTGGACACGGCCGGGGAGCAGGGCGTTGCAACGGATGTTGTGGTTGAGGAAGTCCTTAGCGACGGCGTACGTCATGGCAAGCACGGCGCCTTTGCTGGTGGAGTAAGCGAAACGGTCGTTGATGGCCATGACCGAAACGCAAGAGGCAAGGTTGAGGATGACTCCGCCGCCATCGGCAACCATATGCTTGAGGCCGTGGCGAAGGCAGTTGGCGACGCCGAAAACGTTGACCCGCTGCACCCGCTCGAAGTCTTCGGGAGTGGTGTTGAGGGCATTGCCGACATGCGCAATGCCGGCGTTGTTCACCAGAATATGGATACGGCCGGCGCGGGCGTGGATCGCGTCGATAGCGCTTTGGACGCTGCTGTTGTCCGCCACATCGCACAGGGAGGCGTGGGCCTGGCCGCCGCCGGCGCGGATTTCTTCCACCGCGCGATTCATCTCATCCTGATTGCGGTCGAGGATTTCGACGGCAGCGCCCTCGCGGGCGAAGAGGCGGGCGATGGCGAGTCCGATGCCGGAGGCGCCTCCGGTGACGATAGCGGTCTTCGATTCCAGTTTTGGCATGCAATTTGAAGATAGAGGATGTGGGCAGGGCGTGTCATCTGGGGCGGCGGGAGGCGTCTGCTACAATCCGGGGTAGCGGGAGGTGGCGCGGATGATTCCTGATCTGCATTCTTTGCCCAACACGTTGGGCGCACTGCGGCGCGATGGGCGGTTTTGCGAGGAGCGGCTGCGGCTGCGCTCAGTGAAAGACGAAATTCGCGAGAACCTGATTGCCAGGCTGGGCGCGCCGGGGCCGCTGTTTGAAGGCATCGTGGGCTATGAAGAGACGGTGGCGCCGCAGGTGGTGCACGCGGTCTTGTCGCGGCACAATTTCATTTTGCTGGGGCTGCGCGGACAGGCGAAGACGCGGCTGATCCGGATGTTGACGACGCTGCTGGACCCGGTGTCGCCCTACATTGCCGGGAGCGAAATACGGGATCATCCGTACCATCCGATTTCGCGGTACGCACGGGAGTTGGTACTGCACCGCGGCGAGGATACTCCGGTCGCGTGGCTGACGGCGGCGGAGCGCTATGTGGAGAAACTGGCGACGCCGGATGTGACGATTGCGGACATGATCGGGGACATCGATCCGATCAAGGCGGCGCGGCGGGGACAGGACATTTCCGATGAACTGACGATTCACTACGGGCTGCTGCCGCGGGCCAACCGGGGCATTTTCGCGATCAACGAACTGCCGGACCTGGCGGGTAAGATTCAGGTGGGGCTGTTCAACATCATGCAGGAAGGCGACGTGCAGATCAAAGGGTATCCCGTGCGGCTGCCGTTGGACGTACTGCTGGTGTTCACGGCGAACCCGGAAGATTACACGGCGCGGGGCAAGATTATCACTCCGCTCAAGGACCGCATCGGAAGCGAGATCCGGACCCACTATCCGCTCACGGTGGATCTGGGGATGGCGATTACGGCTCAGGAGGCATGGCTGCGGCGGCGCTCGCCGGTGGAGTTGCGCGTACCGCGCTATCTGGCGGAGGTGATCGAGCAGGTGGCGTTTCTGGCTCGCGACGACAAAAAGGTGGACAAGCGGTCGGGGGTCTCGCAACGGCTGCCGATTACGGTCACCGAGAATGTGGCATCGAGCGCGGAGGCACGGGCGATCCGGCGCAAGGAGAGCGTGGCGGTAGCGCGGGTGGCGGATCTGTACAATGCGCTGCCTTCGATCACGGGCAAGCTGGAACTGGAGTACGAAGGGGAGATGAAAGGCTCTGAGACGGTGGCCCGGGATTTAATCCGGCTGGCCGTGGCACGGATTTACAGCAATTATTTCGAAGGCGTGAACATGAATTCGGTGGTGAATTTCTTCGAGGCGGGAGGGACGCTGAAGGTGGCGGCGGACGCTGCCTCAAGCGAGGTGCTGGCGCCATTGCAAAAAATTCAGGGGCTGATGGAGAAGACCGCGGCGCTGGGGGTGGGACCGGGAGAGGACGATGCCGGGCGGGTGGCGGCGGCCGAGTTTGTGCTGGAGGGGTTGTACGCCCACCGGCGCATCAGCCGGAACGAGGAACTGGGATTCAGCGGCGGAGAGCGGAGGCGCGAGGCGCTGGGGCCGGACGAAGAGCCGCGATTGAGCCGGAAGCAGCGGCGGCAGCAATACAATTAGGCGCGCAGACGGGAGCAAGCGATGAAGTGGATCCGTTACTCCAAGTTCCGGCCGGAAGACATCGAGATACCTTCTGAAGATCTGCTGAAAGCGTTGTCGGATTTTCTCTTAAGGAGCGGTTTCGACAATCCGTATTATCCCGACCCGAACCGCCCGATGACGTTCGACGAACTGCGGCGGGCGATCGAGCAGGCGCTGTACGAGGAGCGGCTGTTCGATGAAGAGCGGATGGAGCAATTGCGGGAGATGTTGAACAACATGCCTCAGGAGGAGTTGGACAAGCTGGTGGAGCGGCTGGCGCGGCAGTTGATGGACGAGGGCTATGTGCAGCAGCAGGGGGAAGGAAGCGCCGGCGAGGCGGAGGGTCGAGGTGAAATCGAGATTACCGATAAATCCGTGGATTTATTGGGATTCAAAACGTTGAAGGACTTGCTGGGCTCGCTGGGAAAGGCGAGCTTCGGATCGCACGAGACGCGGGACATGGCCACCGGAGTGGAATCGAGCGGGGCGTCGAAGCCCTATGAGTTCGGCGACACGCTGAATCTGGACGTGAGCACCACGCTGTTTTCGGCGATGCAGCGCGACGGGGTGTCCTTGCCTTTGGAGCTGGAATATTCGGATTTGCACGTGCATCAGTCCGAGTACCGGAGTTCGTGCGCCACCGTGCTGATGCTCGATTGCAGCCACAGCATGATTCTGTATGGCGAGGACCGGTTTACTCCGGCAAAGAAAGTGGCGCTCGCGCTGGCGCACTTGATCCGGACACAGTATCCGGGCGATACGCTGCGGTGCGTGTTGTTCCACGATTCGGCCGAGGAAGT
Organism: Bryobacterales bacterium; assembly: GCA_016789755.1. Taxonomy (GTDB): domain Bacteria; phylum Acidobacteriota; class Terriglobia; order Bryobacterales; family Bryobacteraceae; genus CADEFT01. The sequence goes on from JAEUQG010000429.1 coordinate 10,712, forward strand.
CCGGCTAGGGGAGTTGGCGCAAGTGCAGGTGGGGCCGTACTACACGAACACCCGCGAGGGGTTGATTCTGGCGCAACGGCTGCTGGCGCAGGAACGCAAGGACATGAAGCAGATTGTCATGATCACGGACGGCAAGCCGTCGGCGCTGACCTTGGAGAACGGACAGGTCTACCGCAATGCGTTCGGACTGGATCCGCTGGTGATCAGCAAGACGCTGGAGGAAGTGGGGCGGTGCAAGCGTCAGGGGATTCCGATCAACACGTTCATGCTGGCCAGCGATTACGGGCTGGTGCAGTTTGTGCAGCAGGTGACGGAGCTGTGCCGCGGCAAGGCGTATTTCACGACTCCCTACACGCTGGGGGAGTATTTGCTGCTGGACTACATGAACCGCAAGAGCCGGACGATCCACTGAAAACAGCAGCGCCTGCGCCGGACTATTTCATGGGTGCGACAACTTCCACCGCCGCGCAGGCGTTCCTGGCTTCGTAGCCTGAGAAGGGCACAAGCGTGCTGGCGGGTGGCTGTTCCTTGTTGTAAAACTCGAAGCGGACTTTGCGCGTGAGGTTCGTGCCGTCGTCGGAACTGGGGTACAAATAGCTGAAGACGGCGTCTTTGATGGAAGCGCCGGATTTCTTCATGGCGTCGTCCAGAGATTGAAACATTTCGCGCACGCCTTGTTCGGAGCATCCGTTGGAGGCGTGAAGGGAACTGAAATAGATGCGCGGCGAAGAGATGCCGGCAACCTGTGTGAAGTTCGGCGACTTGGTGAGTCCTTCGGGATTGAGGAAGGCGAATGGTTTTTTGGCGCGGGCGATAGCTTCGCACTCGACGAGGGCTTTGCCGTAAGGGAGAGGAATCTGCAGGTGGTTGCGGAGGGCCTTGGGATAGCGCGCCGAAGCGAGTTTCTGGACATCCTTGATGTCGTCCATGGAACTGAGGTAGCAGGTGAGCAGGAGGACATCGGAGGGGTCGTGGCCGCTGCCTTTGAGGGCGGTGTCGACATTGTTGAAAGTGGCCTGCACCATGGGCAGGACGCGGGGCACCTGTTCGTTACGCGAGACGCCTTGACCGGAAACAAAGACAAATCCCGCGGCAGCGTTCTTGCCTCCCTTGGTGACGGCTTCGAGAGCGATCTTCTGGTTCTTGTCGGGGAAGCCGGCGACGCGAACAATGGAGAGGACGTCGGATTTGAGGTAGCCGCTGAACTGGCCGACATCGGCGTCCGGGCGGACGAAGGCACGGTAACGGAAGATGTGTTTCGCTTCGATGCGGCCGCGCGCCTGATGCATCTGCTCCATGAGGGAGCCTTTGGGGTCGGGGATGGCAAGTTGGAAGCGTATCTCTTCCGAATCGACCACGACGCCCTGCGAGAACAGCGGCAGCGCCGGCAGCAATAACGCAACAAACCTCAATCCGCAAACCCCTCGACGCGGCAAATCGAACCTCCCGGTATTATTCGATACTATCTTCTCATCGTATCGCGAGTGAGGCTATTCGCGCTCTTCTCCGGTAATGAGTTTGTGGAGCCAGGCTTCGGCGAAACGGAGTTCGCGGCCCACGGTGGCGACGGAGACGTGGAGGGCTTCGGCGGTTTCCTCGACGCTCAGTCCGCCGAAATAGCGGAGTTCGACGACTTTGGCTTTGCGGGGGTCGAGTTTGGCGAGATCGGTGAGGGCGTCGTCGAGGGCGACGAGTTCGGCGGAGCGCTCCTCGGAGTATTGCAGGCCGGCATCGAGCGAGAGCCTGGCCTCTCCGCCGCCACGCTTTCCGGCCGAGCGGGCGCGGGCGTGATCGACGAGAATCTGGCGCATCAGTTGCGCGGCAACGCCGAAGAAATGAGAGCGGCTGCGCCAGGCGGGGACGTTTTGATCGACAAGGCGAAGGTAGGCTTCGTGGATGAGCGCCGTGGGCTGCAGAGTGTGATCGGAACGTTCGCGTCGGAGGTAGCTGAGGGCGAGCTTGCGCAGTTCGGAGTAGACGATGGGGGTGAGCTGTTCGAGCGCGGCGGGGTTGGCGTTGCCGGTCCAATCCCTGAGAAGGCGCGTGATGTCTTGCGGTTGCTCAGCCATGGGGGCAATCCGCATGATAATACAGTGCAGGTGGATCCGGAACGGTTTCGACAGTTGGAGCGCGTGTTTCATAAGGCCGCGGCGTTGCCGGAAGGCGAGCGGGGCGCGTTTCTCGATGGGGCGTGCGCGGGGGATGCCTGGCTGCGGCGCGAAGTGGACGCTTTGCTGGCGAGCGATGCGGGCGCGGAAACGCATCTGGCAGGCGTTGTGCAGGGGGCGGCCGCGGTGCTGGATGCGGAGCAGAGGAAGGGGGATATCGGGAGACAGATCGGCCCGTATACGCTGGTGCGGGAGATCGGACGGGGCGGGATGGGGGTGGTGTACCAGGCCGTGCGCAGCGACGGGGAGTTCATTCAATCGGTGGCGATCAAGCTGGTCTTGCACGGGATGGGTACGGGCCACATTGTGCAACGCTTCCGCGCGGAGCGGCAGATTCTGGCGACGCTGCAGCATCCGAACATTGCGGCGCTGACGGACGGCGGGACGACGGCGGATGGGCGGCCGTACCTGGTAATGGAGTACATCGAGGGCAAGCCGCTGTTGGCGTGGTGCAAGGAGAAGGAAGCTCCGCAACAAAGGCGGCTGGAAATGTTTCGGGCGATTTGCGCGGCGGTGCAACATGCGCATGAGCGGCAGGTGATCCACCGGGACATTAAACCGGGGAACGTGCTGGTGACCGAAGACGGGATTCCCAAGCTGCTGGATTTCGGGGTGGCGAAGATCTTGAATCCGGGACTGCTGCCGGGGGGGCAGCCGGTCACGAGGTCGGGGTTCCGGATTCTGACTCCGGATTACGCGAGTCCTGAGCAATTGCGCGGGGCGGCGGTGACGGCGGCATCGGATATTTACTGTCTCGGACGGCTGCTGCGGGAGTTGATGGGGAACAGCGCGGGCATGGCGGGAGAGGTGATCGAAAAGGCGATGCGGGTGCATCCGGGGGAGCGCTACGCGTCGGCGCGCGAGATGTCGGAGGAGATCGGGAAGTTGTTGCGCGGCGAGCCCGCGGCCGGCCGGCGGCGATGGCTGGTTGCGGCGGCGATGGCTGGGGCGGTGGCGATGGCCGGCATCGGAGCGATGGTTCGGCGCGCTCCGCCGGCGGCGGAACCGGCGGACCCAGAGGCGCGTTCTTTGTATATCCGGGCACACGATCTGCTGCGGCAGGAGCCGAATGTGCGCGAAACGCCGGAGGGGATTCCGGCGAATTTCGCGGCTGCCTTGGGGTTGTTGGAGGAGGCCACACGGCGCGCTCCGCACTATGCGGCGGCGTGGAGTTTGTTGGGGCAGGCCTACGAGTTCACCGCCGATGCCGATGCGCGGAATGAGGCGGCGTGGCTGCGGAAGGCGGCGGAAGCGGCGAGGAAGGCGATTGCCGTGAACCGGGAGCAGGCGGATGCCTATGCATTGCTGGCGGCGATGGCGTTCTACCGGGAGCGGGACTTGCCGGTGGCCGAGCGCCACTACAAGCGGTCGATCGATCTCGATCCGCACAACTCGCACACGATGCGCGAATATGCCGACTTGTTGCGGATCACCGGGAGGGCGGAACAAGCCCGGACGGAAGTGGAGCGGGCCATCGCCTTGGCGCCTAACGACGCCAGGTTGCGAGTGCAGCGGGCGTTGTTGTTTTACGATGTGGGGCGATGCGGGGAGGCGATGGGCGAGGCGCGGCTGGCATTGGCGGAGCGGCCGGGCTTAGCCGAGGCATTGTGGTTGACGGGACTTTGCCAGGAACGCGAGGGGCGGTTCGCGGAGGCGGAACTGGCGTTTCGCGAGGTGCTGTCGCGGTCCGCGGCGGATGGGCGCTGTTTGCCTGCGCTGGGTCACTTGTACGGATCGATGGGACGCAACGAAGAGGCGCGGCGCGTGCTGGGGGAGTTGGAGGGACTGCGGCGGAAGGGGAAGAAAGTGCAGTATGCGATGGCGCTGGTGCACATGGGGATGGGGGATGTGGCGGCGGCGCTGTACTGGCTGCATGAGGCGTATGCGGCTCAGGATCACAGCATCGTTTATGTGGGGGTGGAATACCGGCTCCGCGGGTTACGGGGCGAAGCCGGATTTTTGGAAATTCTGAGGAATTTACGGTTGGCGCGGTGAGGGGGCTAGGATTTGACGAGCTTGTCCCAGACCACTTCCCTGCCGGTGTAGATGGCCTCGCGGCCCATGATGGCCATGAGGGTGCTTTCGGCGGCGTGGAAGGCGGCGTTTTCCAACTTGCCGGAGCGGCAGCCATCGATGAACTGGTTGACGGCGTCCTGCGTGATGTCGTACTTGGTGTCGACGGTCACCGGGGCCTTGCCTTCGCGGACAACGGTGTAGCCGCGGCGCGAGGTCTGTACATAGCCCTTATCGCAGATGAAGGTTTCGCTGATGTCCTGGTACGTCTGGCGTCCGAACTGATGGGCGCTGTAGCTGAAGACCGTGCCGTTGGCGTACTGGTAGGAGACGGACAGATTGTCCAGGACATCGCCGATGGTGCGGATGGCACGGCTGCCGTAGCCGGTGGCTTTGACGGGATGACCGCCCATGAACCAGTTGACGACATCCAGGTTGTGGCAATCCTGCTCGACGATGATGTCGCCGGAGGTTTCGCGGTAGAAATACCAGTTGCGGATTTTCTCTTCGCTTTGCGGGTGGCCGGATCGTGTCGGGGGCGGACCGCCGAGCCAGGCGGCGCGGATCATCTTGACGGCGCCGAGTTCACCGGACTTGAGGATGTCGTACGCCTTCCGGTATTCGGCGCCGTAGCGCTGCTGGTAATCGACGGTGATGCGTTTGGATTTATCGGCGCGCCTGGCGGCATCGACGACGCGCTGGCAGCCTTTGGGATCGACGCCTGCGGGTTTTTCCATGAAGAAGTG
>JAEUQG010000053.1 GCA_016789755.1 Bryobacterales bacterium
TCATGCAGCAATATCCCAATGATCGGGAGTTGCATAAGATCTATTGCTGCGTGGAAGTAGCGATCTACGATTTGATCGGCAAGGCCAAGGGGCTGCCCGTGTCGGAACTGCTGGGCGGGCGGATTCGCGACCGCATCCGGCTTTACGGCAGCGCGGGAATGTACATGCCACCCGAAGACTATGCGGCTGAAGCGGCGCTTACGAAGAGCATGGGCTTCGGTGCGTACAAGATGCGGCCGGCGCTGGGTCCGGAGGAGGATCTGCGAACGGTGCAGTTGATGCGTGAGGCTACTGGGCCGGACTTCGGGCTGATGGTGGATGCGCACACATGGTGGCGCATGGGAGACCGTTCCTATTCGCCGGAGACGATTGCGAAACTGGCCGGGCAGATGAGCGAGTACGAACTGACATGGCTGGAAGAACCGCTGCCACCCGATGATCACGAAGCCTACCGGCGGCTGAAGGAATTGGATCTGCTGCCGCTGGCGAGCGGAGAGCATGAGCCGGATGAGAACGGATTCCTGGATCTGCTCTCCGGGCCGTGCGTCGATTATGTGCAGATGGATGTGGTATGCCAGGGCGGCTATTCGATGGGGCGGCGCATCTTCACCGAGATTGCGCGCAGTGAATCGAAGTTCGCGTTTCATTGCTGGGGCACGGATCTGGAAGTGATGGCGGCGGCGCAGATCGGCATCTGCTGGCCGGAGACGGTGGTGGAGTGGCTGGAGTATCCGTGCTATTCGACACCGGAGCGCAAGTTCATGTACCCGTTCCCGCTGGCGCAGGAGATTCTGAAAACACCGCTGGAGATTGTGGAGGGGCAACTGATTGTGGGCGTGAAGCCGGGGCTCGGCGTGGAAGTGAATGAAGCGGTGATTGAACGCTACCCGTGGATTCCGGGGCCGTGGTCGTTTTTCACTTTGATCTCACCCAACGAGACGTTCGCGGTGACGGCGGATCACAGTGTGAAGTGGACGGACAAGAAGTGATTGCAGAACTGGGCGTGCTGGGCGCGGCTGCCGCTGCGGCCGGCACGATGGCGTATGCAGTGCGCGGGCGTAGTGCCACGCTGCTGGCGCCGTCACATTGGCGCGGGCCTGCGGCGCGTAAAGCGATCGCGGTCACCTTCGACGATGGGCCGAGCGAATCGACTCCGGAACTTCTGGATGTGCTGGAGGAAAACCAGGCCCGGTGTACGTTCTTTCCCATCGGGCGCAACGTGGAGCGACTGCCGGAGATTGCCAGAGAAGTAGCACGGCGCGGGCATGAGCTAGGGAATCACAGCTACACGCATTCCCCGTTCTATTTGCGCCATCCGCAGTTCATCGAAGACGAGATTGCGATTGCGCAGGATGCGATTGCGGGAGTGGCGGGAGTAAAGCCGGTGTGGCTGCGCGCGCCCTATGGATGCCGCTGGTTCGGGTTAAAGGAAGCACAGCAGCGGCATGGATTGACGGGCGTGATGTGGAGCGGCAACGGACTCGATTGGAAGAAGAATGCGAAGGCGGTGTACCGGCGGCTGAAGGGGGCATCGCGCAGCGGAGCGATCCTATTGCTGCACGATGGACGCGAACGCAACTTGCGGCCCGATGTGCGGAATACGGTAGAGGCGGTGCGCCGCCTGTTGCCAGAACTGCGCGAGCAAGGCTATCATCTGTGCACGGTTTCGGACCTTTTATGCCAGAAACAACCGCAGAACGCGTCATCCGCGTGATCGCCGCTACACAGCACTACGGTGCGGAGAAAGCCGCGTCCATGACGCCCACCAGCACGTTCGAGGAGTTGGGCATCGACTCTCTCGATGGCATCCAGATAGTGTTCGCGCTGGAGAACGAGTTCGATGTTTCCATTCCTGACGATGCGGCAAAGAGCATCCGGGGGATTGCCGACATTGTGGAGGGTATCGAGAAGCTGCTTGCGGAGAAGGGCTGAATGAACCGGCGCGTCGCGGTGACGGGTATCGGTGTGTATTGCGCCTGCGGCAAATCGCGCGCGGAGTTTTGGGATTCGATGACGGCGGGGCGTAGCGCCATCGGGACGCTGGAGGGTTTTCCGCAGGTTCGTTTCCCGCATGCGGCGCAGATTCGCGGGCATGATCCGCAATTGCACTTCACGCCGAAGGAGATCGATCTGCTGGATCCTTTTGCACAATACGCCCTGATCGCGGCCGCTGAGGCTGTCAAGGATAGCGGCGTAGAGTGGACCGCGGAGTTACGCGAAAGCACGGGTGTCATCACGGGCTCGTGCGTGGGT
>JAEUQG010000449.1 GCA_016789755.1 Bryobacterales bacterium
AAACCCGCGCCCGGCAGAATCAGAACGAGCAGATCTACCGCTTCGATTACACCCTCGGCCAGAAAACCCAGATCTTCGTCCGCGGCGTCCGCGACGGCTTCGACCTCGCCGACACCTCCAGCGGCAGCGCCCTCAACATCGTCGGCAACATCAATGACCGCCGCGGCGTCATCTGGTCCGCCAACGTCAGCCACACCTTCACCCCCACCATCGTCAACGTCTTCAACTTCTCCTGGTCCGGCACCCGCATCGAGAACCTCCCCATCACCGATAACTTCACCCGCCAGAAACTCGGCCTCACCTACACCGAACTCTTTCCCGGCAACGCCTTCGGCACCGCCCCCGATGTCGCCATCCAGGGCTACACCGGCTACGGCGTCGGCTCCAATCTCGAAACCTTCCACCACATGTTCCTCTTCCGCGACGACTTCAGCATGGTCAAGGGCAATCACGCCCTCAAATTCGGCCTCTGGATCGAACGCTACCGCGCCAATGCCAATGTCCTCCAGGGCGCACCCCGCCAGAACGGTTCCGTCAGTTTCAACCGCTCCTCCGCCATCTCCAGCGGCAACGTCATCGCCGATGTCCTACTCGGCCGCTTCCAAAGCTACGCCGAATCGAGCGACGATTCCGTCGTCTGGGGCCGCTACACCCAAAGCGAGTTCTACGCCCAGGACAACTGGCGCATCCGTCCCAATCTCTCCATCGAATACGGACTCCGCTACGTCATCTCCCCTCCCATCGGCAGCGCCCTGCGCAACACCATCGCCTTCCGCCCCGATCTCTACGACCCCGCCAAAGCCCCGCGCTTCAATGCCGACGGCAGCCTCGTCCCCGGCATCGGCGATTTCGCCGGCGGCTTCTACGTCAACGGACTCTCCCTGCCCGGCGACGGCTGGCCCTCCGGCGCCAAAGGACGCGTCCTCGCCGCTTCCAATCCCGAATTCGACCGCCTCTTCCGCGGTGTCCCTCCCGCCGTCTACACCACCCGCTACAACAATTTCGGACCCCGCTTCTCCTTCGCCTGGGACCCCTCCGGCAAAGGCAATTGGTCCATCCGCGGCGGCGGCGGCATCACCTTCGACCGCATTCGCAACGGCAGCACCATCCTCACCGGCTCCGGCGTCCCCTTCCTCGTCCGCTCCACCCTCTTCGATGCCAACATCGATCAGCCCGCCGCAGGCCGCGCCGGCCCCGTCTTCCCCTCCGCCGTCACCAGCTTCGCTCCGCTTGTCAAAACCCCCACCGTCTACTCCTACAGCTTCGGCTTCCAGCGCAAACTCCCCGCCAATCTGCTCGCTGAAGCGCGCTACGTCGCCACTCTCGCCCGCTACATCACCATGGGCGTCAATCTCAATGAACTCGTGCTCGGCACCCGTCTCCGCCCCGGCGCAACCAGCGTCCCGCGCGATGCTCTCCGCCCCTATCCCGGCATCTCCGACATCACCTGGCTCACCGCCCAGGGCGCCAGTAATTACCACGCCTTTCAGTCTTCGCTCGAACGCCGCATGGCCTCCGGACTCAACATCGGCATGGCCTACACATGGTCCAAAGTCATCACCAACGCCGTCACGGAACAATCCATCGGCGGCATTCAAAACGCCTACAACCTGCGCGCCGAACGCGGCTTGGCCGATTTCAACCGCCCCCACGTGCTCGTCTTCAACTACGTCTGGGAATTGCCCCTCTTCCGCAAGCGCACCGATTGGGCCGGCAAAGCCTTCGGCGGCTGGGACCTCAGCGGCATCACTAACTTCGCCAGCGGATCGTACTTGAGCCCGTCCTTCTCCTTCACCGGAGATCCCACCGGCACCGGCAAAACCGCCATGCGCCCCGATTGGATCGCCCCCCTCCGCTACCTCGACCCGCGCCAGACCCAAACCTTCCGCTTGCCCAACGGCGCCACCGTCAGCGGAAACTTCTGGTTCGACCCCACCGTCTCCTTCGCCCTCCCGCCCGCCGGCTTCTACGGCAACTCCGCCCCCAACATCATCCAAGGCCCCGGCATGAACAATTGGGATGTGTCCCTCTTCAAGAACTTCCCCATCACGGAAGGCATCCGCGTCCAGTTCCGCGCCGAATTCTTCAACTTCTTCAACCACACCCAATTCGCCGGAGTCGCCGCGGGCCTCCCCGCCACCAACTCCGCCACGCCCTTCGGACAAGTCTCCGGCGTCGCCCCCGCCCGCATCACGCAATTAGGACTAAAGCTGGTCTTTTGAAACTCGCCTGCATCACGCGCCGGGTCTAAGCCGTGGCGCACGAGTTCCTCTACATGCTTGTACGGCTTCTAATCGAAATCCCCGTGCCTCCAAGCCTCCCGGCTTCCCTCCCTCAATCGAACTCCTCCTCCGGCGTCACATGCACTCCATGCGGAATATACGTGCTCTCCCCGTAATAAATGCTCCCCTGCAGCCCTGCCCCAAGAAATGGAATCTCCAGCATGTGCACCTCCAGATCGTTCGAGTCCACCGAAATTCCCGCCGCCTTGATCGCCAGCTTCGCCGCCGTCGCCGATTCCCCAATGAGCTTCGGGCGCACATTGCCCCCGATATACCGCGCCAGACGCAGCAGATACCGCGTGTTCGGGATCTTGTCCACAGTCTTCACCAGACTCCCCCACCGCCCCCCCAGCGAAATGTCGAAGTCGAAAGAGCCCGATGGCGCCTCCGCCACAGTGTAGGGATCGTACAGCCCCGTGATCACTACCGCCATGCCCGCGATCGAAGCTCCCGCCCCCCAACCGGTCCGCCGCGTCGGAACCTCAAGCCAGAAATAGCTGCCCGGATCGTCCAGGTTGAACACGAACGCCAGCACCGCCGCCGCCCCGCTCGTCAACCCCATGCCCCCTACCTGCACTCCCGCTCCAAACCAGGTCAGCCCGCGCTTGAACAGCGGCTTCGGTGACACAGGCACCGCCGGCGGCGCCGCCGGCATCGGGATCGCATAGTGGTTTTTCTTCGTGTACAAAATCCCCGGCGACGCCTTGTCGAACGAAAAATTCTTCCGGTCCAGCGACACCCGGCAACCGAGAAAATGATAGAGGTACCAGTTCACTTCCTCCGGATTCCGCGTCTTGAAATTGAAATCGATCAGATCCCAAGGGTCCCCCCAGCCGTCTTTGGATGCCACCGACCACCAGTTGTCCTTCTCGCTCTTCGTCCCTATCCGGTACCGGTGTCCCCCCGCCGGGCCCTTCCAATGCCCCATCGGATCCAGCAGCGCCCGCCAGTTCGATGGCTCCTTCACCAGCGCAATCGACTGGCATACTCCATCGCACACGCTGCATGTACTGCGTCCCATTTTCTCTTTCCTCCATCTTCATCAGGGCAGTCCGCAGCCTCATCCACTCACCTCCCGCGAAAAATATTTCTCCCCGTTTTCCTGCTCCAATTCCCCCATTTTGTCTTAAAATATCTTCGAGCTATGAGGGACCGAGTCGAGGATCTGTTTCACCAGGCCATGGACCTCGCGCCACCCGAGCGCGACGCCTTCCTCCGCCTCCAGTGCGCCGGCGACGACGCGCTCTACGCCGAGCTCGCCTCCCTCATCGACTGCGGATCCGATGCCGGCGAAATCTTCGATCAGGCCATCGGCAAGCTCGCCGCCACCTTCGCCCCTGCCGAAGGCTCCCGCGCCGGCGCCTACCGCATCCTCCGCCCCATCGGCGAAGGCGGCATGGGCGTCGTTTACCTCGGCGAGCGCGACGACGGCGAGTTCCACCACCACGTCGCCATCAAGTTCGTCCAGGGCGGTGACGATGTCGTCGCCCGCTTCCGCCAGGAACGCCAGATCCTCGCCCGCCTCGTCCATCCCAACATCGCCCGCCTCCTCGATGGCGGCATCACCCCCGACGGCCATCCCTTCATGGTGATGGACTACTTCCCCGGCCAGCCCATCACCGAATATTGCCTCTCCGGCAACCTCCCCATCCGCCAACGCCTCGCCCTCTTCCGCAAGGCCTGCGAAGCCATCGAATACGCCCACCGCAGCCTGGTCATTCACCGCGATGTCAAACCCTCCAACATCCTCGTCAATGAGGAAGGCGAGGTCAAACTCCTCGACTTCGGCATCGCCAAACTCCTCGAACCAGGCCCCGATTCAGCCGCGCTCACCATGACCGGCATGCGCTTCTTCACCCCCGATTACGCCAGCCCCGAACAAATCCGCGGCGACGGCGTCACCACCGCCACCGACGTCTATTCGCTCGGCGCCGTCCTCTACGAAATGCTCACCGGCCGCCGCCCGCACGGCCTCGCCAAATACACTCCCGCCGAAATCACCCAGGCCGTCTGCGTCGATGCCATCCCCCCGCCGGCCGTCACCCCAGACCTCGATGCCATCATCCTCATGGCCCTCCGTAAGGAGCCCGAACGCCGCTACGCCTCCGTCGCCCAGTTCTCCGAAGACATCGGCCGCTATCTCGAAGACCGCCCCGTCCTCGCCAGACCCGAATCGGCACGCTACCGCGTCGCCAAATTCGTTCGCCGCCACCGTCTGCCCGTGGCCGCCGCCGCCGTTGCTGTCGTGTCCCTCATTGCTGGCGCCGGCGTCGCTGTCTGGCAGGCCCAGATCGCCCGCAGAGAGGCCGTCGAGGCCCGCCATCGCTTCGATCAGGTCCGCAAGCTCGCCCGCACCGTCCTCTTCGACCTCGATCCCAAAATCCGCGAGCTCACCGGAGCCACCGATGCCCGCGACCTCCTCGTCAAGACCGGCCTCGAATACCTCGATAGCCTCCACGCCGCCGCCCAGTCCGATCTCTCCCTCCGCCGCGAATTGGCCGCCGCCTACGAACAGGTCGGCGACGTCCAGGGAGCCCCCGGGCGCCCCAACCTCGGCCAGCGGAAAAACGCCCTCGCCAGCTA
>JAEUQG010000455.1 GCA_016789755.1 Bryobacterales bacterium
CCGGCGAAGTGCACTGGTTTTTCGGACAGTTCGCCGAAGCAGAGGCCAATTTCCTTGAAGCGCAGAAACGCGATCCGCAGTTCCTCGGTGGATTGGAATTCGCCAAAGCCGCTCTGGCCCGCTTCATGGCCGGCGATACGAAAGCGGCCGATCAGATCTTCTCCCGCTATCTCGAAACCCGGCGCGCGCTGAAGGACCCGCTCGCCGATCTGCGCAATGCCCACTGGCTCTATCTCACGGGCCGGAAAAAGGAAGCCCTCGAAGCCGGCAAGACTGTAGCCGCGGCGTCAACCGAAACCGGCGCCCTGATGCAAAGCTACCTCGCCGTTTGGCAATTGCAGCAAGGCGATGCGGCTGCGGCGGAGACTGCAAGGCTCGCCCTGAGCCGCGCACGAACCCCGGCGACAGCCTCTCAGGCCGGCTTGGCCGCCCTTCTTGCCCAGCCGCGCTCTTCGGCCGAGGAATGGAATAGCCGCATCGGCAAGGCCATCGGCCCCGCCACTCCCCCCGCGCTGAAACGGTTGGTTCTCGCCTATGCGCTTCTCCTCGGCAAGCACTATCGCCAAGCGCGCCAGGTCCTCGAACCCCTACACGCCGAAACTCCCCCCAGCGGCGCGGAAGAGATCCGCATGCTGCTGGCCAAAGCGAAATGGGAAACAGGCGACCAGGCCGGGGCTCGCGATTTGTTGCGCCGCTATCCGCTCCCTCCACAACCGGGCGAAAGCGTCTACGCCTCGCTGTGGTTTCCCGAGTTTCTCCAATGGCGCAAAGCCTTGGGTCTGTAGTGCTCAGCCGCCGGGCCATCCTCGGGGCAGCCGCCGGAGCCCTTTGGGCCGTCTCCCGCCCCAACATCGTCGTGTTGGTATCTGAAGGGCACGCCGCGGAACATGTGACCCCAGACGCCACGCCCTATCTGGCCGCCTTGGCCGCCCAAGGCCTGCGCATGGAAGCGGCGTTTACTCCCGAAGCATTGGGGTCCCCCTCACTCAGCAGCTTGCTCACGGGCCTCTATCCGCTGCGGCATGGCGCTTTCGAGGAGTTCAGCTTCGCCCGCCGAGACCTCCGCTTCACCTGGGCTCATGGCTTCCGCGATCTCGGCTACCGCGTCACGCTCGCCGGAATCCCGCAGTTCGGCCCCCGCCTCGCCTTCCCCTTCGAGTATCAGCCACTGTCCTCGGTCCAACGCTATCTCCGCCTGCGTCACGAAAAACCCTTCTGCCTCGTCGTGTCTCTGCCCCCGCTCGAGGAGTTCGCCGGTGACACAATGGATGTCTGGGCGGCCCCACCCTACGCCGTGGACACGCCGGCCACGCGCCGATGGATGGGCCGCTACCGTTTAGCCTTGCGGGGAATGGATGCCTGGATCGGCGATGTCCTGCCGCTGGCACGGGAGGCCATCACCGTGTACACCAGCGCCCACGGGCCAGCGCTGCCCTTCGCCAAATGGAGCCTCTACGATGCCGGCATCCGCGTGCCGCTCCTGCTGCGCTGGCCTGGGCGTGTCCAACCAGGTGTCTCGCGCACACTGGTCAGCCTCGTCGATGTGCTGCCCACACTGATCGAGGCTTGCGGCGGCGCGCCCGCCTCCCTCGACGGCCGCAGCTTCCTCAACGTGCTCGCCGGCCGCACGGCCGAACACCGCGACCACGTCTTCGCCGTCCTCCACAACAAGGGCTCCGTTTCCGGCTCAGATTCTCCACAACGGGCCGTGCGCACTGCACAGCACAAATACATCCTCAATCTCAAACACTGGAACATGTTCGGCAACGCCTGGTGGCGGGGCAACGACGGATCCGACTCCCGCAATCCCGTCCGCACGCCTCCCCCCGAACTGTGGCGGGAGTGGATGCTTCGCGCCGCCACCGACGAGCACGCCCAGAACCGCGTCGGCCTGTGGCGCTCCCGCCCCCCCGAGGAGTTTTACGATCTTGCCGCCGACCCCCAGGAGCTGCGCAATCTGGCCCCCGACGCTCCCCCCTCCATGTCCGCCTTGCGCGCCGCGCTGCTCGATTGGATGAGATCGCAACAAGACCCCTGGCTGAGTTTTGCCGAGGCCGTTTGACAATAGAAACGCCGCCCCCTCCCACAAGGGATCGGGCGGCGCTTTGCCAAACCGGTTTTTTGGAGGAGGCTCTAGGCGAAGCTGCGAATCGCCGCCGCTTCGTCGTCATGAACCTCGAACACCGTGTACAGCTTGGTGATCTGCAGCAGATCCTGGATACGCTTGCTGAGGTTGAGAAGTTTCAGTTGGCCACCCTGGTTGGTGACGGTGGTAAAGGCGGAGACCAGCTCACCGATGCCGGAGCTATCGATGTAGTTCACTTCGCCCAGGTTCAATAGAACCTTCTTGTGGCCTGCGCCGAGGGAGTCGCGAATCGCATCGCGAAGCGCGCTTGTGCCTTCCCCCAAAGTGATGCGGCCAGCGGCATCGATCACGGTAACGTCGCCAACCTGGCGGGTGCTCAGTTTCACACTCACTGTCTCATCCTCCTACGAATTGCAAAAAAGATTGACCATTGTAGCTCCTGGCGGGAATCGCGCGCAATGCAAACTGCATCCCGCTCCTACCGCGAAGCCAAGTACTTGACCATTGTCACTTCCGTGCCCACCGGCTGTAGACGGCGCACCTGGAACTCGTCGACGAAGGCCTGCATCAGAAGGATGCCGCGGCCCGATTCCTTCAATAGATTCTCCTTCGCCAGGGGGTCGGGAACTCGCGAAATCTCAAAACCGCTGCCTTCGTCGGTCACTACCACCTTCAACGACTCCCCCCCCGACCAAACCTTCATGCGAACTTTCTTCACGCCGCTGTACTTGTTGCCATGAACGACCGCGTTCACCATGGCCTCGCGCATGGCGATGCCGATCCGGTGCAACTCGTCTTCGTCGAACCCCATCTGCTGGGCCAGTTCGACCACTACGGCTTCAGCCGTATCCACGCTCTTCAACTCGCTGTCGTAGACAGCGTCGATGCGCGGGGAGCCGCTGTGCTGGTCAGCGTCCCAATTCTCCATGGATACCCTGTGAGAGAAGCATGCGTCTAAAGGCGAATTTGCACAATAAAATAGGCAGGGTGGAAAAGTCAAGCCGGGGGGGCGCCTCGCCGGGCGGAATACAGCACGGATCGGGCCGGATTGCCCGCTCTCGAGTATGCCTGACCGCACGCGCGGCGCTGCCATCTGTTCACGGGAAAAGTCAGTGGAGCATACCCCGAGCCCGGCAATCCGTCCCAGAAAATCTTTGCTTGTTGTCGTTGCGCCCTTGGGGCGCGATGGGCATGCTATTCAAGCATGCGGATGCTGAAGATCAACCCGCCGACGATGGCGACGGTGACGACAGCAGTGACTAGATACTTGGTCCAACGCTCAGCAGGCGTAACTTGCTGCTGCTCATCATGCTTCATGGTATCGTCCAAACTCTCGAACATGGAACACCTCCCTGCAAACGGGAATTTCGATTACTCCCACCGGGAAACTGCACGGGGTTGGCGCGCCGCCAACCTCAGAACGAACAGCGAACGACGAGACCAGTTATGAAAGATCGTACGGATTACGGGAATCCGACCCCATTGTATGCTGTTTTTTTTCCGAGTGCACGGGAAAAAATGAACCGCAATCGCAATGAGATCTATTCCTTCATCTGGAAAGACGATACCGGAGACCGCAGATGTTTCATCGAGACGCGAAAGTTTGGAGCGCATGTTTTGCACCCCGCTCCGCACGCTTCACACCGCCGCCGGAGTTGCACGGGCGTGCAGGATCCATCGCACCACCACCACCAGCCCCAACAGTGTCGCCAGCACCGGGAGGACGTTCAAGTACACCCGGTTCTTTCCCGGAGGATCACGCAAGATCCGGGTTCCATGACCGCTTACGAATCGCTGAAGAATCTGCTCATCCGTTAGCCCTTCCCGCACCATCTCCACCAGTTCCCCCCGTAGCCGCCGTGCCTCGGGGGAAGAATGCACCAATAAAGACTCGCTCCAGCAGCAGGGCGACTTGAGCTGATCGGCCAACTTGCGTTCCCGGGGTCCGAGACTCGAATCGGACTGAGCGGTCAAGACGACAACATATCCCACTAAAAGAATAAGATAGCGTATCAACATGAAACTACTCCTTTCTGAAACCTAAGGAAAAGCACGCAAGGAAAGCGCAGTTGCTCAGGCTGCGCTTCCCATAACCTGCCGGGAGGATGCTTGTTTCCAGCAGATCGCGTACTGCACGGACCCACCGCTTGCTCAGGGCGGTGCGTCCGAAACTCGTTGCCAAAGGATTCAGATTGCAGGGGGAGGCCGCTGGTGCAGGGCACCGTCCAGAACCGCGCTCAGCCCTGCCAGAGTCCGGCTCACCTCATCGAAGGGAACTTCCGCCACAGGCGAAGGGACAGACGGCGCCCGTTCCACGAACCCCGCCTTGTTTCCAGCCACCGCCGCCATCCCGCACGTCCGCGCGCATTCCTTGCGGTCTCCGATCATTGCCGAGGCCTTCCCCGTGCGGTTCCGGCAACAGCAGTTGCTCTTCTTCCGGCAGCAGGCATGCGCGGACTCGCTTTGTCCCGCAAGCGCCGCCAGATGCGGAGCACACAGACACACCACAAGCCACCACGTAGTGGCGAACTTGCCGAATGTGTGCCCGATGCCGCTCATGATCGGAATCTCAGACCGCCTCCACGGTGGAAGCAAGTCTGTCCGTCAATAACACTCCTGGCTTGACTGGTTCTGGTGCTGAAGAAGAAGGCGTTACAGGATAGGGGGCGGACGCTGGAACTGCGTGGGATGAATCGGCCGGCTGAGGCATAGAGGCGCTTCCGCTCTTGCCTTCGGTCGGTCTTCCGTGTGCGAATGGACAAACGCTGCCTCAGCCGCCACCGCGAAACCAGGCCCCGGCTGGAATTGCTCCAAAGCCGGGCAAGAAGCCCCGCAACTTCGCGAGCTCAGCGCCTCCCCTTTGCCCGCCTTTTTGCAGCAGCTATGCTTCGACCGGCGGCAACAGGCGTGCCCTTCTCCGGGCGAATTCGCCGCCCGCAGCACGACCGGAAAGACCCAGAGAAACAGGAGCCATACGGCGAGACACGCCGCGCGCAAACGTCGCTCGGCACTGCCCATGGGCCCCATCTTCACACTTGGAAGGTAGCATACGTCCATGCCGCCGTCCAAGTCATCCGCCAAACCCTAACGGATATCCGCCCCCACCGCATCGTGATCGGAAAGGGGCACATGGGAGCCGTCCCGCTTCTCATGCAGAATCACAGGATTCTCCGCCTTCACCCCGCGCACCGCAAACCAGTCCAGTTTCAGCGGACAGCGCCCGTCATGGTTCCGCAGCGACCAGTGTATGAAGGGGAAACACCACCCCGGCACCCATTCGCCTAAACTCCCCGCCGCGCGCGGGTCGCGCATGTCGTACAGCACCGTGTGGCGGCCCGCCAGATTCGCATCCCGATAGTTGTATCCGCGCGCCTCCAGTAAACGAAACAGTTCCCGCTCAAACAGATTGTCCGGATACAGATAGTGATTGCGGATCACATAGTCCACGCCCATGAACACGCGCAGCCAGAAGCCGCAAATGGCATGAAAAGCTCGTGAGGAGTTGTAGGTGCTCGTGTTCCAGTCGCCGCCCAGCACCGCCGGCAGGTCCGCCGGCATGGTATCGAGAATCGAGCGCATCTGTTCCATCCTGTGCCGCTGGCTCGATTGCGCGCACAGATGAACCGCCGCCGCCGCCATAGGCCGCCCCGGAAAGTCCACCACCCCGGCTATCGTCGTCTGGCGCCCCAGCCGCTGCTCGCGCGAGGCGATTTTGTCGATCCCGTTCTCGAGCCCGATCCCTCGCACCTCGCGTAGCGGATAGCGGCTCAGAATGGCGTTGCCATGCAAGCCCAGATCGTTCTCCCCCGGTGTATCGCGCTCCACTCCAGACCCTTTCACCAGGCTCAAGTAGCATGGCACGAAGGCATAACACATCCCCAGTTCGCGGGCCATCGTCCGGGCCACATCGGCATTGCCAGACCGTACCATCCCCACATCTGTTTCAATCAGCAACAGCACGTCCGCATCCCGCAAAAACGGATCGTGGCGCAGGGCGTCCAACTGCCCTTGCAACTGCGTGCCGCGCTCGATGTTCCACGCCGCAAACCGGTAGCGCTCCTTCGCCGCCGCTTCCCCACGCCGGTAGTCGCCGCACTGCGGAGTCTCCAGCGCCATACGGATCTCCTCCGCCAACTGGCGGTAGACCGGGTGGTCGTGCAGTTCCTCACTCGACCGGCATTGCCGGAATTGCGGGAAAGCAGGCGCCAGCCGCTTGCGAATCAGGTCGTGCAGTTGATCGACGGAATAGTCAGTCTGTGAAATCATGTTGCGGTCTTAGAGGCTCATCCAGGCCGATCCCGCACCCATCGCAGCGGCGGCAAGAATAACCCATAGTGTTTCCACTTTCGTAAATGACAATAGCGCAAAGGAGCCCGCCGCGACGGCCGCCGCGAACCACCCCGTCAGCGAATCGCGCCCCAACGGAATACTCGCCGACAGCAGTAAACCCGAGGCGGACAACAGAATTGCCCGGATAGCGCTTCGCAACCGCGGATGCGAAACACGCCCGTGCAGCAGGCGCAGCAGCGGAATTACCAGAAATGCCGGCGTAATTACCGCCAGATATCCGGCCACCGCCCCTGGAGCGCCGGCCGCCAGGTAGCCCACCGACACAATGTAGATCCCCGCCGGCCCCGGCCCCGACCGCCCCGCCGCCACCGCGGTGTTCAACTGCCGCTCCGTCAGCACATGATAGGTCTGCACGAAATCGGCATGCACAATCGGCAGCGAAGCCAGCCCGCTGAAGCTGATCAGATTCGCTTTCAAAAGTAACAGGTAAACCAGCAGCGGATTCACTGTGCCCCATCCTCCAGCCACAGGGCCCCCACGGCGCAGGCGAAGGCCATGATCTGCAACGGCGAGAAATTCCAGGCTTCCCGCAACAGCAGCGTTCCGCCGCTCAGCAGCAACACCCGGGGCCATCCCTGGCGAGTGAGGCTCGGCCGCGCCAGCGCAAACGCCGAAGCCACCATCATGCCAGTCACCGCCGCCAGCACAGCCATAATCGCGGCGTTCGTATGCAGGTTGCGCTTTGCGCTCTCGAAACCTAGCGTCAGCCAAACCGCCAGTACCGCCGACGGCGCCGACGCCCCAAGCACCGCCGACACAGACGCCATCCACCCGCACAACTGGTAGCCCGTAGCTGCGCAAAAGGCCAGCACGTTCGTCCCCGGCGTTACCCGCGACAGCGAAAACGCCAGCGCGAACTGCTCCGGCGACAACCAACCGCGACGCTCCCCAAGTTCCCTTTGCAGTGCCGCAATCGTCGGATCCCCACCCCCAAAGGTTGTGTTGCCCAACTTGGCATAGATCGCCGTCAGCGCCGCAATCGACGGTCTCACCGCCGCCATACGTCCTCCACCTCCTGCCGGCGGGACAACAACTCCGCATGGTCGTCGCACACCTGGGCCGCATACTGCGCCGTGAACCCTAACAGCCGGTTCACGTACCGGTCTTCTCCACCGGCCACGTTTCCCGGGATCGCCCGTGGACCATCTTCACCCCGGGCCATCAGAAGGTGACACCGCGCCAGAATCCCCCCAAAAATCACCGCCGCCTTGCCTAACCTCCCCGGCGTGGAGAACTGCTTCGCCGCAAACCGCTGATCGTTCGATCCGATTTCCCGCCCCTGCATCGGCATCCCGCTCATTTGCGCCACCCCAAGGTAACGCTTGGGAAAAAGCTGCCCCCGCACAGTGTATTGAAACACCTGCGCCGCCCGCCCCTTTGTCGTATGCGGCCGCGGCGTATCCAGCGCCGAATCGAGCGACTGCTTCCACTCGATCAGCCGCAGCGTCGCATAATCCGGCTGCTCCTCCACACCTTTGTCCAACAAGATAGCGTAGCGGTGCCTGCCGAGACTGCCCGTCCCCGCCTCCCGCACCGCGATGTCCTGCAGCACATAGCGCGATGGAACGGCGTTCTTCGGAGCAAGGCAATCAGCCAGGTATCCCGCCAGAGCCCGCCGCACCGCGGGCAAAGCTTCCGGAATCGGTGTGTACCCCTCCCCATGGCGAAATTGAAACTGGCCGTCCCGGCCAGGCCTCACGATTCGCTTCAGAAACTCCGTCCGCGCGTTCTCCTTCGAATCTTTCAGCAGTTCCCGCACTTCCGCGGCCTCAGGTAATTCCTCAAACTGCTTTCGGGAGTACTCCCCCCACCGCCGCATCCCTTCGAGCCATGCGCGCACCGCTGCTTCCGCGGCGCCTAGCGCCTCCCCGAACCGCTGTTCGCCCAGCGAGGCCAACATCAGGCTCACCGTCAGCCGCAGCACGTCCCATTCATAGTCCCCGTTCGTGGCTTCATCGAAATCGTTGATGTCGTACACGATCTCGCCGGTCACCGCGCGGAAGGCGCCGTAGTTCTCCGCATGCACGTCGCCGACGATGCCGCCCCTCATCCCCATTCCCCGGAATCGCTTCACGTCCGCCGCAAACAGCGGAAAAGTGCCGCGATAGAAACGGAACGGAGAATCGCACAGCCGGCGGAGTTTCTCCCCCAAATGTGGCGAGCGGATGTTCTGGTGCCACTCCAGGATGCGATCGACGGCGGTGGCCACGGCATCTTCTAGGATAACGCGCGCGCCGGCCGTTCTACGCCCTCGCTCAGCTACCGGCTCTGGTCATCAAGGAACACTGCGATCTCCAGCAGCGCGTTGGGCACACTCCCCGGCACCTTCGCCCGGTGCGCAACCCTCAGCACTCGCAACGCCCCCGTTGCGCCACCAATCCGCACCGGGAACGCCTCCACCAACACTCGCTTGCCGTCGCGCTCCACCACCTTCACCGCACCCTTGCGGTTGGCATGCCGGGCCTTCACATATTGCAGGGTGAACGCCGCCCTTTCTTCAATCCCCGTCTGCGCGATCAGCCGGTTGTCTGCGCGGCGCAACTGCATCCACGCAATCGCCCGTGGCGAGGTTTTGCGCGCCTCCGCCAGCACCACGTCCAGTTCGAGCGGCGTCCAGCCGGAGTTCTGCTGCAAACGCCTGCCGATTTCTACCGCCGTGTTGGCCACATCTTGCCGCACTTCGCTCGCCCGGTCGCGGGTCAAAACCACGGCAATCGCTGCCCCCACGACGATTCCTAGCAGGATCGGGATCAGTTGCCGTTTGAGTTTCATCATGCCTCCGGAATTTCGATCATACGTACTTCGTAAAACCAAGTAAACCATTTCCGATCAATGCTTTACATTCTTAACAGAACCTTTACCGGGCCCTTTACAAAGCACCCCGCCCGGCGTGGCAATGCTATTGTCTTAAGTGAAGATGCTGACGGCTTTATTCCTCTGGCTGTGTGTCGCCCCGCTCACTGCACAGCCTGTCGACATCAGCAACCCCGTCGGCGGCATTACCGTCCGCACCACTGCCGTCGCAAAACTCATCGTCAAGGCCTCACGCCAGGTAGGCGACGCGCAACAAGGCGATTTCACCATCAGCCGCGCCGAAGGCCGCCTGCGCGTCCTCGTTATGCCGCCTGACGGCAAGCGAGTCGATATCGAAGTGGAACTTCCCTACGGAGTGCCCTTCACGGCCTTGACCCGCGACGGCTATGTACGCCTCCAAGGCCTTATCTTCCGCGGCGAGGTCTCGACCGAGACGGGCTCATTGGAATTCGCCGCCCCATGGCGCGCAACCCGCCTTCAGATTTTCACCGCCACAGAACCGCCTAACGTCACCATCCCCCCGAAAACCCGCTTCGGACGCGGACCATCCATCCACAAGAACGAAAAGGTATGGCAGTTGAAAGACCGCCTGGACACAGAAGAGATCACCTACGGAGAGATCTTCGTCCGCGGCGGAGCAGTACCGAAGATCGCCTTGAGCGAACTTCCCTACCCCGACGACGCGCCTGTAAAAATGCCGTGGCTCGCGCCCGCGGTGCTCGATTCCATCCTCCTCGGCTCGAAAGTCTCCGCGGCCACCCCAGGCGCGCCGGCGTCGCACCCGCAGGAGCAGACGCGCGACGGTGTGGCTGTATTCCGCTCCGAGGTTCGCGTGGTTGCCCTTACCGTCGCTGTCACCGATGACAAAGGGGCTCCCATCACCGGCTTGCAACCCGGCGATTTCGAGGTGCTCGAAGACGGTGTCCCGCAAAAAGTCACCGCCGCCGGCGCCGAAGAGGTCCCCTTCAACCTCGCCATCTATCTCGATCTCAGCGGCAGCACCAGGGAAAACCGCCAGGCTATGGTCGAAGCCGCCCGTAACTTCATCGGTGTCGCCCGCCCGCAGGATAAAGTCGCCGTCTACGCCCTCGCCAACGATCAGTTCTGGGTTGTTTCCCGGCTCACCCAGGATAAGGCGGCGCTGCCCAACTCGCTCCAGTTCATCCCCAAAGTCGGCGGCGGCAGCCCTGTCTACGACACGATGGTGCTCGCCTATGCCGAGGAGCTTCGCCAGAAACCGAGCGAGCGCAACGCCATCATCGCCATCACCGACGGCGTCGATAATCAGGTCTACGGCACCGGCACGCCCTCCACCGTCAATTTCCACAAATTGCAGCGCGCCGCCGAGGGCATGAACGCCCTCATCTACCCCATCTTCCTCGACCCCTTTGACCGCGCTCCTGCCCCCGGTTGGGCCAAACGAGCCCGCGAACAAATGGAATCCCTCGCCACCCGCAGCGGGGGAAAGCTCTTCCGCGCCCGCGCCATCGACGACCTTTCCCCGGTTTACCCTCAGGTTGCCGAAGAGTTACGCAGTGTCTACTCCTTGAGCTATTCCCCGCAGAATCAGGATTTCAACGGCGCCTGGCGTAAGATCACCGTGCGCGTCAAAAAGCCCGGAGCCAGGTCCCGCACACGCCCGGGATACTTTGCCCGCTGAGCCGCCCACGCTCCATCCGCCCTCGAACAAATCCATCCCGATATGTCACAATAGCAAGAGACCGCTCGATCCTTCGGCGTTCCCAAACAACATCATGGATTTCCTCGCGGGGATGAATCCCCAGCAAGCCGATGCCGTACGCCACCTCGACGGGCCTCTGCTCATCCTGGCCGGCGCCGGCAGCGGAAAAACCCGGGTCATTACCCACCGCATCGCACACATGATCTGCGAACGCGGTGTCCCGCCGTGGGCTATCCTCGCCGTCACCTTCACCAACAAAGCCGCCGAAGAAATGCGCAACCGGGTCAAAGCCCTCCTCTCTGGCGCGCGCATCACGGAAGCCCCCACCGTCGCCACCTTCCATTCCTTCTGCGTACGCCTTCTCCGCCGTCACGGAGACCGCCTCGCCGATATCCGCCCTGGCTTCACCCGCAACTTCACCATCTACGACGACGACGACCAGGTTTCCACTCTTAAATCCATCTATCGGCAACTCGGTTTCGAGGCCAAGAATCCTGAACCGCGCGCCGCTCTCTCCATGATCAGCAAGGCCAAGAGCGACAAAGTCTCCCCCGATGAGATGAAAGCCTCGGCCGCCGACCCCGTGGCCACCCGCGTCGCCGTCCTTTACGAGAATTACGAAACCCGTCTCCGCGCCGCTAACGCTCTCGATTTCGACGACCTCCTGCTGGAGTCCGTCCGCCTCCTCCAGCACGACTATCAAACCCGCGCCGCCTGGAATGAGCGCATTCAATACCTGATGATCGACGAGTATCAGGATACTAACCGCTCGCAATACGAGTTGATGCTCCTGCTCGGCGGGGTCCGCGGCAATGTCTGCGTCGTCGGCGACGAAGATCAATCCATCTACTCCTGGCGCGGCGCCGACATCCGCAACATCCTCGACTTCGAAAAAGATTTCCCCCGCGCCAAAGTCGTCCGCCTCGAGCAGAACTACCGCTCCACCAAACACATCCTCGAAGGCGCCGGCGCGGTCGTCGCCAACAACAAAGCCCGCAAGGGCAAGACCCTCTGGACCGCCGGCGCCAAGGGCGACCTCATCACCGTCTACGAAGCAATGGATTCGGAAAACGAAGCCCTCTTCATCGCCGACATGATCGAGAAGGTCATCCGCACCGAGCCCAAAACGCGCGTCGCCGTCCTCTACCGCACCAACTCTCAGTCGCGTCAGATTGAAGAGGCCCTCCGCCGCTACAAGCGCAAGTACATCATCGTCGGCGGCTTCAGCTTCTACCAGCGCGCCGAAATCAAGGACACGCTGGCCTACCT
Source organism: Bryobacterales bacterium (assembly GCA_016789755.1). Classification (GTDB taxonomy): domain Bacteria; phylum Acidobacteriota; class Terriglobia; order Bryobacterales; family Bryobacteraceae; genus CADEFT01. The sequence goes on from JAEUQG010000455.1 coordinate 12,201, forward strand.
CCGCATCCTGCTCACCCCCACCGACAACGTCAGTCTCCTGCGCGTCATCAATACCCCGGCCCGCGGCATCGGCAAGAGCACCATCGAGGCCCTCGAACAGGCGGCCAACGAACAAAAAATCAGCATCTGGGAATCGCTTGGCCAATTCGTCGAATCGAACGAACTCGGCGCCCGCGCCACATCCTCCCTCAAGGGATTCCGGGACCTCATCCTCTATCTACGGTCCTTTTCCGATAAGACCGTCAGCGAACTCCTCGATACCGTCCTCGAACAATCGGGCTACCGCAAGATGCTCGAACTCGACCGCAGCGAAGAGGCCCAGACGCGCCTCGAGAACGTCAACGAGCTTCTCAACGCCGCCGCCGAAGCCGCCGAGCGCGGCGAGACGCTCTCGGATTTCCTCGACCATGCCGCTCTCGTCTCCGACGCCGATTCCGTCGACGAACAATCGCAAGTCTCACTCCTCACCATCCACAACGCCAAAGGCCTCGAATTCCCCGTCGTCTTTCTCGCAGGCATGGAAGAAGGCTTGTTCCCCCACCAGCGCTCGCGCGATTCCGAATCCATGCTCGAAGAAGAGCGCCGCCTCTGCTACGTCGGCATGACCCGCGCCGAGAAAATGCTGTACCTCACCTGGGCACGTATGCGCCGCCGCTGGGGCGGTTCCCCTCCAGAGCCATCCATCGCCAGCCGATTCCTGCGTGAAATCCCGCCTCAACTGGTGCACAAAATGGGCGGCAGCCCCTCGGCCCGCGAAGTCGATCTCTTCAGCGAACAGTTCGAGGTCCGCCACACCGTACGCAAAAATCTCTACACTGGAAAGACGTACAACTCTGTGGAGAACGTCGCCCAATTCTTTAAGGACCGCAATCTGCCCGTGAACCTTCCCGCGCAGACCGCCGGCGCCGCACCCCGCGCGCCGCAGCAAGCGGCCCCCGTGCGTCCCCCTTCTCCTAGCGCTGCCGCCAAACAGGCCCCGCAGCCCCAAAAACCGAAATCGAAGATCTCCGCCGGAGCCACTATCCGCCACCCCACGTTGGGCAAGGGCACCATCGTGCGCATCGAAGGCGAAGGTCCCGACGCGAAACTGACCGTCAGCTTTCCCGGCCACGGTCTGAAAAAATTGATAGCGAAATACGCAGGAATAACCGAATAAGCATGAACACGAAACACATCACCGACAAAACCGAACGCAAAGAGGCCAAGCGCGCCGCCCGCAAAAAGGCAGCCCCCGCCGCCAAGCGAGCCCAGGGCGTCTCCCGCGGCTCCATGAAGAAAAAGGTCCAGAAGATGGTCAAGGGTCAGCGGAAGCGCTAAAGCTCGAACATCCTTCCCGTCGCGCGGCGGAGCAGCCCTCCGCCGCGTCCCCAATTTCCATGGGCCAATACCTGCGCACTAAGTCCATCGACGACCTCATTGCCGCCAGCGAAGTGCCCGGCAAACGGCTCAGCCGCACGCTGGGTCCCTGGAGTCTCGTCGCCCTGGGCATCGGCGCAGTCATTGGCTCCGGCATTTTCATCCTCACCGGCACCGCCGCCGCCGGCGAAACACTCAGCGTTCCTTCCATCATGAACGCCCCTGTGCTCGAATTGCTTCGCCATGGCGCCGATTCCGTATCCACCATCGGACGTCCCGGCGCAGGCCCCGGTATCGCTCTTTCCTTCACCCTCGTCGCTTTCGTCTGCGCCCTCGCCGGCCTATGCTACGCCGAACTCGCTTCCATGATCCCCATCGCCGGCGGCGCCTATACCTATTCCTACGCCACCCTCGGCGAGATCGTCGCCTGGATCCTCGGCTGGGACCTCATCCTCGAATACGCTGTCTCCAACATGGCCGTCGCCGTCGGCTTCTCCGCCTACTTCAACGATATCCTCGATGCTTTGTTCGGAGTCCATCTGCCCAAAGCCCTCTCCGAGCCCATGTTCATCGGCGGCCAGGCCACCGGCAGCATCTTCAACCTCCCCGCTTTCCTCATCCTCATGGCGCTCACCGCCCTGCTGGTGCGCGGCGTCCAGGAATCCACGCGCGCCAACAACATCATGGTGATTATCAAAATCGCCGCCATCCTCTTGTTCGTCTTCGCCGCCTCCAAGTCCGTCAAAACCGAAAATTGGGTGCCATTCTTCCCGAATGGCTTCTCCGGAGTTCTCACCGGCGGCGCCATCGTATTCTTCACCTACATCGGCTTCGACTCGGTCTCCACCGCCGCCGAGGAATGCCGCCGCCCGCAGCGCGACCTCCCTTTCGGCATCATCGTCAGCCTGCTCATCTGCACAGTCCTCTACGTCGCAGTATCGCTGGTCCTCACCGGAGTGATGAACTGGAAGACGCTCAACAACCCGGCCCCTGTAGCCAAAGCGCTCGAATACATCGGCATGGATAACATCCGAGCCCTGGTCACCACCGGCGCGCTCGGCGGCATGCTCAGTTCCCTCCTCGTTTTCCAATACGGCCAGGCCCGCGTCTGGTTCGCCATGTCGCGCGACGGCCTGCTGCCAGGCTACTTCTCGAAGGTCCATCCGAAATACCAAACCCCGCACATCAGCACCTGGATCGCCGGATTCGCCGTCGGCCTCCCGGCCGGCATCTGGGACATCGCCACCTTCGCCGACCTGAGCAACATCGGCACCCTCTTTGCCTTCGCCATGGTCTCGGCCGGCGTGCTCGTGCTGCGTAAAAAGCAGCCCCATCGCCCGCGTGGCTTCCGCGTCCCGCTGGTTCCGCTGGTTCCCATCCTTTCCATCGTGTTCTGTTTTATCCTCATGCTCAGCCTGCCCCTGCAAACCTGGGTCTGGTTCTTCTGCTGGCTGATCATCGGACTGTTCATCTACAATCTCTACGGCCGCAAGCACAGCGCGCTGGCCCCCAAATAAGCCATCGAATGGAGTTCCCATGTTGCGTGACAAATTGAAGGGTGTTGTCGGATTCCCCATTACCCCGTTTAAGAAGGACGATCTCTCGCTCGACCTCGAAGCGCTTGAGTACAACGTACTCGACATGATCAAGCACCCGTTTTGCTCGCTCGTGGCGGCCGGCGGCACCGGAGAAATGTACTCCATGACGCCCGGCGAAAACGTCGAGGTCGTGCGCCGCACCGTCGCCGTCACCGACGGCAAAATGCCCGTCATCGGCGGAGTCGGTTACAACGCACGCATCGCCGCCGACATGGCCCGCGAGATGGAAAAGGCCGGCGCCGACGGACTCCTCGTCATGCCGCCCTATTACACCAACGCCCCCGCCGAAGGCCTCTACGATTACTACGCCGAAGTGGGCCGCGCCACCGGCTTGCCGCTCGCCATCTACAGCCGCGATTGGGCCGTGTTCACCCCCGACATGGTCGCTCGCCTCGCCGACAAAGTCCCCACCCTTTCCATCTGGAAGGACGGCCAGGGCGACGCCCGCCGCTATCAGAAAATCATGTCCAAACTCGGCAACCGCCTCGCCTGGCTCGGCGGCCTCGGCGACGATTGCATCACCCCCTACTTCTCCATCGGCGTCCAAGGCTACACGTCCTCCATCTCCAACGTCGCCCCGCGCTTGTCGCTCGAAATGGCCCGCCTCGGCATCGCCCAGGATTTCGTCAACCTCAACAAACTCGTCGACAAGTTCGTCCATCCCCTCTACGCCCTCCGCGAACGCAAACGCGGGTACGAAGTCTCCATCATGAAAACCATGATGGACCTCATCGGACTCAAAGGCGGCCCCGTCCGTCCCCCGCTCGAAAACAACACCCCCGAAGAGACAGAAATGACCCGCAAGATCGTCGAGCTATACAAGGAGTGGCTGTAACTGCGCCACCATGCTCAGCCCGACTATCTTCCGTGAATACGACATCCGCGGCGTCGCCGATGTCGACCTGCCCTCCGAAGGCATCGAACTCCTCGGCCGCGGCATCGGCACCTACTTCCGCCGCAACGGCGAAACGCAGATCAACCTCGGCCGCGATTGCCGCCTCAGCGGCGGCCGCCTCCGCGACGCCATGGTGAAAGGCATCCTTTCCACCGGCGTGAACGTCACTGACATCGGAGTCGTCCCCACTCCCCTGCTCTACTTCTCCGTCTTTCATCTCCACGCCGCCGGCGGCGTGATGATCACCGGCAGCCACAATCCATCCGATTACAACGGCTTCAAGGTGATGCACGGCAAGAGCACCATCTTCGGCGAATCCATCCAGCACCTGCGCCGCCTCATCGAAACATCCGACTTCGAACAAGGCGCCGGATCGCTCACCTCAGCCGATGTCATGTCCCCCTATGTCGACAACGTCGCCTCCCAGTTCCAGTTCACCCGCCGCGTGAAAGTGGTCCTCGACGCCGGCAACGGCACGGCCGGCCCCACCCTGCACGCCCTCTTTTCGCGACTCAATGCCGATCCCGTCGAGTTGTACTTCGACATGGACGGCAACTTCCCGAACCACCACCCTGACCCTACGGTCGAAAAGAACCTCGAACACGCAAAGGCCGCCGTCGCGCAGCATCGCGCCGAACTCGGCATCGCCTTCGATGGCGACTCCGACCGCATCGGCGCCGTCGATGAAAATGGCGCCGTCGTCTGGGGCGATCAGCTCATGCTCATCTACGCCCGCGAGATCCTCACCCGCAAGCCCGGAGCCACCTTCATCGGCGAAGTGAAATGCTCCCAGGTCATGTACGACGAACTGAAGCGCCTCGGCGGCAACCCCATCATGTACAAGACCGGCCACTCCCTCATCAAAGCCAAGATGAAAGAGGAGCACGCCGAACTCGCCGGCGAAATGAGCGGCCACATGTTCTTCGCCGACCGTTACCTCGGCTTCGACGACGCCCTCTACGCCGCCTGCCGCCTCATCGAAATCGTCGCCGCCTCCGGCCAGCCCCTCTCCGCGCAACTCGCCGGCCTGCCCAAAATGGTCGCCACCCCCGAGATCCGCCACGATTGCCCCGAAGAGAAGAAATTCGAGATCGTCTCCAAGGTCGCCGCCCATTTCCGCTCCCGCCGCCCCGTCATTGAAGTCGACGGTGTCCGCGTGCTCTTTGAGAAAGGCTGGGGTCTGGTGCGAGCCTCCAACACGCAGCCCATTCTCGTCCTTCGCTTTGAAGCCGAGAACGAAACCCTGCTGCAGCAGTACCAGGCCGAAGTCGAGGCCGCCGTCGCCGCCTCCGAATAGCCGCGCCGCTACAATCGAAGAAGCGTGCTGTTTCTCTTCCTACTGGGATGCCTCCCCCTCGCCGCCCAATCGCCGGCCGGCAAGGGCTACCAGCATTTCTACAACCTCGAATTCGATCAGGCCATCCAGGTCTTCCAAACCGCTGTCCAGGCCAACGCCGAAGACGCCGAGTCGCATAACCACCTAGCCCATGCCATCCTCTACCGCGAGATGCTGCGCAGCGGCGCACTCGAAAGCGAACTCGTCAGTGGCGCCAATCCCTTCCTCCGCCGCGAGAAACTGAAACCCTCCCTCGCAGACCAGCAGCGCTTTGAGCAGGCCATAAGCAAATCGATGGAGCTGACCAACGCAGCCCTATCCCGAAACCCCAAAGACACCGACGCCATGTACCTGCAAGGGGTCGCCCTCGGCCTCCGCGGCAACTACAATTTCCTCGTCAAAAAGGCCTGGACCGACGCTCTCCGCGATATCACCAACTCGCGCAAACTGCACAACAAGGTAACCGACCTCGAACCCGCCCGCATCGACGCCCGGCTCGTCCAGGGCCTTCACGATTACGTCGTCGGCAGCCTCCCCTGGAGCTACAAAATCCTCGGCTTCATCATCGGCTTCCGCGGCAACAAAGAGGAAGGCATCAAGACGCTCCAACTGGTGGCTCGCGAAGGCAAGCTCAACAGCACCGACGCCAAGGTGCTGCTCGGAGTGGTCTACCGCCGCGAGCGCCGCCCCGCCGACGCCATCCCCCTCATCAAGGACCTCCTCACACGCTACCCGCGCAACTACCTGCTGCGTCTCGAAATGGTCCAGATGTACGGCGACCTTGGCGACAAGCAGAGCGCCCTCGCCGCACTCCGCGAGCTCGATGAATTGAAGAAGGCGAATACCACCGGCCTGCAGGCCATGCCCGCCGAAAAAATCAACTACGCCCGCGGAACCCTGCTGTTCTGGTATCGCGATTACGACATCGCCATCCAGGAACTGCGATTAGCCGCCGCCAAGGCTAAGGATCTGGACTTGAACACCAGTTCCATGACCTACCTCCGCCTTGGCCAATGCTACGACATGAAGCAGAATCGCAACGATGCCCTCGCCGCCTATCGCCAGGCCATCGCCATCGCCCCCGATTCCGACGCCGCACGCCAATCCCGCCAGTTCCTCTCGAGCCCCTACAAACGCGGCAAAGCCTGACGCCCGTGTCCAAAACCACCGTCCGCATCGCACTCGCCACCATCCTGCTGATGCTGTGCTGCGCCGCCGCCGCTGTGCTCGGCGAAGGAGGCATCCATGTCCCTCCGCAATTCCACCGCTCCCAACTCCAACCTCGCTGACTCCATTGCCCGCCAAACCGCCGCTTACTGGAAGCCCGTCGAAATCACTGCCGGCGACGGTGCAACGCTCCGTGCGTGGCTCTTCCGCCTGCGCACGCCGAACAGCAGAGTCGCAATCACATTGCACGGCGTGGCCGACAGCCGCCATGGCACGCTCGGCGATGCCCGTATTCTCCTCGCTCGCGGCTACACCATCCTCACTCCCGACAGGCGCGCCCACGGCGAAAGCGGCGGCGTTATCATGACCTACGGTATCCGCGAAACCGCTGACCTGCACCGCTGGGCAGCGTTCCTCAGCGAACAAACCAAGGTCACCGCGCTCTATGCCGTCGGCCATTCCATGGGTGCATCCAACCTCCTCCAAACCACCGGCCCCGGTACCCCCTTCCGCGCGATCGTTGCCGACAGCCCCTTCTCCACGTTTCGCGATGTAGCCTATGACCGCCTCGGCGGCATCCTTGGCATCCGCCCCGTTTCCCGATTCGCACTCTTCCCCATCCTTGAGCCCGCGTTCCTGTATACAAGGCTCCGTCACGGCATCGATCTCAGATCCGTCTCCCCGCTCGATTCCATCCGCCGCACCACCGTGCCCGTTCTGCTCATCCACGGCACATCCGACGAAAATATCACCCTTAGCCACTCCCGCGCCCTGCACGCCGCCAATCCCACCATGACTCAGTTGTGGGAAGTGCCCCAAGCGCCGCACGTCGCCGCGCCCGTCGTTCGTCCCCGCGAATATGCCGAACGTATCACCGATTGGTTCAACGGTAAGTAATCCAAATCGGGCTCGACCACGCCAACTCCCCATCCGCCTGCTCAATCCGCACGTAATACCAATGTTCCCCCCGCCCCGCCTCCCGGTCCACGTACTCCAGATTCACCTCCCGCGTCCCCGGCGCCGCCTTGTGTACATACACCCCGTCCCGAATGATATGCACCGCCGCCACCGGCCCCGTCCCCCGAGCCTTCACCCGCAGAGGCGCCACCTTCTCCGCCCGAAACACATCGCCCATGAAATGTTCTCCCATCCGAAACTCCAGCACGATGTTGTCCGTCGCCCCATAGGCGTGCCGCTTCTTCATCGCCTCGAAAATCGCCCCCCGCTCCTGCGCCGGCGTGTACACCATCGCATACGAAACATGCGTCGAGAAATGATCCGAACTCGCAATCACCCCCAGCTTGTACCCCTTCTTCCACGCATTCCACACCATCCCCGCCGCCTGGAATCCGCCGATCGCCTTTTTCTCCTCTCCCTCCTTCACTCCCCTCGGAGCCCCCTGATGTTCGTAATTGTGCCGGTCCCCTTGATAAATCTCCACCAGCGGCTCCAGCGCCTCATCGTTATCCCGCCAATCCGTCCCCATCCCCGCGCTCCCCGAGGTATGCGGAATCGCCATCCCCCCGCTCTTCCGCAACTCCTCGTACAGCAGCTTCGTATCGTTCTCGATTCCCCCGCCATAAGAATTGCTGTTGAAGGTCAGCAACTCCCCATCGGGTAAATCCGGCAGCAAAAACTTGTCGTCAGGACGCTGGAAAAACGGCACAATCGGATACTCGCGCCGCGTGTGCAGAATGTTCCGGTGCCCGTGCGGAAAACCCAGATTGCGCTCATACCCATACAACGGCACGAACCGCTCTGGAAAGTGATACATGTCCGCCATCTTCAGCGTCATGAAATTCCAGTAGTCGATCCCGCCCGCCTGATGATCCGTCGACGCGCCGAAATCCATCCCCGCCGCATCGATCATGTAGCGGTAAAACTCCGGCAGCGAGCCATCCTGATACCCGCCCTGATCCTGCGACAACTCCGTGTGCCTGTGCAGATCGCCGCGCACGATGCGCAACGTCTCCTTCCCCAGCTTCACCCTGTACTCGCGAATCGCCCGCAAATCCCCGGCTTCGTCCGCATGCACCTGCTTGCTCGGCGCCGCACCCGCCTGGTAGGGCCGCAACCGCGCCGCCACCGACGCTCCTGGCATCGGCACGGAACCCGCAATCACACGGTGCGCCCGCGGCCTGCTCATGAAGCCGTATTGCCGCCCTTCCGAACTCCAGAACAGCCACAATCTCCCGCCCGCCTCAGCCAACGCCATCCGCGTGCTCTTACGTGCGGCACTGCGCGGCAGCAACACCGGCTGCATCCAACCGTCTCCCTCCACCCGAGTTAGAAACGTCTCCCAATGCGTCGATGGATTGCGCGCCATCCGGCTGTAGCGCCGCTTGAACGTCATCCACACCCCGTCGCCCGATGCATACAGTAACGGCCGGCTCGTCTCGTTCGCTCCCAATTCCAACGCATCCCCGAACCGCACCGGCCCCGGCGTCTTCCACTCGCCCCCATCCAGACACACGACTTCCACTTCCCGCCCGTCTCCCAACACCGATCCGTTCTGCCGCGGGCTGAGCGGACCCGTATCCTTCCCCCAGTTCGCCCCGCCCGTTTCCCATGCAATCCACGGCCGCCCCTGCGCATCCACCGCCACCGACGCATACGCCTCCATCCGGTCACTGGCCGCCACACTCCGCACCGCCGTGAAGCCCGATCCCACCACATAGCTCCGAGCCTCCACGTCATAGCTCGTCCCATACCGGTCCCACGCGATCCATGCCCGCCCATCTTTACCCGCCGCCACCGCCGGCTCCCAATGATTCGCTTCATCGGACGTCACCGCCAGCGGCTCGCTCCACACCCCGTTCTTCCGAAACGCCATCCGCACCTGCGACCAGCGCCCCTGCATCGCCTGCCAAACCACATACACCGTGCCGTCGCCCGCCCGAGACACATGCGGCTCGATGTCCGGCAGCACCCCGCGGCTCAACCGCACGCGATCCCCCCAAGCATTCCCTTCCCACCCCATCGCGTAGATGTCCCAATTGCCGTCCTTCTGCTCCGCCCACACCAGCCACGGCTGCCCCTTGTCATCCGTCACCGCATGCGGCCGCCACAAATCCGCCGATGCCCGCCCCACCGGAATCAGCCGCGTCCAGCGCCCTTTCGAAAACCGCCGGAAATTCAGTTCCTCCTGCCGGTCGTGATAGCTCAGCCACGTCGCCCACAACGATCCGTCCACGCCCGCGCCGATCGAAGGGAAATCGTGCTGCCGCAGTTCTGTCCCGCTCAAGTCCGTGGCCGCCGGCACGCGATGCACCTCCATCCGTCCACCCAGGCATCGCAACGGTTCCCCCGGCGTCATTGGGAAAGGCTCGGCCACGCAGTCCCCCTGCGCAGTCGATACCGCAACACGTTGCCCCGTGCCCCGCAACAACACGCCCTTCGGCAGCAACTTCTGCTCCCGCCCTTGCACCCGCGTCACGCGTTCCACATTCGTCGTCATCCGCCATCCGCCCTGCGGCAGCATGCGGTCCGGCAACTCAAAGCGATACCCCTCCATCTCCAGCAACTCCCCACCTTCCACTCGTACCGATCCATTCCACTCCGCCGCCTTCGCATCCCCCACGCCCATCAACACCAGCACTTCCCACATCGCTTCTTCCGCCGTGCCCCCAGGCTCGGCTTCAAAGCCCGCCGGACGCTCCTGCCCGATCAGCACCAGCACCAGCACCACTGCAGCAACCACCCATCCTAGCTTCGCCATGAGCACCCCGTATTCTTCGCTGTCCGCCGGGAAGGTTGCGCCACCGCCTGTAAGTCCGGCGCCGCAAAGCGATTCCCCTGCCATCGCACGCGAGCCTTCTCATCCATCACCCGAGCCTCCCCCGTCGCCGCATTCTCCGCAAACAGGCAGTCCTCCGGAGCAAGCGACGTCTCTTCTCCCGCCGAATACCCCACCACCACCGGTTCCGTGCAATCCACCATCGTGTTGTGCGCCACCAGCGCCCGTTTCACCTGAAAATAG
>JAEUQG010000478.1 GCA_016789755.1 Bryobacterales bacterium
AGTCCCGCGCCGCCGAAGACATGTCCGAGGCTTTCGAGAAACTCGCCGAAGAAGGCAAATCCCTGCAGCTCTGTCTGCGCTACGAAAAGCACTTCAAACACCAATTCGACAGCGCCCTCAAAATGCTCATCGCCCTGCGCAAGAACAAGCCGCCTCAACCCGAGCCCGAGCTGCCCGAAGAAGAAGACCTCGCCCGCAACGTCGATTCCCGGGTCAAGGTCATTGAGCGTATGATGTTCGGCTTCGACTCCAGCCCCTTCACCCCGCACGAACCCGACGAAGACGAAGAAGACGACGAACAAAACGAACCCGACGAAGAGGAGTGAACCTCCCCTTCGCACATCTCCCACAGCCGCGGTCGCTCTCTGACAATCGAATCCCGAAACACGCCACGGGCGAAGTGTGCCTCAACCCCGGTCCGGATACCAGCGCCGCAGCCACTCCCCTACCACTTCATAGGGATTGGCCCGCCTCGCAGCCACTGCCTCGGCCCCATCCCGCAACGCCTCCGCCGGCATCCGCTCGAGCAACCGCTCCCGCAACATCTCGCGCAGCCGCGCCATCCACAAGCTTTCCGAATTTCGGATCTTCTTATCCTTAACAGACCGCACCGCCGCCAGCAGTTCTCCGATCCCCTTCCCCTCGCTCGCCACCGTCTTCACAATCGGCGTCTCCATCCGCCCATGGTCCGAAGCGAGCAGCAGCATCGCCCGCAACTCCTGCTCCAGCCGCTCCGCCCCCGCCTGGTCCGACTTGTTGATCGCGAACACATCGGCGATCTCCATGATCCCCGCCTTGATCGCCTGCACGTCGTCCCCCATCCCCGGCACCAGCACCACCAGCGTCACATCCGCCAGCCGCGCAATCTCCACTTCGTCCTGCCCCACGCCCACCGTCTCGATGAGGATCGCTTCCCGCCCCGCCGCATCCAGCAGCAACGCCATCTCCAGCGTTCCCCTCGCCAGGCCGCCCATCTGCCCGCGCGTCGCCATCGACCGGATGAACACCCCGCCGTCGGCGTGGTGCTGCTGCATCCGGATGCGGTCCCCCAGAATCGCCCCTCCCGAAAACGGGCTCGATGGGTCCACCGCGAGGATTCCCACGGTCTTGCCCTCGGCGCGCAGGGCCCGCGTCAGTTGATCCACCAGCGTGCTCTTGCCCACCCCCGGAGGCCCTGTCACGCCGATGATCGTCGCCCGCCCCGTACGCGGGTACAACTCCGCCAGCAGCGCTTCGGCTTCCGCCGTATGGTTCTCCACCGCCGTCGCCGCCCGCGCCAGCGCACGCACGTCCCCGGCAAGAATGCGCTCGGCCTGCATCAGACGTTCAGCAACTGCCGCGCGATGACCAGCCTTTGGATCTCGCTCGTGCCTTCCCCGATCGTCATCAGCTTCACGTCGCGGTAGAACTTCTCCACCGGGTAGTCTTTGATGAAGCCGTAGCCGCCATGGATCTGCAGCGCCTCGTTGCAGATCGACACCGCCGCTTCGCTGGCGAACAGCTTCGCCATCGCCGACTCGCTGGTCACCCGCAGCCCCGCATCCTTGCGCGCCGCGGCCTTGTAGGTCAGCAGCCGCGACGCCTCGAGCGACGTCGCCATGTCCGCCAGTTTGTGCTGAATCGCCTGAAACTCCGAGATGAACCGCCCGAACTGCTTCCGCTGCCGGGCATAGCGCAGCGCCGCTTCGTAGGCCCCTTGCGCGATGCCGATCGACAGCGCCGCAATCGAGATGCGCCCTCCATCGAGCGTCCGCAAGCTGTCCACGAAGCCTTCGCCTTCCTTGCCCAACAACTGCGCGCCCGCCAGCCGGCAGTTCTCGAACAACACCTCTCCGGTCGAGCTCGCCCGGAACCCCATCTTGTTCTCTTTCTTCCCCAGCCGGAATCCCGCCATGCCCTTCTCGAACAGGAACGCCGAGATCCCCCGCTGCGACGAGGCCCTGTCCGTCACCGCCATCGCCACGCACACATCGGCATTGTGCGCATTGGTGGTGAACGTCTTGCTGCCGTTCACGATCCAGCCGTCGCCGTCGCGCACAGCCACACTGCGCGTGCCCGCGGCGTCCGACCCGGCCTCAGGCTCCGTCAGCGACCAGCAGCCGATCCACTCCCCCGTGGCCAGCTTCGTCAGGTACTTCTGCTTCTGCGCCTCATCGCCCGCCAGATAGATGTGGTTCGAGCACAGCGACGTGTGCGCGGCCACAATCAGGCCTACCGACGGATCCACCCGCGCCAGTTCCTCCACGATGATCGCGTAGTCAATGTAGCTCAGCCCCGCCCCGCCGTACTGCTCGGGGAAGATCGAGCCCATATAGCCCAACTCGCCGCACTTGCGGATCGCCTCGGTGGGGAACTCCTGCGCCTCGTCCCACTCCATCACGTGTGGCGCCACCTCTTGCGTGGCAAAGTCCCGCACGCTCTTGCGCAGGTGCTCCTGTTCCTCGCTGAATTCGAAGTTCATGCGCGCCTAGACGATCTCTTCCTTCGCCGCGTCCCACTTCACCTGCCGCTGCTGCCGGTAGCTCTCCACCGCCATGCGGCAGGCGATCGACACGCGGAAGCCGAGATCGACAGAGCAGTTCGGCTCCTTGTTGGCGCGGATCGAATCGAGGAAGTTCTGCATGTGCGCCCGCGGCTCGGTGCGCGATTGCCCCAGCACTTCTTCATCCTTCGGGCGGTTCACCTTCTGCGGCGTGAGGCGGATCTGCTGCGACTTCTGGATCGTGGCATCGGTGCCCAGAACATGCTCGGCCACGCCGAGTTGGTTGTTGCCGAAGCCCGACGCCCAGGTGAACAGGATCTCCTCGGGATGCTCCATCGACACGTTCATCGTGTCCGGCACTTCGCGCCCGTCCTTCCACAGGTACACGCCGCCCGTGGTGGTCACGGACTTCGGGATCTGCAGGTTCAGAGCCTTGTACCAGAACGCCAGTTGATGGCACATGTTCTCGTAGAAGTTGCCGCCCGAATAGTCCCAGAAGAAGCGCCAGTTGATGTAGCGGTTGGCGTCGAAGTCGCGCTTCGGCGCCTCGCCCAGAAACTGGTTCCAGAGGATGTTCTCCGGGTTCATGTCGGGATAGACCGGGCGCGCCCACTGCGGCTTGTTGTGCGGCGTGTTGCGGAACATGTGGGCCTCGATCATTGTCAGCTTGCCCAGCTTGTTGGAGGCGATCATCGACAACGCATCGGCCATCGTCCCCGAGGAGACGCCCTGGTGGCCGATCTGCACCGTGCGCTTGCCGGCAACCTTCTGGTAGGCCGCGCGCATGCGCTTGGCGTGATCCACAGTGAAGGCCATCGTCTTCTCTTGATAGACGTGCTTGCCGGCCTCGAGCGCAGCCGTGAAGTGCTCGCAATGCAGATGCTGCGGCGTGGCGATCAGCACCGCGTCGACGTTCTTATCGTCGAGCAGGTAGCGGTGGTCGAGATAGGTCTTGGCGTTGGGAGCAACCTGCTTGGCCTCTTCCAGACGCCGCGTGTAGACATCGGCGAAGGCCGTGAATTCGGTGTTCGGACAGGCAATGGCCTCGCGCACGATCTCCATGCCGCGCGCTCCGGCGCCGATGATGCCGAGGCGGATGCGCTCGTTGGCCCCCAACACTTGAGACGGGGCAAGGCTGCCGGCCAGGCCGGTAGCGACACTGCCGATGAACTTACGGCGGGAATCCATCATGGGGGAAGCGGCTCCTTCTTCAGTTCATCGTATCATTGCTGTGGAGGTTGGTTAATGAGACAGCTTGTTTGGTTCGCGCTGGCAGGATGCCTGTTCGCGCAGGAAGCGCCCAAGAAGAAGAAAGCCGCTGTGGCCGGCGACGACCGCCAGGGCTATACCGATACGCCGCAGATCCCCGGACAGCAGTGGAAGGTCCACGATGCCGCCCGGCCGCGTCCGCGCAAGGTCGCTCCCGCCGCGGCGCTGGGCCAACCGCCCGCCGACGCTATCGTCCTCTTCGACGGCAAGGATCTGGCCCATTGGACCGCGCGCACCCGCGCCGGTGAGATGGTCGAGCCGCAATGGAAGGTGGAGAACGGCTACCTCGAGATTGTGCCGCGCACCGCGCGTCTGGTCACCAAGGAGAAGTTCGGCGACATCCAGTTGCACGTCGAGTGGATGATCCCCAAAGGTCACGACGGCGCGGGCCAGGGCCGCGGCAACAGCGGCATCGAACTGATGGGCCGCTACGAAGTGCAGGTGCTCGAGTCCTTCGAGAACCTCACCTACGCCGACGGACAGGCTGCCTCCATCTACGGGCAGTGGCCGCCGCTGGTCAACGCCTCGCGTCCGGAAGGGGAATGGAACGTCTATGACATCTTCTTCGAGGCCCCGAAGTTCGAGGGCGAGAAGCTGGTGAAGCCCGCCTATCTCACCGTGATCCACAACGGCATCCTGGTTCATCACCGCAAGGAAGTGCTCGGCCGCGCTATCCACCGCCGTGTCGCCACCTACGCTCCGCATGGGCCGGAAGAGCCGCTCAGTTTGCAGGACCACGGCCGCCCGCTGCGCTACCGCAACATCTGGGTCCGCCGCCTGAAGGGTTACGACGAGTAAGGCGTCCGGCTTCCATCCCCTAAACGCACGAAAGGCCTGGGCTCTTCGCCCAGGCCTTTCGCATTCCGGTTTGCGGCTTCTTCTTACGGGAAGAACGCACGGACCAGGAACGTCATCAACTCACCGCGGGTGAGCGTGGCGTCCGGATCGTAGGTCCCCAAAGCGGTTGGGCTGGAGAGCGTTCTGCCGTTGGTGATGCGCAGCTCACGCATCTTCTGAATGAAGGCGAAGAACGTGTGATTGTTCGCCACATCCGAGAAGTACGGGGAGCAGCCGACGAAGAGACCGAACTGGTCGCCAACCTGCGTCACTTGCGTGCCCGTGGGCGAGCAGGTGGACGTGGTGGCGGCGCCGGAGGTCACCGTCGGGAACACGCTGTTCATCTTCGCACGGATGATGAAAGCGGCCATCTGTGCACGGGTCAGAGCATCGCCCGGGCAGAAACGGCGCTGCGGATCGGTCGTCGCGCTGCAACCCTTGGTGTAGCCGCGGCGGTACATCAATTCGATATAGCGCCATTCGGTGGTACCGGTGTTGTTGCTGACCGAGGCCGCGTTGGCGCCGGGGCACTGCACGTCGGCGAAGCTGCAGAACACGCCGCCAGTGGCGTTCAGGTAGTTGGTAACAGCCTGTTCGTCCATCTGAGCGCGGACAACCCACTTCGCCATATCGCGGCGGAGCACGCCACCATCCGGATTGAACGTCGCGGCGGTACGGCTGCCGGGATCGATTTCCGTCTGCTTGGCGGTCTGGATATAGGTAAAGAAGGGGTGGCCGGGGAGCACGTCGCTGTAGCTGGCAATCGTGTTGTTGTAGGGGTCGCGCAGCGGGAAGGTCAACGGATAGTGGGCGAGATAAGTGCCCCACTGGCCGAAGCCCGGAACCGAAGCGAGACGGCCCTTGGAGTAAGCGCCGTAGGTCCACATGCCAAGGTTGTTCGGATCGGTTGCGGCGCCGCCGCGGATGCCGAAGGGAACAAGCTGAGCCGGGAAGCCGGAGGGCTGCTCACGGACGAAGAAGTCAGCGAGGCGGAAAGAGCCGGACGTCGCATGGCGGGTGGCCAATTGGGTGTCGTAAGCATCTTCACCGCAGCGGATGTCGAACAGGCCGGGGTAGGCGCGGGTCGAGGATCCGCCGGTGCCGGGTTCCTGACCCTTGCAAGCCGCCAGAGCCTGACCGGAGATCAGACCGTAGGAGAACACGCGGGGATCGGTGGGCGCCAGCGGCGGGAACGTCGTGCCGACGAACAGCTTCTCGAGGAAGGGCTGCACGTTGATCGGCGAGATCGCTCCGTACTGAACCACGTTGGCCGGCGTGTCGTGCATCGGCGCGTAGAAGTCGCCGTTGCCCCATGCCGTGTTGTAGATTTCCAGAGCGAGGTTGCTCCAGCCGAGCTTCTGCACGATGTCATAGATGACGGTGCTGTTGGCGGTGTCTCCGGAGAACTGCGCGAACTGAGCCTGACGGCCCACGCGGGCGATGTAGCTGTGTCCTTCGCGCGAGATCACGCGGTGCGGACGGTTGTCGCCAACGTAGATGTAAGGCGTCGGAAGCGTGTTGTTCGGAGTCGGCTGGGTCAGCTTGTTGCGCTGGGTAACGGTGTTCGGGTTGGTAAACGCCGGAACCGTGTGGCTGGAGATTTCCCGCAGTCTGGGGATACCACCTTGGATCTTGGTGTTGTTCACAGTCGCCGGGATGAAGGCGTAGTTTGCGCCGAGATCGCCGGCCACCAAGTGAGTATAGGTGATGGAGCGATGGTGGATGTGCTGCTGAGCGGGAGCGGTTGCCAGCGGGCCGAGATCGGCGATGCCCCAGATCGTATAGAAGGGGGTGCCGAAGGTGCCCACGTTGGCGTTGCCATTGTAGGTGGCCAGGGAACGGCCGCGAACATGCTCGGGTTCATAGTGCACGCCCACGCTGGTGCGTACCGTCTGGGTGTTGATCACGGTTTGCCCCACAACCTGATCGAAGGCGTACGGACGGGGGGAATCGCCCCACATGTCGTAGTAGTCGCCCTGAATAGGCGGTGCAGCCTGGGCCGCGCCGGGAACCATCGGGGTGTCAGGAGCGGTCGGAACGCTGCTCACGCCGGTGTAGAAGCCGGCCTTTTTGTGAACGCGAAGCCGGGTGCCTTCCCAAGCCGGGGAGGAGCTGTTCGGGTTGGCCACCGTCAGAATACGGCCGCTGACGGGGACGTTGTCGTTGATGACGCTGGACACGACATACAGGTTGTCGTTGTCGATACCGAGACGGGCGCTGGTCGGCATGTAGCAAACGCTGGAGCCGCCCACCGCGGTATTGGCGCAGTCGATGGTCACCGCTCCGGTGAAGGTCGGCGCGCCGGTACGATTCAGGTCGCTGATCGAGTTGATGTTGCCATAGGGGCAACCGGATACGCAGGTGCCATCCGAAGCGGCGCCGTAGTAGGCCATCCAGTTCCCGTTCCAGCCGCCGCTGTTGGGGTTCGACTGGCTCGGACCCGGGGGCTGCGGCGTGGTGAAGAACTCGGTGTTGCCGGTCAACCCGGAAACGGCGGGCGTGGTGTTCGGAACACAAGCGGCGCCGAAGCCGCCGCCGGTGCCCTGGCAGCCCGTGGCCCAGCGGGAGATCAACAGAACCCAGCTCGCTTTACGAGTGAGGGTCGCGTTGGGGCCCGAAGCCGTATCGAGACAACCGAAGCAATTGATCAGAGCGTTGTCGACCACGGTGAACAGAACCACGAAGCGGCCCTGCAACTGGTCGTAGCGAACGCTGGCGTTGTCCACCTGGCAGGTCGCGTTGGTGCGCGGCTGCGTGGGGCAGAGATTGTTCAACGCCGCTTCGCCCAGCCACACATCGAGGAACTGCCGCGAAGTGGGCGGGTAGTAGTTGGTACCGGTCGGATTGTAAGTCACCGGCGCGGTGCCGCTGGCGTTGTCGAAACGCGGAGCGTTCGGGTTGGGATAACGGGCGATGGTGCGGTTGACGATCGTGAGAATGTCATCCGGACCAACGGCGATATCGGGGTTAGGCACGACAGCAAGCGGTTCGATCGTGAAGTAATCCGTGGATGCGATACCTTCCCATTCACGGCCAGCCTGCGAATCGCAAGCAGAAGAAGCCACAGCCGGCCCGCCCGTCAATCCGCAAGTAGGATCGATGAGACCAGGGCGATTGCCGGTGCCTTCGCGTGCCGAAACATTAAACTGCCCTTCCGGCCCGGAGCCCACGAGGCGGGCGCCGGTCTGCGCTTGCGCCATGTTAGTTAACAGGCACAGCGCGGCGGTAGCGGGCAAAACACTTGACCACCAAAGACGTCCTTTCATAATTTGCCTCCAAAGTGATGCTGGATGAAACTCATCCAACTCTCCAACATGGTACATGAAAATCGAAAACCACTCCTCGGGACAGCGGGTGTACCACGTCCGCCGCCCAATACAAGCTGAAAGTCAACTGGACTGCAAGTATACAAGATTTGACGGAGGGTGTATACACCTAACCTCCTCCGTTATAGTTTATCCGATATTGAACCTCTACGGATGACCCCCTCCCCATATCTTTGACGGAGGAGGTCCACGGCGGCGGCAAGACGGTGGAGAGCGCCGCTTTCGCGCTTGGGTTCGGCGAACAGGGAAAGCTGCGCGGAGGGCCTGTACATGCGGCCGACAGACAAGGTAAGGGCGCGTAAACGGACGCGTCTGCGCCATGCCGCGGCAAGCAGCGAAGGCAGCAGCGGGAGGAAGTCCTCATCCAACGCCGAGGGTTGCGGAAGCGACTGGGAGGTGGAGGACTCTTCGCTATCGGTGTAGCGAAGGAGCAAGGAAAGGCGGCGCGCCTCGACCTGTTGTTGACGCACGCGGGCCAAAAGGCGTTCCAACATCACATGAAGGGTGCGCAGAATGAGGGGCTCATCCCAGACCTCTTCAGGGAAGCCGATGGTCTCGCGCCACAGCGCCTGCACGGTGTCGCGGTGGCGCACAGGGGTTTCGTCGACGCCTTGGGCCTTGCGCTGAAGCTGCAGAGCGTTGCGGCCGAGAGCGATGGCGAGAGCATCGGAGGGAGCGTGCGCGAGCGCGCCGAGTGTGCGCACGCCCGCCAGTTCCAGCGTATCGCGCGTGGTGCGCGCGATGCCGTCGAGCCACTGGACGGGCAGCGGAGCAAGGAACGCCGCCTCCTTGCCGGCGGGAACAACGACGTTGCCATGCGGCTTGCGAAGACGTGCGGCAATGCGGGCCACGGTCTTGTTGGCGGCGATGCCGGTGGAGATGGAGACGCGCAGCCAGCGCTGAATGGTGTCGCGCAGATCCTGGACGACGGAAGCAGCGCCTTGCTTGTGGAGCGCCGCGGTGCCGGTGAGATCGAGGTAGGCGGCGCCGATGGCGAGAGGCTCGACGAGAGGCGTGGTCTGTTCGCACAGTTCGATGATCTGGCGGAAGAACTGCTCGTAGAGATCGAAGTGGCCGGGGACCACGGTGAGGGCGAGGCACATGCGTTTGGCGCGGCGGATGGGGACTCCGGGATAGATGCCGAAGCGGCGCGCTTCGGCGCTGGAGGAGACAACGATGCCGCGGCGTTCGGCGCCGACCGCAACGGGGCGGTTGCGGAGACGGCGGTCGGAAGCCTGTTCGATGGAGGCGAAGAAGCGGTCGCCGTCCCAATGCACAACGGAACGCACAGCGATAATAGTGTAAATCTTTACACTGTTCCACGCAAGCGCGGCAGCAGATCCAATTTGCCGCCGACATCGGTGAGACGGAAATCGCGGCCTAGATAAGGATAGGTGAGGCGCGTATGATCGACGCCCATCAAGGCAAGGATGAGGGCGTGAAGATCGTTGCAGTGAACGTTGTCCTTGACGGCGCGCAGTCCGAGATCGTCGGTGGCGCCGATGACCTGGCCGCCCTGCACGCCGCCGCCGGCCATCCAGAGGGAGAAGCCGTAGGGATTGTGATCGCGGCCTTCGGCGCCGTTCTCGCCGCCGTCGGCGGTGGGCGTGCGTCCGAACTCACCGCCCCAGATCACGAGCGTGGAATCGAGCAATCCGCGGGAATGGAGATCGGCGAGCAAGCCGGCGACGCCTTTGTCGGTTTGGGCGGCGCGGTCGAGGTGATTCCGGTCGTTGCCGATGTGGCCGTCACAATCGGTGGCATTCATGCCGTTGACGGACAACAATTGCACGAAGCGCACGCCGCGTTCGATGAGGCGGCGCGCGAGGAGGCAACGCGAGCCGAAGCCGGCGCTGACGGGATCGTCGAGGCCGTAGAGTTTTTGCGTGGCCGCGGATTCGCGGCCGATGCCGGTGGCTTCGGGCGCGGCCATCTGCATGCGGAAGGCGAGTTCGTAGGATTCGATGCGGGCGTTCAATTCCGAATCGCGATTGCGCGCGGCGAGGTGCTCTTCGTTGAGGGTGCGCAGAGTGTCGAGCATGGCTCGCTGATCGGATTCGGCGATGCCTTGCGGGCGGGTGAGATTGAGGATGGGATTGCGTCCGGGGCGAAAGGTTGTGCCTTGATAGGCGGCGGGAAGAAAGCCTTGCCCGTAGACAGCGGGGCCGGAGCGCACGCCGCCTTCGAGCAGGACGACGAAGCCGGGGAGATTTTCGTTTTCCGAGCCGAGTCCGTAGAGGAGCCAGGCGCCGAGGCTGGGGCGTCCGATGCGCGGCCAGCCGTTGTGAATGAGGAACTGCGCCTGCGAGTGGGTGAAGCCTTCGTGATGGCAGGAGCGAATGACGGCGAGACGATCGGCGTGCAGCGCGGTGTGGGGAAAGAGATCGGAGATTTCCAGACCCGATTGTCCGTATTTACGGAACGTGCGTTTGGAGCCGAGCACGATGGAGTCTTTGAACTTGCCGTTCTGAAAGTCTTCATCGCCGAAGCTGGCGGGGGGATGCTGTCCGTGGAGTTTTTGAAGCAGGGGTTTGGGGTCGAAGGTATCGACCTGGCTGGGTCCGCCTTGCATGAAGAGATGAATGACGCGCTTTGCCTTGGCGGGCCAATGCGGGCCTTGCGGCGCGGCCTGTGCGCGCTGCAGGAAGTCGAGCGCGGCGAGCCAGCCGAGACCGAGGCCGGAGTGGCGGAGGAAGTTGCGGCGGGAGGCGGGATCAATCGACATAGAGGAACTCATTCATATTGAAGAGCAGGAGCGCGAAGCGGTCGAGGGAATGAGCGCTGAGATATTGCGAGGCGGTTTGGCGTTCGGTGGCAGAGGGATCGCGGCCGAAGGCGAGTTGCCATGCGGCGGCGATGGCGGCCTGTTTGTCCTCGCCCGCAAGTTTGCGAAGGCGGGCGGCGAAGTGGGTGGACTGGCCGGCGGCGAACTCGCTGTTCATGAGGGCGAGGGCTTGCGGAGCGACGGTGGAGCTTTCGCGGCGGGCGCAGCT
Source organism: Bryobacterales bacterium (assembly GCA_016789755.1). GTDB lineage: Bacteria > Acidobacteriota > Terriglobia > Bryobacterales > Bryobacteraceae > CADEFT01. The sequence continues at coordinate 10,908 of JAEUQG010000478.1, forward strand.
TGTGGCGGAGTCGGGAGCATCGAAGATCTGGAGGATGGGCAGTGTGAGGGAACGCTTCATCTGGAGATAGATGCTGCGGCGGTTGTGTTCGGCGGGGTCGGGATGAGCGGGCCAGAGATTGGGCATACGGGCGGCTTGAATCTCTTCCTGCGAGAGCGGAGGAATAACGCCGACGCCGCCCATCTTGAGGTTGAGCGTGCCGGCGGTGGCGAGGATGGAGTCGCGGAGGGAGTCGGCATCGAGACGGCGGCGGTGCATGCGGGTGAGCAGGCGATTGCCGGGATCGCGGGCGAGTGCGTCTTCGGTGGCGACGCTATCCATGCGATAGGCATCGGAGAGCATGATGAGGCGGTGCATGGACTTGATGCTGTAGCCGCGGGCGATGAATTCGGCGGCGAGCCAATCGAGGAGTTCGGGATGAGTGGGCGCTTCGCCCTGACGGCCGAAATCGTTGGGCGTGCGCACGAGGCCTTCGCCGAAGTGGCCCTGCCAGATGCGATTGACCATGACGCGGGCAAACAGAGGATGATCGGGCGAGGTGAGCCATTGGGCGAGCGCTTTGCGGCGTTGGGGGACGAAGAGCTGGTCTTTCGGTTCGCGGATGGGCGGGCCGGGTGGAAGCGCGGCAGGGAAACCGGGCTCGACCTTTTCGCCTTTGTTTTTGAAATCGCCGCGCACGAGGATGTGGGTGTCGGGGACGGATTCTTCGTGGCCGAGGACGTGTGCGGTGGGCATGCGGTCGGGGGCTCGGAGGTAGGCTTCGCCGAGTTTCCGGAGGAGTTCGGCGCGGGCTTCGGGAGTGGCGTTGCGGGTGCGCGAGCGGGCCATACGCTTCCAGGCTTCGGCCTGGGCGAGGAGGGGGAAGCCGCGGGTGTTGGTTTGGATATCGAAGAGACTGCCGAGGGGGATTTCGCGTTCGACGCTGCCGGCAAAGAGCGCTGTCATGCGGTAGTAGTCGCGCTGGGTGATGGGATCGAATTTGTGATCGTGGCAGCGGGCGCAGGAGACGGTGAGTCCGAGGAAAGCGGCGCCGATGGTGTCGATGGCGTCGGCTTGCCATTCGGCGCGGAACTGATCGCCGTAGTAGGTGTACTCGATGGGAAAGGAGCCGATGGTGAAGAGGCCGGTGCCGATGCGGCGGAGTTGATTTTCCTCCTTTTCCTTAGGAAATTTAGAGGTTCCTTCGAGGTCGATGTTGTGGGGCCAGAGTTCGTCGGCGGCGAGTTGTTCCTGAACGAAGGTGTGGTAGGGCTTGCCGGTGTTGAAGGAGCGGATGACGTAATCGCGGTAGCGCCAGGCGGTGGTGAAGAAGTGATCGGTTTCAAAGCCCGAGGTGTCGGCGTAACGGACGAGGTCGAGCCAGTAGCGGCCCCAGCGTTCGCCGTAGCGCGGGGAGTCGAGGAGTTTGTCGAGGAAGGTTTCGTAGGCGTTGGGGGATGGGTCGTTGAGGAAGGCGTCGATTTGTTGTGGGGAGGGTGGGAGTCCGTGAAGGTCGAAGGAAGCGCGGCGGGCGAGGCGGCGGCGACCGGCGGGTTTGGCGGGGGTTAGATTGTGTTGCTGGAGTTTGGCGAGGTGGAAGGCATCGATGGGCTTGGGGGTATTGCGGGGAGGGGTGGGGCGCTGGAGTTTGCGGAAGGACCACCAGGTTTGGGATGCGGCGGAGGGAGTGGATTCGTAGCGCGCTCCGGTGTCGATCCAGGTTTCGATGGCGGCGATTTCGGCTGGGGTGAGCGGGGTTTTGCCGGGAGGCATGTGGAGATCGCCGTCGCGGCGGACGGCCTTGTAGAGGAGGCTTTTCGAGGCGTCGCCGGGGATGACGGCGGGCCCGCGTTTGCCGCCTTTACGGAGGGATTCGGGGGTGCGGAGGTCGAGTCCGGAGGCTTGGACCTGGCCGTGGCACTGGAAACATTTCGATTCGAGGATGTTTTGAGCGGATTGGGCGTGGGCGTGGCTGGGGAGGAGGGTGAGGAGGAGCCACAGGGGGGCGGGCATGATGAATGAATTATACGTTGGGGATGAGGGGTGAAGGCACTCCAGGGAAAAGCAAGGGGGAGCGGATGACAGGGACGGAGATGGCTTCCCGGGTCTAGCCGCAGCACACGAGTTCCTGAACATGCCGGGGGCCGCCCCGGCCTGTGCGGGCCTGCCTACTTATTTTCTTTCGCCAAACGCACCTTGGCGCCATCGAGCTTCTTTTGGATCTTCGCCATCTCGGACTGATCCTGTTCGCTCGAGGGCGTGGTTTCCCACTCCTTCAAGGAGCGCTGCCACTGGGTGACGGCTTCTTTCACTTTGCCGCGCTTGATGTAGACATCGCCGAGATGATCGTGGACGGTCGGATCTTTCGCGGTGCGTTCGAGCGCCTTCTTGAGATACTCTTCGGCTTCTTCCAGTTTGCCCATGCGGAACAGAACCCAACCGAGGCTGTCGAGATAGGCTCCGTTGTTGGGGTCCTGGTCGAGGGCTTTGCGAATCATCTCGTGGGCCTCGCTCAAGCGGACGTTGCGGTCGGCGAGCATGTAGCCCAGGTAGTTCAAGGCGGAACTGGAATTGGGACTGACGGCCAGCACCTTGCGAAATTCGGCTTCGGCCAGATCGAACTTTTTCTGCTTTTCGTACATCGCTCCGCGCATGAAGTAGATGCCTTCCTTTTCGTTGGCATCGGCGGAGAGTTTCTCGGCTTCTTCGAGGGCCTTGCCCATGGCGGGGTAGTTCTTGGTGCGTTCGTAAATCTGGGCCAGGGTGACGAAGCTCTCGCGGTCCTTCTTATCCTTGATGAGGTCGCGGCCGACGCGTTCGGCCTCATCGGCTTTGCCGGAATCGGCGGCGAGAAACGCGTAGGTGGCCTGCACGGCGCGGTCTTTCGGATACTTGTCCTTGGCGGCGCGGGCTTCCTCGAAGGCTTTGGGCAATTCGCGGGCGAGGCGGTGGGTTTCGATGACGTGAATGGTGGCCCGAGGCGCCGCCTCCTCATCGAGTTGCTGCATCTGGCGGAAGGTCTCCACGGCCGGGCCGTACTGTTCGGCGGCGCGCTGCAGGAAGCCGAGCCGCTCGAGCAGAATGGCGCGGTTGCTGCGCTCGCCGGGGTGATAATTCTTCTTCGCGGTGGCGGAAAGAATTCCTTTGAGGGCATCGATGGCTTCGTTGGCCTTGCCTTCGGCTTCGAGCAAACTCACTTCGTTGTAGCGGACCTCGATGCTGTTGGGATCGAGTTCGGCCGCTTTGCGGGCGGCGTCGTGGGCCTTCTCGAAATTGCGTTTCTGGCGGTAAATCTGGGAGATGCGCAGGAAGGCCATGGCGTCGCGGGGCTCGTCGGCGACAAGCTGTTCGAACAATTCCAAGGCCTC
>JAEUQG010000543.1 GCA_016789755.1 Bryobacterales bacterium
GAGACCGGCGGTCAAACCGAGGAGAGTAACGGCGGCAGCGGCGGCAGGCAGCCAATAGCGGCGCAACAGCTTTCCGGCGACGTACCATTTATCGGCGGCACGGGCCAGCACCGGCTTGTGGTCGAGAAAAGCGCGCAGATCGGCGGCGAGTTCATCGACGGTGGTGTAACGCTGCTCCGGTTCGAGACGCAACGCCTTGCGGAGGACGAAATCGAGGTCGCGGGGGAGCGCGGGGTTGAGTTGCAGGGCGGAGGGGATGCTTTTTGCGCCGGAAGCGATTTCCATGGCCTGCTCCATGCCGTCGTGAGGGGGAGCGCCGGTGAGGATGCGGAAGAGGACGGCGCCGAGCGAGTAGATGTCGGTGGCGGTGGTTTGGGCCGAGCCACGGAGTTGTTCGGGGCTGGCGTAGTTGGGCGTCATCATGCGCTCCACGGTACGGGTGGCGTCGCCGGATTCACTCAGCACTTTGGCGATGCCGAAATCGAGGAGCTTGGGCTGGCCGGCGGCATCCACCAGGATGTTGGAGGGTTTCAGATCGCGATGGATGATGAGGCGGCGGTGGGCGTGAGAGACGCCTTCGCAGACTTTGAGGAAGAGGCGCAGGCGGTCGCGGATTTCGAGATTTACGGCATACGCGTCGATGGGCACTCCTTCGACGTATTCCATGACCAGGTAGGGACGGTCTCCGCTGTGGCCGGCATCGAGAAGGCGCGCAATGGAGGGGTGATCGAGGTTGGCGAGCAACTGGCGCTCGCGCAGGAACCGGTCCCGCCAGCCGGGCCGTTCGACATCCGCGCGCAGCAGTTTGACGGCGGCCTGACGGCGGATTTCGCCATCCACGCGCTCGGCCAGATAGACGGCGCCCATGCCGCCGGTTCCGATGGTCCGGACCAGTTTGTAGGGTCCGCAGTGAGTGGGTGCGGGGCGGCCTGTATCGAGAACATCTTCGACGGCGCGGAGAATGGAGTCCGTCAAGCCGTGGGAGCGCCGGGCGTCGAATTGGAGGAGCGATTCCACCTCAGCGCGCACTTCTGGGGAGACCGCATGATCGGCGAAGTAGCGTTCGCGATCGGGGCCGGAAAGATCCAGCGTATCGAAGAAGACGCCCCGCACATCAGGACTCATAGCCCATCCCTTGGGTGTGCAATATTGTACCGGAAATCGGAATGAGGGACGGTTGAAGGGGCGTCAGGCGATGCGTTCGGCGATGCTCTTGGCTTGCAGGAATTGCAGCAGGTAATCGGGCCCGCCCGCCTTGGAATCGGTGCCGGACATGTTGAATCCGCCGAATGGATGGGCGCCCACCATGGCGCCGGTGCACTTGCGGTTGATATAGAGATTGCCGACGAAGAAGCGCTCTTTGGCGGCGGCGATTTTGGCAGGATTCTTCGTGTACACCGCTCCAGTCAGACCGTATTCGGAATCGTTGGCCAGGGCGAGGGCATGCTCGAAATGACGCGCCTTTGTAACGGCGAGGACTGGGCCGAAAATCTCTTCCTGAAAAATCCGTGCGGTGGCTTCGATATCGGCGATGACCGCGGGCTGAAGGAAGTAGCCATCGCCGGGAGGGCAACCGCCGCCGGTGACCAGGCGTCCTTCGGTCTTGCCCACAGCGATGTAGTCGAGAATGGTGTTGCGGGCACGCTGATTGATGACGGGGCCCATATCGAAACCGAACTCTTCGGCGGGGCCCACGCGCAGTTGCTCGACGCGCGCTTGCAGCTTTTGGAGAAAAGCGTCGTAGAGGGAGGCATCGACGATGGCGCGGGAACAGGCCGAGCATTTCTGGCCCTGGAATCCATAGGCTGAGGCCGCCACTCCGGCCACCGCCGCATCCAGGTCTTCGGCCTCGGCATCGACGATGATGGCGTCTTTGCCGCCCATCTCCGCCACCACGCGTTTGATCCAGATCTGCCCCTTGACGTGCTGGGCGGCCAATTGATTGATGTGCAGCCCGACATCGCGCGATCCGGTGAAACTGACGAAGCGTGTGTTGGGGTGCGACACCAGCGCATCGCCGATGGCGGCGCCGCTTCCGGTAAGGAAGGCGAAGCATTCGGCGGGGAAGCCGGCGTCAAGAAGCAACTGGACGAATTTGGCGGCGATGGTGGGGGTATCGCTGGACGGCTTGATCACCACGGTGTTGCCGCACACCAAGGCCGCGACGGTCATTCCGGCAAGGATGGCGAGGGGGAAATTCCACGGCGGAATGACGACGCCGGCACCGAGCGGCAGGTAACGCATGGCGCCGTGCTCGCCGGGCAACTGGACCAGCGCTTCGGGCTGGGAATGCCGCTCCATCAGGCGGGCATAGTATTCGCAGAAATCGATGGCTTCGCAGGTGTCGGCTTCCGCCTCGGGCCAGTTTTTTCCCGCTTCGAGGATGAGCCATGCATTGAACTCCGACTTGCGCTGCCGCAGCAGTCCGGCGGCAGCGATGAGCAGTTCGATGCGCCGTTCGACGGGCGTGGCGCTCCATGTGGGGAAGTAAGAATATGCGGCCTCCACCGCCTGCCGCGCCTGCTCGACAGTGCCGCGTTGATGCACGCCCACGATCTCGGTGGGCCGGGAGGGGTTGAGCGAGGCGAATGTTCCCTCGCCCTGTTGGGCGCGGCCTGCGATGAGCAGATCGTAGACACGGCCGCACTGGCTTCGCGCCGCAGCCAGTGCATCGTCCATCGCGGCCCGATGCTGAGGCTGATGAAAGTCGCGGTACGGTTCGTTGACGAACGGCGGAAGACCCCTAGCCACGGCGAGTTAGCCTTTCACGAGCTTGCGTCCGCTTTCGAACAGATCCGCAGCTTCGTCGGCGATGTGGCGGCCGCGGTCGAAAATCTCTTTTCCCTTCTCCACAAGGTCGTGTCCCGTCTCATTGAGGCGGTCGCGTCCGCGATTGGCGGCCTCGCCGATTTTACGGCGCGTGACCTCGCCCGACGCCGGAGCATAAAGAAGAGCGATGGCCGAGCCAATGGCCGCTCCCGCAAAAAACCAGACGAGTTTGCTTGTGTTGTCTTCGGAAATCCGCATAGTGTTCCTCTCGTTTCTATCTTAGCGCCTGCACCAGAGGGGGACGGATGACGTTAGGGGGCGCGTTCTTTGAGAAAGCGCAGCATCTTGCGCGTGGCTTCGCCGCGATGGCTGACTTCCAGTTTCTGTTCCGTGGTGGCTTCGCCGAAGGTGCATTGAAACGCAGGGCAATAGAACATAGGGTCGTAGCCGAATCCGTTCTGACCGCGTTCGACATCGAGGATCTCGCCCTCCACGGCGCCGCGAAACGTTCCGATGACGCGGCCGCGCTCCACCAGTGCAATGGTGCAGACGTAGCGCGCGGTACGTTGCGGCACGCCTTGCAATCTCCGGAGCAGGAGGCGATTGTTCTTTTCGCCGGTAGCGTCTTCTCCGGAAAAGCGCGCCGAATGGACGCCGGGAGCGCCGTCCAAGGCGTCCACTTCGAGCCCGGAATCTTCGGCAAACATCAACTCGGTGGTGAACTGACTGTAGTAGACGGCCTTCTGGATGGCGTTCTGTTCAAAGGTGTGGCCGGTTTCGTCGGGAGGCGCGATCTGCTTCAAGCCGGGCAGCGGCTCGATGCGAAAGAAGTCCGGCGCAAGCTCTTCCGCCGCGTGGAGGAACTCGCGCAGCTTTCCGGCGTTCGTGGTGGCGCAATACAGGGTGAGCAATCTCAGACTCCCGCCAGAACTTGTTTCTGCATGGCAACGATCTCGGTCACGCCTTTGCGGGCCAGGGCCACCAACTGGGCCATCTGGGCGTCATCGAAGGAATTGCGTTCGGCGGTGGCCTGAAATTCGACGAAATTCCCGCCGCCGGTGAGCACGACATTGGCATCCACTTCGGCTTTGGAATCCTCTTCGTAGCAAAGGTCAAGCATCGGTGTGCCGCCGACAATGCCGACGCTGATGGCGGCAAGGTGATCGCGGATGGGGTTGGTCTTAATTTGCTGGAACTTCAGCAGTTGGCGAATGGCGATGGCCATGGCGAGGAAGGCGCCGTTGATGGACGCCGTGCGAGTGCCACCGTCGGCCTGGAGCACGTCGCAATCGACGATGAGGGAGCGTTCACCGAGGGCTTCGAGATCGACCACGGCGCGCAGCGAGCGGCCAATCAGGCGCTGGATTTCCAAGGTGCGTCCCGATTGCTTGCCCTTGTTCACTTCGCGCGGGGTGCGCGTAGCGGTGGCGCGAGGCAGCATGGAATATTCGGCGGTAACCCATCCCTTGCCGGTGTTGCGCAGAAAGGAGGGCACGGTTTCTTCGAGCGTGGCCGCGCAAAGCACACGGGTGTTTCCGAAACTAATGAGCGCCGATCCCTCGGCGGTAAGCAAATAGCCCGGTTCGATTTGGACCGGACGAAGCTGATCGGGCTGACGTTGGTCGATTCTCATTTACTTGACGCCTGAACTGAGAGCTGCGTAGAAGAGCATGGAAAGGAGCGCGATTCCGGAGACGATGAGAATGGCGCAGGGAATCGCACCGGGCTTCGGCGGCTCCCCCTTTCCTCCTTTCCGGACGGGCTTGAACTTACTCATAAACGTTCATCGTAGCAGGAGCACCCCCCTGCGGTGGCTCCCGTTTTACCATGGAATAGCAATGATCACGCGCCGCCAATGGTGGATCGCGCTGCTGCCGCTGGCAGCCTGCGAAAATCCGAATGAACGTATCGAAGTCCTGCCGATGAACCTTGGGGAATGGCGCAGGCTTTCTGTGGAGAATATGCCGCCGGAGGAGCATACGCAGGAGTTGAAGCAGCGGGGGATCAAACATGCGCGGCGAGGCAACTACGAGGCCAAGGGCGTCCGGTTGGAGGCTGCGGTATACGAATACGGCAGTCAGGGAGTGGCTTTCGAGATGGTGCAGAAGTGGCGTCCGGAGCCGGGGAAGATGGCGTTCCATCAAGGTCCCTATTTTGTGATCCTCGCCGGAGGCGCACCTGAGGACAATAAGGTCCGCAATGATTTCGCCGCCCTGTTGGAGGCTTCGTTGAAAAAGTGACGCCAAGCGCGCAACGCTGGACCGCCGCCGACGCCTACTTCGAGATCGCACTGCTCGGGTTGCTCGGCAGCGGATACCTGGCGGTGCTGGGATCCGGATATCTCGACACCACTACCGCCGTGGCCACAGCCGCGGGACTGCTTGTGCGCGCGTTGTACGTGCTTGGTTGGGTGCGGTTCGACATTTCCGAGAATGCCGTGACCCGCTGGACTGTGGCCTACATTGCCTTCTATCCGCTCGACTACATGTATCTCTCCCGCGACTTCCTCACGGCAACCGTGCACCTGGTCTTCTTCCTCGCGGTGGTGAAGGTGCTCACGGCATCGTCGGAGCGCGATTTCTTCTACGTGAAGATCATCGCTTTTCTGGAACTACTGGCGGCGTCGGTGCTTTCTTCGAGCGCCAACTATTTTCTTTTCCTCGCCCTATTCCTCTTCTTTGGGGTAGGCACATTCACGGCTTCGGAGATCCGGCGCTCCGCCGCACGGACGGATTTCGTGGTGCGTTCGGGACAACGAAACCTGAACTGGCGCCTGTTGGGCGTGACGGTCTTCGCCGTCGGCGGCATCCTTACTTTGACCGCCTCGCTTTTCTTTCTGCTGCCGCGGACAGCGCGGGCGGCGTTTCAGCGGTTGGTGCCGCAGCGCTACCACGTGCCGGGTTTTTCCAATGAGGTGACGCTGGGCCAGATAGGCGAATTGAAGATGCGCAATTCGGCAGTGATGCATGCCCGCATCCTGACGGGGAACGAAATGGCGCCCTACGGCCTGAAGTGGCGCGGCGCGGCGCTGACGCAGTTCGACGGCAAACGCTGGTTCAACGAAACCAACTCCACGGAAGTGATGAGGGTCGAAGCAGGCGTGCTGCGGGTGAGTTCGCTCGAGGATACGTTGCGCCGGGCGCGCCGCATCAGCTACGAAGTGGCGATGCAGGAGTCGACCTCCGACGCCTTGTTCCTGGCCGGCTCGCCGGAGACGATTCAAATCGCCGTCCCATTGGTAATCCGCACGCCGGCTAACACGTTCCGGTTATTCGGACCCGCCGATCAGCTTCGCTATCGCGTCTACGCGCTGCTGGAAACGGGAGGCGACCCGAAATACACGGGCCGGCCGATGTCGACCGAAGAGCGGATGATTAATCTGCGCCTGCCGCCACTCGATGGGCGTATCGGGGAGTTGGCGAAGCGGATCGCGGCGGGGAGTGAATCGGACTTCGACAAGACGCACGCACTGGAAGCATACCTGCGCAGGGCATATCCCTATACGACCGAGTTGCCGCAAGTGGAGACAGCCGATCCCGTGGCCGACTTTCTCTTTCGCCGCAAGAAGGGCCACTGCGAGTATTTCGCGTCGTCTCTTGCCGTGATGCTGCGCTCTATCGGCATCCCTGCGCGCATCGCCACCGGCTTTCAGAGCGGTATCTTCAACCCTCTGAGCGGGTGGTACCTGATCCGGGCCAGCGATGCGCATAGTTGGGTGGAAGTCTGGCTGAAGGGCAGGGGTTGGACAACCTTCGACCCCACGCCTCCCGACCCGAACCCGGCGGGGCAAACGCTGTCGATGCGCCTGCAACTCTACGCCGACGCGCTGCAGGTCTTCTGGCAGGATTGGGTGCTGAGCTACGACATCGAGCGGCAATTGAATCTGGCGGCGCGGGTGGAGCAATCGAGCCGGAGTTTTCAGTTACGCTGGCTGGAACGGGCAGCCGCCGATTGGGCAGTGCAGGCTAAGCATGGTTTGGAGGCGGCGAAGCGGAAAGCCTGGCTGGTGACGGCTGCCGCCGGAGTCTTCGCAGCGCTGTTCTTCTTCGGCCCTGCATTGGTGCGCTACGCGAGGCTTGTTGTGCGGGTGCATCGCGTTCGGCGCGGCCAGGCATCGGCTTCCGATGCCACGCTGCTGTATCGGCGGATGCTTTCCATCCTGCGCCAGAGAGGAATCGAGAAGCCTGCTTGGATTACACCGTCCGAATTCGCCGGCACAGTGAAGGATCCGCAAGCCGCTGCACTGGTGGGGAAATTTACGGACACATACTACGCCTTGCGGTTCGGCAACGACCATGCGGCCGCGCCCCGTTTGGTGGCTTTATTGGATGAGTTGCAGAGGGCTTCGATCGTGAAGAGGAACTAGGATTCCGGACCGCGGGGGGGCGCCGTAAACAGGGGCTCCACTTCGTATGAAGTGAGGACCCACAGGCTGTAGATACCAATGACGGTGCCTACCGGAATGTGAATAAATCCGAAGATGGACACGATCATCCCCAGATTCCGAGCCCATTCCTGACAGTTGAGCAGCCCGCGTCCGACAAGAATCTGGGGACCGGCCATGACCAGCAGGTAGACCATCGCGCATGCGGTGACAAACCCCTCCGTCGTGGTGGCTGAGCCTCCCACGCGTGCATTGATCAACAACACACCACTGGGGCCTTTGAACAAAATCAGGATCACGATGCAGATCAACACACCCAGTATGCCCAGGGCAATGTTGAGAAACCCGGTTCTTCGCAGGTGTGCTTCCATTGATGGAGCGATTGCTCTTCTTTATTGTAGCGGTGCGCGAGGCGGCGGCGTGTTCCCATCCGCCGGTCCGCCTCGCGTCCTCCGATCCTCCTCCAAAAAACTCGCCGCTCTCCGTCGGCTTGTGGGTGCTCCTCAACGAAACGAACTGAACCGTGCAAATTGTCAGAATCGGTTGGGGTCGTTGTTGTTTTTTTTTTCTTCTTTCCTAACCGTCTACACTAGGCAACGTGCACAACGGCGGCGGATCCCATCAGTGGACTTGAGATTTTTCGCGATTTTTCCAGGTTGAGGCGAACCACTCATACAGCAATAGGAGAAACACCGGAACATAAATAAACCAGCGCAGCGGACTCACGCCTTCCCACTGCCCGAGGTTCTCCCAGGCAGGCAGCACCTGATAGGCCAGGGGCACAAGGGAGGTCCACAAAAGCAGGCCGAGCGAGGGATGCGCCGGCAGCAGGGCCAGCAACCAGGTGAGGTACCAGGGGTGGCTGTTGGAGGAAACCAGCAACAGTACGGTGATCACGGCCAGGCACGCGCGGGAAATTGGCCAACCGCGCACGGTCACCCAAAACACCGACACCACCACCAGTGCCGCCGCCGCGTATTTGGCGCGGTAGGCGTCGCCGAGCGTCCAGAGCAACAAGCCGTAGATACTGTCGTTGTTGCGCCAGCCGCCGAGAAAGCCGCTGGCGAACGGGCCGTTCCGAATCAATCCGAGCCCGAACGGCGCCATCCATGCGGCGCACACCGCCGCCGTCAGCAAAGTGTACTTCCAGCGGGCCAGATTGCGCCCGGCGAACAGGGGCACGAGGGCGGCGGGCCAGATTTTGGCGGATATTGCCATGCCCAGCGCGGTGAAAGCCCACCCCCACCGCGCACGCTCCGCGGCGAAAAGGGCAAGGACCAGCGGCAAGAGCATCAGCGAGTCGTTGTGGCCGTTCACCCAAAACTCGAAGATGGGCAGCGGGTTCCAGGCATAGAGCAACGCCGCCTTGCCGCGCCATCGAAGCAAGACGGCGATGAGGGCCAGGTCGCAAATCATCGAGGGCAGTTTGAGCCAGAACACCTCGCGGAGGGCGTCGCCGCCAGCCCAGCCGCGCGTGCATCGATAGGCTGCGCGATAGGCGAGTTCGGTGAAGGGGCCGTACACTGCCCGGAAATCCGGTCCGCTGATGCGCGGGTAGGTTTCATCGCGCAGGCGTGCGAACGCGGGGTCGCTGGGCGCCACTTCGTAGGGGCTGTCGCCTTCCAATTGAACACGGGCCTCCCAGCGGTAGCGCAGCACATCGTCGGTGAACGAGGGCGGCAGAGACACGACGGTGAGCCGGAATAGGACGGCGAAGACGGCGATCCAGACTCCTAAGCGATACGCCTGAAGCGGCTCCTGAGGAACCCGCCCGCACAACGCGCCGGGTCTACCCGCGGCACAGGAGTTCCTCAACATGCTGGGGGCCGCCCCGGCCTGTGCGGGCTTCTGAGATTGAGGTTCCTTTAGAATCAGCCCGCAACAAATGAGGTATACTGCGGAAGTCACGACAAGAATCGCGATGACCTCTACTATGTGCCTTTCGAGCGGCGTCCACGAGGCCAGGTACGCCAGTGCGCTCCACTCGATGAGTCCAGGAATGAGGAGCCGGATGGGAAATCTGCGCATGCGGGTTACCCGCTGATCGGGAGCGAATCTCCATGGTACCAACCCAATTTCCACTTGCTTTGTTGACCACGGCGACGACGCTCAGCCGTTTGCAGCGCGAGTTGCTCGACGACACCTTCGCCGGCATCCACACGCTGGGCTGGTTCGACTACGCCTTACTGATCCCCTACTTTACAGTTCTGATTGTTCTGTCCATTTACGGGCTGCACCGCTATTCGGTGATCCGCGAATACTTCAAGCACCGTCATGTGTTGAATCAGCCGCCGGCCAAGGAATGGGGGCAGTTGCCGCGTGTCACCATCCAGTTGCCGTTGTTCAATGAGCGCTACGTTGTGGAACGGTTGATCGAAACGGTGGTCAAGATGGACTACCCGCGCGAGTTGCTGGAAATTCAGGTACTGGACGATTCCACCGACGAAACGCACCCGTTCACGGAGCGCCTGGTGAATGAATATGCCGCGATGGGCCACCCCATCGTCTATATTCACCGCACGAATCGCCACGGCTTCAAGGCGGGCGCGCTGCAGGAAGGCATGTACAAGGCGAAGGGCGAGTTTTTTGCTATCTTCGACGCCGACTTCATCCCTCCCACGGACTTCTTGCGCCGCACGATTCATTACTTCACCGACTCGAACATCGGCATGGTGCAGACGCGCTGGACGTATCTGAACCGAGACTACAACCTGCTTACGGAAGTGCAGGCCATGCTGCTGGACGGCCACTTCGTGCTGGAGCACGGCGCACGTTTCGGCGGCGGCACGTTCTTCAACTTCAACGGCACGGCGGGCATTCTGCGGCGCCGGATGATCGAGGACGCGGGCGGCTGGGAACACGACACACTGACCGAAGACAGCGACCTCAGCTACCGTGCGCAGATCAAAGGCTGGCGTTTCCACTACGTGCCTTCGGTGGAATGCCCCAGCGAACTGCCGGTGGATACGCACGCTTTCCAGGTGCAGCAATCGCGTTGGGCCAAGGGCTTGATGCAGGTGTGCATGAAGCTGATCCACCGCATTCTGAAGGCCGACGTTCCATTCAAGGTGAAGGCCGAAGCCTTCTGCCATCTCACGCCGAACATCTCCTATCCGCTGATGATCGTGGTCAGCGCGCTGATGCTGCCGGTGATGATGGTGCGCTTCTACATCGGCTGGTGGGAGATGCTGTTCATCGATCTGCCACTGGTGATCGCTTCGTTCTGGTCGGTGTCTGCGTTCTACGTCATCGCCCAGCGTGAGTTGTATCCGCGCACTTGGTGGAAGGCGTTTTTCTTCCTGCCCGCGCTGATGAGCGCCGGAATCGCCCTGACGTTGATCAACACGAAAGCCGTGGCCGAGGCGCTGATGCGTATTCAATCGAGCTTCGTGCGCACGGCGAAATTCGGCATTGGGGAAAAGAAGGTGGCGGTGGAGAAGAAGAAGTACCGCTCGCGCAGCGGCATGCTTCCCTATCTGGAACTTGCCTTCGGGACGTACTTTCTGGGAATGGTGGCGTACGCCATCGATACGTTCAATTTTCTCGCGGTGCCGATTCTGATGCTCTTTGTCGGCGGGTATTACTGGGCCGGCTTCTCCACGCTGTGGCAGGAGTATCAGGATCGTATGCGCTGGCAAGCGGCGCAACGCATGGAAGCAGAGCCGGCGCGCTGATTGTCTCGATCATCAGCTTCACTTCTTTCGATGGCCGGATAAAGCAGGGAGAGGCACTGGCGGAGGCAGAGGTCGAGGGTTCGTGCCGGGGCGACGCCTCGACGACAACGATGGAAAAGAGAGCGGCGAGGAACGAAACAGTGTGAGCTTGAGGTCGATTTTTCACAGAACGCGTTACTGAAGCCGCAGGAGTCCGGAATTGTTACTCAAAGAAGGTCGTCGAACTTGTCAGGAGTCAGACCGGCTTGGCGAATAACGCTTCGGACGATCGGTTTGGGGAGGTCGAAGCTTCGATGATATGGGACTGTGACACGGCCCAGCTTGGCGGGGTGCTTGAGATGAACGTGGGAGCCGGAGGTCTCGTGCACGTACCAGCCATCTCTCTGCAAGGCACGCAGTACCTGGCGAGGTTTGAGACTGCCGAATCGAGACATCTATTCAGGCCGAAACGGTGAGCTCTTCCTGAACAGGCGGCTTTGAAGCGAAGGGGTCGTCGGGGATTTCTTCGTGATCCTTCAGCATGCCCTGAATGTGACAACGGATGGCATCTTCGGCCATCTCACGGGCTTCGGGGAGATCTCGGCCATACGTAACCAAGCCGGGCAGGGCGGGCACGATTACCTGATACCCGCCTTCCGACAATTCCTCGTAAATGACCGTGTATTTATAGCTGGCCATCAGACACCCCAGCAGTAATCTTCAACGGCTTTTTCCAGCGTGTCGTCTTTTTCCATGAGGCGCATCAGTTCGAGTTTGATGGCGTCGACGAGGGCGTGCCAGCTTGCGGTGATCACGTTGTCCGAAACACCCACCGTGGCCCAACTGCGCTTGTGGTCCGACCATTCGATGAGCACGCGCACCTTGGCGGCGGTGCCTTTCTTGCTGTCGATGACTCGGACTTTGTAGTCCATCAGCTTCACTTCTTTGATGGCCGGATAAAGCTGCGAGAGGCACTGGCGCAGACACAGATCGAGAGCGTTCACTGGGCCGTGGCCATTGGCCGTCGCCGAATGAATCCCGTCCTGCGCCTTCAGCGTCACGGTGGCGATGGTCTGCGAATCCTTCGCGCCGCCCTTGGTGGTGACTTCGTAGTTCACGACATCGAACAGGTTCGTGCCGGGGTGAAGCGCTTCGCGGACCAGTAGTTCGAACGTGCCCTCGGCCGCTTCCAGCTCATAGCCCATGAACTCCATGTGCTTGATGCGCTCCAGCAATTCGCGGTGCGAGGCATCGTCCAGCCGGTCCATCAATCCGTGCTGCTTCAGCTTGTACAAGATATTGCTGCGGCCGCTCAAATCGCTCAACAACACGCGCTGGCGGTTGCCCACGGTGTCGGGTTTGACGTGCTCGTAGGTGGCGCTGTCCTTCAAGACGGCGCTCACATGCACCCCGCCTTTGTGGGCGAAGGCGCTGCGGCCGACATAAGGCTGATCGTTGCGCACGGACAGGTTCGCCAGTTCGGCGATGAAGCGAGCCACGGAAGTGAGTTGCGCCAGTTTGTCCGGGCCGATCGTAGTGTGGCCGAGTTTCAGCTCCAAATTCGCCAGGATGGAACACATGTTGGCATTGCCGCAACGCTCGCCATAGCCGTTGAAGCAGCCTTGCACGTGCGTGACGCCCGCTTCCACAGCGGCCAGTGTGTTGGCCACGGCGACGTCGGAATCGTTATGGCAATGGATGCCCAGGATACCGTCGAAGCGCTTGCGCACCTCAGCGACAATCTCCACCAGCCGCGAAGGGATCATGCCGCCATTGGTGTCGCACAGGCACAGCACGGCGGCGCCGGCCTTCTGAGCGGCTTCGAGAGTCCGCAACGCGAAATCGGGGTTGCCGCAGTAGCCGTCGAAGAAATGCTCGGCATCGTAGACCACTTCCTTGCCGTGATCCTTGATGTAGCCGACGGTTTCTCCAATCAGAGCGAGGTTCTCCTCTTCGGTGATGCCGAGCGCCCGCTGTGTGTGCAGATCCCACGACTTTCCGAAGATCGACACGACCGGAGTGCCTGCTTCGAGCAACTGGCGCACGTTCGGATCCTGATCGACGCGGTTGCGAGCGAAGCGTGTGGATCCGAACGCGGTCAGTTTGGCGTGCTTGAGTTTCAGCTCGCGGGCGCGGGCGAAGAACTCCTTGTCGCGGGGGTTGGAACCAGGCCATCCGCCTTCGATGTAGTCAATGCCGAGTTCGTCCAGTTTCTGGGCAATAATCAGCTTGTCCTCCACGGAAAAAGCGACGGCTTCGCCTTGGGTGCCGTCCCGGAGCGTGGTATCGAAAGTAAAGATGCGCATGGTTCCCTATCCGGAGTAGTGGCGCGGTTACGCCTGAGGTACTCCAACCTCCTTCTTGCGTTTGAGGAATGTCATCATTTCGCGCAACGGAGCGCCGGTCTTCTCGATGCGAAGATCCGCGCCGGCAGCGCGCATGGCCAGGAACTTGTGACGGCCTGTCTTGTTTTCTTCCATCCAGTCGCGGGCGAACTGTCCGGTCTGGATTTCGGAGAGGATTTTCTTCATTTCGGCCTTGGTTTCATCGTTGATGATGCGCGGGCCGCGAGTGTAATCGCCGTACTCCGCAGTGTCGGAGACGGAGTAGCGCATGTAGCCGAGGCCGCCTTCATAGATGAGGTCGACGATGAGCTTCAGCTCATGGAGACATTCGAAGTAGGCGATTTCCGGAGCATAGCCGGCTTCCACCAGCGTCTCGAAGCCCGCGTTGATGAGGGCGCTGACGCCGCCGCAGAGGACGACTTGCTCGCCGAACAGATCGCTTTCGGTCTCTTCGCGGAAAGTGGTTTCGATCACGCCGGCCTTCAGGCAACCGAGGGCGAGCGAGTAGGCCAGAGCGCGTTCGAGCGCTTTGCCGGACGCATTCTGGTGAACCGCAACCAGGCCGGGGACTCCGACGCCTTCCGTGAACAACTCGCGCACGCGATGGCCCGGCGCCTTGGGGGCAACCATCGTCACATCGACGCCGGCGGGCGGCGTGATGAAACCGAAATGGATGTTGAAGCCATGGGCGAACATGATCGTCTTGCCGGGTTCCATGTGGGGCGCGATCTCATTGTTGTAGAGTTCGGCCTGGATGTGATCGGAGACGAGGATCATGATCACCGAGGCGGCTTTGGCGGCTTCGGAAACCGTCATGACGCGAAGCCCGGCGGCTTCGGCCTTGGCGGCGCTCTTGCTGCCGGCGTAAAGGGCGACGACGACATTCACGCCCGAATCGCGCAGATTGAGCGCATGGGCGTGACCCTGGCTGCCGTAGCCGACGATGGCTACGGTATCGTTCTTGAGCAGTTCGAGATTGCCGTCTTTTTCGTAGTAGCGGTTAGGCATTCAACACTCCGTTGCGGTCTTTGGATTTTTCGGCGCCAGTGGGAATTGGCGGGGAAAGGCGCAGTTTCTTGGCTTCAAGCGACACGGCTACCATGCCGGAGCGTGTGACTTCGATGTCGCCATAGCTACGCATGACATCGATGAACTCGTCCATCTTTTCCGAATCGCCGGTAGCTTCGATGGCGAAGCCCTCAAGCGAAGAGTCGACGACGCGGGCCTGGAAGATTTCGGCTTCCTTGAGGATCGCCGTGCGGCTTTCCATGGGAGCGCGAACGCGCAGCAGAACCATCTCGCGCGTGACCGCCGGCCCGTCGGTAAGATCGACGGCCTGCAGGCAGTTGATGAGGCGGTTCATCTGCTTGATGAGCTGGCGGCGCAGATTGGGCTCGACATCGACAGCGATGGTCATACGCGAAAGCGTGGGGTCGAGCGTGCGGGCCACGGTGAGGCTTTCAATGTTGTAGCCGCGGGCGCTGAGCAACCCCGTCACGCGCATCAACGCGCCGGGCTTGTTCTCCAAAAGTAATGAGATGACTTGGATCATGGAAATACCTGCTTACTTTGCCGGGACGGCGACCGGTTGCGGCGCACCGAGCACCATTTCATTGATGGCCCCGCCGGCCGGAACCATCGGATAGACGTTCTCGGTCGGGGCCACCTTCACATTGAGAAGGTAGGGGCCGGGTTCACGCACCGCTTCTTCCAGCGCGGCGCTGAGTTGCGCCGGGTTGTCGATCGTGCGGCCCTTGAAGCCGTACGCGCCGGCGAGCTGCGTTACATCGGGGAAGCTGTCCAGCGTCACCGAACTGAGGCGATTGTTGTAGAACAGCTCCTGCCACTGGCGCACCATGCCGAGGTAGCCGTTATTCATGACGATGATCTTGATGGGCAGCCCGTGATTGACGATCGTGCCCAGCTCGGGAATCGACATCTGGAAGCCGCCGTCGCCGACGATGGAGAACACGAGCTTGTCGGGGCGGGCGAATTGCGCGCCGATGGCTGCCGGAAGCCCGAATCCCATGGCTCCCAGCCCG
>JAEUQG010000563.1 GCA_016789755.1 Bryobacterales bacterium
TGCACGCCAAGTCATGTGAGACGGCCAGATTCGCCAACGTGCTTACGTCACGCGTGCAATGCTGTAGGCTGAGAGAAGGAGCCTCAATGACCCGCGACGCACTCCATGATTTGGTCAACCGCATTCCGGAAGAGGAACTGCCTGCAGCCACACGTTTTCTGGAGTACCTGGCCGTGAGTCCTGCATACCGTGCGGCGCTGACTGCCGCGCTGGACGATGAGCCTGTGACAGCGGGTGACGCCCGCGCAATCGCAGTTGCTCGTGAAGACCTTCGCGAGGGAAGGGTGATTTCCCACGAGGAGCTCCTCGATGAGTTCGGTCTGCGATGAAGTTCCTATGGCCGGACTCAGCGCGCGCCGAGTTGCGCAGAATAGGTCGTGAAACTGCCGTACGAATCCTTCAGGCGCTGACCGACTACGCCGCTTCCGGCGCTGGCGATGTCAAAGCGCTTTCGGGTGAATGGCAGGGACACTTCCGCCTTCGGGTTGCAGATTACCGCGTTGTCTTCACGATTTCGCCAGACGAGATTACAATCGTCCGTGTTCGCCACCGCTCGGATGTCTATCGCTGATTCAAGGTCAGGGATGGCGGAGAGAGAGGGATTCGGAAGCTCGAGGTATCAACGGATTCTGTAACTTGCAGATTGCACATCGGAACGGCTCCCAAGAAACCCAGGATTCCCACCTCCCATGCACGCTATTGCACGCCGTTGTCATTTGGATCCCGGATCGGAGCTTGCGTCGCTTAACCGGAGCAATGCCTCCACCGCCACTCTCAGTTGGGGAATGCTCACCTCCACAATGGCCCCGACTGCATCGAGGTCGACACCCACGTAGTTATGAATGAGGACATCACGTAGGCCGCAAATCCTGCGCCACGGGACGTCCGGCGAGTTTTCGCGCAGGGCCGGTGAGATTCGCTTGCTCGCTTCACCCAAGATCTCCAATTGGCGAATGACTGCGTCCTGCCAGTGCGATTGGGTGAGGAACTCTTCTTTTCCGACGGAGGCGTACTTTTCAATCCTGGCGATAGCGTCCCGAACGTGGCAAAGGTATGCGCGATCCTCTTTCAAATCGCCACAGCCTCCCGACAGACAGCGTCGCGGAAGTAGGGACTCAGAGATCTTTCGGTGACAACGTCAACCCGGCGTCCGAGGAGATCCTGCAGGTCCTGTTTGATGGCGACCAGGTCAAGCAGGCTGCGGCCATGTGCGAGTTCAACCAGCAAGTCGATGTCGCTGTTGCTGGAGCTGTCACCTCGAGCAAACGAGCCGAATACGCGAACACGAGTTGCGCCATGCCGCGCGGCAACTTCACGTATCGCCCACGGATTGAGCCCAGCGCTCAACAGGCGTTCGTGCAACGGCATCATGATTCGAGTATAGCGCGCACTCGGGCTCGGCTCGCCCATCAGTGGACTACTTGATTAGGAATGGGCCAAGGTATGGCGGAGAGAGAGGGATTCGAACCCTCGATACAGTTTCCCGTATACACGCTTTCCAAGCGTGCGCCTTCAACCACTCGGCCATCTCTCCGCATGAGAGCTAAAACGCTGTTTGGGAAGCGCTGAGGGCTCCTTCTAATTTAGCACAGCGGTTGCGGTGTTTACTGAGGTTTGGGCAGCTTTTTCGAGAAGAGACCGTCGATGGTAGAGGCGGTGATGGGGTGGTATCCGGGACGGGCTTTGGCGTAGATGGCTTCGGCTCGTTTGCGGCCGTAATCGGTCTTCAATAGCTCCTCGAAGAGCGGGCGGACGAACTTGCGGCGGCCTACGCGGGTGAGGAACTCTTCGAGCCGGGGATGGGCCGGGGTGTAGCCGTGCCGGACGGACATGCGCAACCACTGAAAGAGAATCTCGGAGTTGCCGGAGGCGGTGAAGGCGAACGCACGGTCCAGTTGCGCCATCTTGGCGGCATCGGAGGAATCCGTCAAGGCGCGGAGGAAATGGAGCCATTGGTGGGTGTTCCAATCCCTGGTGCGCGGTTTCGTATCCGAGGCGTCCTTGGCCTGCCATTGCTTCGCCACTTCCTCGACTGGGGCGAAGGCGTCCGATGTTGGTTTGGGGGCAGTGGTGGGGAGCCCGGGCTTGGTAAGCCATTCGTCGAGAGGGATCCGATTGGCTCGGGCGGCATCGTAGGCGAGCAGATCGTTGCGCAGATAGGAACGGAACTCGGCGGTGGTGATGCTTTGGAACTGGAAGTTGGCGAAGTAGGCGCGGAGCCACTTGTCAAAGGTCTCGCGGCCGAAGACCTGCTCGATGTGGGTGAGGAAGAGGGCTCCCTTCTCGTAGGGGATTTCGGTGGCGCCGTCGTCGGGGTCGCGGCCCGTGAGGTCGATGTGGAGGATCTGGTCCGCGGGCGGGTGGGATTTGAGCTCGTCCTCGAGGGACTGGTAGCCGAGGGCGGCTTCCATTTTGGCTCGCTCAGCGCCGTAGACGGCTTCCTGAATGCGGCGCTCGCAGTATGTGGTGAATCCCTCGTTGAGCCAGAAGTCGCTCCATGTGGCGTTGGTGACGAGGTTGCCGGACCAGGAATGAGCGAGTTCGTGGGCCACCAGGCTGACCAGGCTTTTGTCGCCGGCGAGGATGGTGGGGGTGGCGAAGGTGAGGAGCGGATTTTCCATGCCTCCGAAGGGGAAGCTGGGGGGGAGGACGAGGACGTCGTAGCGCTGCCAGACATAGGGTCCGAAGAGCTTTTCGGCGGCCTGCATCATGCGTTCGGTGTCGACGAATTCGCGGGCGGCGGCATCGACGACGGAGGGCTCGGCCCAGACTCCGGTGCGCGTGCTGAGGTAGCGGAATTCGAGGTCGCCGACGGCGAGGGCGATGAGGTAGGCCGGGATGGCCAGGGGCATGCGGAAGGAGTAGTCGCCGGAGGGTGGTTCCTTGGGGTTGGCGAGACGGAAGTCGCTGCGGGCGCTCATGAGCGCGATCAAGTCTTTGGGGGTGCGAATACGGGCGCGGTAGGTGGCTCGAACGCCGGGGGTGTCCTGGCAGGGGATCCAGCTTCGGGCGTGGATGGCTTGGGATTGGGAATAGAGAAAGGGACGCTTTTTGCCGGCGGTTTGGGACGGGTCGAGCCACTGGAGGCCGCTCGCCTGAGGGCTGGTGGAGTAGTGGATGCGGACGGCTGTGGCGTCGCTAGGAAGCGGAATGGTGAGGGCGGCGCCGAAGGTGGGTTGGGCAGGGGCGATGGTGAATTGGGCGGCGGCGAAGGGGCCCTCCGGTTTGGAGCCGGTTTCCACCTTTTCGATGCTGAGGCCGCTGGTGTCGAGGAGGAAAGGGGCTGCGGGATCGGTGCGCTCCAGGGTATGGGTCACCGATCCGCGCAGAGTTTTGGAATCGAAGGATACCTCAAGGTCAAGGTCGAGGTGCTTCGTCCGGACCTCGTAAGGGCGGGCGAAGGAGTGTAGGTCGCGGCGTTCCTGCATTTTCGGTTTGCTTTCGCAGCCGGCGAGGGCCAGCAGCGCAACTGTGGCATCGCGGCGAGTCATGCGAATCAAGCCAGGTCGAACTTTTCCGGGTGGATGGAATCGTCGCCGGTGACGAGCACGGGGCGGCCGAAGATTTCTTCGAGTTCTTCCAGGTAGTCGTTGTCTTTGGATTTCAAGGTAACGGCTACGGTGGGGTGAACGCGAAGCATGAGTTCCTTGCCTTCGATGTGGGGGGCGAGTTTGCCCGCTTCGAGGAGGATTTCGCCGATGACGGTTTGGACGCTCTTGGTGTAGCCGGAGCCTTCGCAGGTGGGGCATGGAGCGCAGAGGGTACGTTCGAGCGATTGCTTGACGCGCTTGCGGGTGATGGCGACGAGTCCGAAATCGTTGAACTGGAGAATCTTGTTGGGCGCGCGGTCGGTACGCATGGCCTCTTCGAGGGCCTGCATGACCTTCTGGCGGTTCTTGCGCTCATCCATGTCGATGAAGTCGACGACGATGATGCCGCCGAGGTCGCGGAGGCGGATTTGGCGGACAATCTCCTTGACTGCGTCGGTGTTGGTTTTGACGATGGTGTCTTCGAGGCGATTGGACTTGCCGACGAACTTGCCGGTGTTGACATCGATGGCGACGAGGGCTTCGGTCTGATTGATGACGATGTAGCCGCCGGACTTGAGCCAGACTTTGGGGCGGAGGGCCTTTTCGAGCTCGTTGGTGATGGAGAAGGCGTCGAAGATGGGAATGGAACGGGTGTAAAGTTTGACGCGGCTGACGAGATGCGGCGCCATGCGCTGGACGAAGCGGAGGACGCTTTCGTAGAGTTCTTCGTTATCGACCCAGATGGCCTTGAAGTTGTCGGTGAGTTGATCTCGGAGGAGGCGTTGAACGATCTCGACATCGTGATAGAGGAGAGCGGGGGCTTTCTGCCGTTCGGCCTTGGCCTTGATCTCCTGCCAGAGCTGGAAGAGGTACTGGATATCCTGGGCGATGGCTTCCTCGGACTTCCCTTCTCCGGCAGTGCGGATGATGAAGCCGCCGGGGAGACCTTGGCGGTGAGTCTGGAGGATGCGGCGGAGGCGCATGCGCTCGTCGTCGGAGGCGATTTTGCGGGAGACGCCCATGTGTTCGATGGTGGGCATGTAGACGCAGAAGCGGCCGGGGAGGGCGATGTGGGAGGTAATGCGGGCTCCCTTTTGGCCCATGGGTTCCTTGGCGATCTGGACAACGATTTCCTGGCCTTCGCTGAGCAGGTCGGTGATGGAGGCCTGGGGCGTTTTCTCACGTGGGACGCGGTCTGAGCCGGCGCGGTCGGGGCCGCGGCCGGGCCGGTCGGAGCGTTCACCGCGTTCACTGCGCTCGGGGCGCTCGGGGCGTTCGCTGCGTTCGGGTCTGTCGGCGCGCTCGGGGCGTTCAGGGCGCTGGTCGGGCGCGGCGGCGCGTTCGGGCTGAGGCGGGCGCTCACGGTCTTCGCGGTTGACAGTGCGGACGTCGGGTTTGTCGCCACGGCGGCGGCGCATACGGCGGCCGCGGAGGAAGCGCTGGGTTTGTTCGCGGTGGGAAGAGCCGACGCTACCCATGGAGGCGAGGGCGGGTTCGTTGTCGTCGCCGGCTTCCGAGGAAGCGGCGGAGGGGGCTCCCTGCGGGCCGTCTTCGGATTCGTCGCTGTCGTCGATTCCGGCTTCGGCGTCCGCATCTGTCTCTGCTTCGGCTTCGGCGTCGGCGTCGCTTTCCGACTCGGGGGAGACCGGTTCGGCGTCGATGGGAAGACCGGCGGAGGCGGCGAGAGGCTCATCGGCTTCCGGGGCGGGAGCGAAGTCTTCGGCGGACTCCTCGACATCTTCGGCGATGTCGCCGGAAGCGAGCGCTTCGGCCTGTTGTTGGATTTCGTCGAGTTGCTCTTCGGTGAGGCCGGTGGCTTCTTCTTCGACGGCGCCTACAGTGGCTACTTCGTCGACGCCGAGAGGTTCGGGCGAGATGACGGTGACGGCGGGTTCGGGTTCGTCCTGATCGTCTTCGCCGTCCTCGATGGCGGTTGGCGAAGCCAGCGGCTCGATCGCGGTCTGGGGCTCAGGATCGGACTCCTCGTCGAAGGAGGAAGCTCCATCGTGGGACTCGCCGGAAGGGGCGTTATCGTCATCTTCGTCGGCGGAGCGGGAGTACTTGGCGAGGGACTCGCCGGGAAGGACGGCGAAGTCCTCGGCAGTTTCGGCGGTTTCCTCGATGGGATCTTCCTCGACAGAGGAAGGTTCGGCGTATTTGGTCTCGGGGATGCGGTCGCGGCTCTCGCGGGGCGGGCGTTCGTCACGGCCACCGCGTCCACGGCGGCGGCGTCCACGGCGTCCGCGGCCGCGGTCTCCGCGATCGCCGCGGTCTCCGCGATCCTGACGTTCGGGGCGGCCATCGGAACGGACGACAGGTGCCGCCTCGGCGCCGGTTTCGGCCTCGGGGGTTTCGGGGGCCTCGAGCGCGGGGGATTCGGGGGCAGCCTCGATAGGTTTGGGCTCGCGGGGTTCGCGAATTTCTCGAGGTTCGCGGGATTCACGAGGTTCGCGCAGTTCGCGCGCTTCCCTCGGGGGGCGCTCACGGTCGCGTCGCGGGCCGCGCTCCTCGGCAGGCGGCAGCTTTTCGTACTCATCGCTTTCTTCGAAGAAATCGGAGACGTAGAGGAACGTATCGCGTTCCAAACCGAGATCGACGAAGGCGGACTGCATGCCGGGCAGGACGCGGGTGACGCGGCCTTTGTGCACGCTGCCGGCGAGGGAATATTCCTGCGCGCGCTGGAAGTAGATTTCGACTAACTGGTCGTCTTCCAGGACGGCAACTTTCGTTTCATGG
This sequence comes from Bryobacterales bacterium, assembly GCA_016789755.1. GTDB lineage: Bacteria > Acidobacteriota > Terriglobia > Bryobacterales > Bryobacteraceae > CADEFT01. The sequence goes on from JAEUQG010000563.1 coordinate 6,267, forward strand.
CGATTGTGGGCAATCACCAATTCCTTAGTCATTACGATGTCCTCCCAAAGGGCGGGGACGAACCCAAACCGGGAGGTTTGACCAGATGAACAGGAGCGGGCTTTCCAAACCGCGTGTGGTGCGGTGAAAAAAACTTTTTCATCCAACTGAAGCGGAGCGGCGCGCGCGGCGCGCTCTTAACGCCAGCCGGGTAAAAACCAACCAAACCCGATTCCCAACCATCGGCAAACCCCGTCCCGCCAATCAATTCACAAAACGTCTAAGACGGACGTTGTTCACCAAACCCAGCATCATGAACGTAGTCAGAATACTGGAGCCGCCATAACTCATGAGCGGCAACGGAATACCAGTCACCGGCATGCGGCCGATCACCATGCCGACGTTCACCAGAAGGTGAAACAATAGCATTGTGCCGATGCCCATGCAAATATAAATGCCGGCCTTGTCCGGGGCCTGCTGCGCGTTCTGAACAATCTGCATGAGCAACAACAAGTACAAACCTAAGACTACAACAATCCCGACGAAGCCGTGTTCCTCGGCAAAGGCAGCCATGATGAAATCAGTGTGCGGAACGGGTAGGAACCGCAACTGGGTCTGCGAACCTTTCGTGACGCCACGGCCCCAGAGACCGCCGGAACCGACGGCGATCTTGGATTGTATCACTTGATAGCCGCTGCCTTTCGGATCCCGTTCAGGATCGACGAAAGTAGCGAGCCGTTCCTTCTGGTAGTCCTTGAGGTAGAAGTACCACCCGACAGGAACGAGCAACAATCCGATGGCAAGGATGGCGGCCCAATACTGCCAGCGCAAGCCGACCAGGAAGATGCCCACCGCGAGGATGGGCAGGTAGGTCAGCGACGTGCCCAGGTCAGGCTGTTTCATGACCATGAGCATGGGCAGAGCGACCAAGCCGCAGAGTTTGAGAAGATCCCTCATTTCCATGCGGTCATTGCGGATGGCCGACAGATACCGGGCGACGACCAGAACAATGACTATTTTAGCGAATTCCGATACTTGCAAGCGGAAACCGAAGGCAAGCGGTATCCAGCGGCGGGATCCGAAGATGGTGACGCCGAGGACGAAGGTGACGGCGAGTAGGCCGACTGTGACGGCGTACATCCAGGGGACGTGACCGAGAAGGGTATGGTAATCGATCTGGCTGACGATCCAAGCGAGGACGACGCCGAGGAAAATGCAGAGGATCTGCTTGCTCCAGACGGTTTTCCAAATGCTGTCGCGGGTGGCGCTGTAGATTTCGAGGACGCCGAGGGCGCAGATTACCAGGGTGACCGTCCAGAGGGTCCAGTCGAAGTCGCGCAAGCTGCGGTAGCCGGCCATTTAGCGGACCTCCGGGGTGCGCGGCTGGAGGATGCGCTGCATGGCGAGCACTTTCTTGTTGGCTTCGAGGCGGCGCTTTTTATCGAAGTACGATTTGACGACGTCGCGGACGATGGGCGCGGCGCGGTCGCCGTGTTCCCCGTTTTCAAAGAGGGAGGCGACGACAATTTCGGGGGACTCGCGGGGTGCGAAGCCGACGAACCAGGCGTTGTCGGCGAACTCCTTGCCGAGTTTGGCGGCTTTGAGGAAGTCATTAGAAGCAAGCTGTGCGGTGCCGGTCTTGCCGCAGAGTTCGATACCGGGGAGGCGGGAGTTGCCGGCAGTGCCGCCGCCGTTGACGACGTTGTACATGCCGCCGACGACTTTGAGGACATTGTCGAGGTTGAGTTCCGCTTTGCGGGCGGATTCCTTGGGGGTGGCGCCTTTGACGAGGTGGGGGCGATGCCAGATGCCGCCGATGGCCATGCCACCGATGGCGTGAGCGAGTTGAAGCGGGGTAACGGTGAGGGCGCCCTGTCCGATGGAGACGGAGATGGTTTCGCCGGCGTACCATTTCTGGCGCTGGGTGCGCATTTTCCATTGGGTGGAAGGGACGGTGCCGGCGGCTTCATAGGGGAGATCGATGCCGGTTTTGGCCCCGAGTCCGGCCATTTCGGCGAAGCGGGCGATGTTGTCGATACCGAGCTTATTGCCGATGCTGTAAAAGTAGACATCGCAACTGGCGGCGATGGCGCGGTTCATCTGGACAGGGCCGTGGCCGCCGCGTTTGTGGCATTTGAAGGGGCGGCCGTACCAGTTGGCGACACCCCCGCAGGAAATGGAGTAGTCGGTGTCGGCGGTTGCGGTTTCGAGAGCGGCGAGGGCGACGAGAGGTTTGAAGGTGGAACCGGGCGCCCATTGGGCCTGGATGGCGCGGTTGATCATGGGCTTTTCGGGATCGTTGAGGAGGTCACGCCATTCGGCGCCGCTGATGCGGGAGGACATTTTATTGGGGTCGTAGGAGGGATGGCTGACCATGGCGAGGACTTCGCCGGTGCGGGGGTCGATGGCGACGACGGAGCCGCGGCGGCCTTCGAGAGCGAGTTCGGCGACGACCTGGAGGTCGAGGTCGAGCGTGAGTTGGAGATTCTGGCCGGGGACGGCGCCCTTGTAGCCGATGACCTCGCGTTCGTAGCCGCGGTTGTCGACGACGACCTGGCGCTGGCCGTCGGCGCCGGAGAGGAGATCGTTGTACTGGCGTTCAACGCCGGCTTTGCCGACAATGTCTCCGGGTTTGTAACGGGCGAATTCAGCGTTGTTCAATTCGGCGTCGTTGATTTCACCGACGTAGCCGGTGACGTGAGCGGCGATAGCCTCTTGCGGGTATTCGCGGGTGTGCGACTGGACCAACTCCATTTCGGGAAATGTTTCGGGATCGCGGTGGGATTCGACGAAAGCGATGTCGGCGGGAGTAAGTTCCTCTTTGATTTTTACGGGCTCGTATTTGGGGCGGGTGCGGTCGTAGCGCTGGAGTTTGGCTTCGAGTTCGGCGAGGTCGAGGTCGAGGCCTTCGGCGATCGGTTTGATGTGTTCGGGCTTAAGCGTTTCGCGTGAAAGCAGAAGACTGAAGGAGAGGTGGTTATCGACGATGACGCGGCCGTCGCGGTCGAGGATCTTCCCGCGCGGGGCGAGGATGGGTAGGCTTTTGATGCGGTTGCGCTCGGCGGCCTCGCGGTAATAGCTCTCATTGCGGATCTGGAGGAAATAGAAGCTGGCGGCGAGGAAGAGAGTGACGGCGAAGATGGCGTACTGGACGATGACGATCTTGCCGGCGGCAAAGTTCGTATCTTCGCGGAGGATGCGTTCCGCGTCGAGTCGTTTTTCCTGCTCTTGCTCAGTCGGAGTGACGGCCACGGTAATGGAGGGCTCAGCCTCTTTCCCTTAGTCTATCCAACAATCGGAAGAGGGGCATGGCGACGAAGGCGTTAAGCAGAGCGAGGAGGATTTCGCGCTGCGGGGAGAATTCGCCCGGCTGGCCGAGAAGGGCGCGGACGAGCACCCAATAAAGGAATTGATGGAAGAAATAGAAGAAGAGGCCGAGGACGAAGCGGATGGCGTTATTTTCGACATCGAAGCGCTGGCTCATGGAGGCGCTGAAGTATCCGACCAGGGTTTTGACGATGCCGAACATGCCGATGGGCTGGTGGCTGAGGGAATCCTGCACGAGACCGATGGCGGCGCCGAGGAACATGCCCTGGATTTGGGAGCGGCGCATGAGGGCGAAGTAGACGGTGACGAGGAGGGGAAGATCGAGGAAGGCGAGGGCATCGAGGAAGCGGGCGACATAAACCTGGAAGAGGATGGCAAGGAGCGGGGCGATGAGGAAGACGATGGGGCGGAAGCGGGCGATGGGACTTTTGGAGGGTGTCCCGGGGAGCAGGCGGCCGGAGTATTCGCTCATTGCTGGGAGGGGGGAGGAGCGGTGGGCGGCGAGGCGACGCCGGATGAACCTGTGGCGCCGGAGGGGGCGGATACGGCAGCGGGGCGGCGCGCGGGGTCGGCGTTGAAATCGGGGACGCGGCCGCCTTGTCCGTAGCGGACGCCTTGGGTTTCGCTGAGCTTGCGGTAGCGTTCGCGGAGGATGTCGGCGTCGGTGGCGGTTGGAGGCGGAGTGGATTCGGAGGCAGCGGGTTCAGGCACGGGTGGGGCGCCCGGGGCGGGCAGCACCTGGTAGGGGACGTTTTCGGGCTGCATGCCGGGGATGACCTGGTGGACGCCTTCGAGGACAATGAGGACCTCCTCCAATCCGCGGGCGAAACCGGTGGGGGTGACGAAGATTTCTTTGTAGGCGCGGCCGGGGCGGACAACTTTCACTTCGCCGACAGGGAAGCCTTTGGGGAAGATACGGTCATCGCCCGAGGTGTAGAACTTTTCGCCGACCTCGACCTTCAATTCGGTGGGAACATATTCGATGCTCAATGTTCCGTGGCCCTGGCCTTTGACGGTACCCTGGACGCGGTATTTGTCGGACATGACTCCGGCGGCGAAACTGGGATCGGTGACGAGCATGACCTGGGCGGCGGTGGGGTAGACGGCAATGACCTTGCCGACGATGCCATCGGGTGTAACGACGGCCATGCCGGGTTGGACGCCGGCGGTTACGCCGCGGTCGACGAAGACGACCTTGGAGTTGGCTCCGGTGGCGTTGGCGATGATGCGTGCGCCGAGAGTGCGGGAGGCGGTGCGCTGCTGGAAGGCGGCGAGGACCTTGGCGCGGTCGGCGGTGGAGAGTTCGGTGCGAAGGAATTGATTCTGAAGTTTGAGGCGGTCGAGTTCGTCCTTGAGGCGGCGGTTCTCTTCGCGGGCGCTAAGGAGGATGAAATAGTCCTTGATAAAGCCGACGGTTCCGCCGCGGACCACATCGACGAGTTTGGCGACGGGGGTGATGGCGGTAACCGACCATACGCGGAGCAAGCGCATATCCTGATTGCTCTTCACCTGGTAGGCGAGCAACACGAGTTGCGCGGCGATGAGCACCAGAAGGACAGTGACGTTGCGATAGCGGTGGAGGACGAATTCCATACGCCCAAACTTTCTATTTTCTCACTTCCCGGCCGGGGAAAGCGGGCGGTTATTCGATGGCGATGCGGCGGAGCAATTTGAAATCGGTGAGCATTTTGCCGGTGCCGAGGACGACGCTGGCGAGCGGGTCTTCGGCGATGGAGACGGGCAAACCGGTTTCTTCGCGGATGCGGCGATCGAGGTTTTTGATCATCGCGCCGCCTCCGGTGAGGACGATGCCGCGGTCGCTGATGTCGGCGCTCAATTCGGGGGGAGTACGTTCGAGGGCGACGCGAATGGCGTTCATGATGGTGGCGACGCATTCGGAAAGGGCTTCGCGGATTTCGCTGTCCTCGATGGTGATGGTGCGGGGGACGCCTTCGATGAGGTTGCGGCCCTTGATCTCCATGGTCATGGGACGGTCGAGGGGGTAGGCGGAGCCGATTTGCACTTTAACCTGCTCGGCGGTGCGCTCGCCGACGAGGAGGTTGTACTTGCGCTTGAGGTACTGCATGATGGCGTCGTCCATTTCGTTGCCTGCGACGCGGACGGAACGGGAGTAGACGATGCCGGAAAGCGAGATGACAGCGACGTCGGTGGTGCCGCCGCCGATATCGACAACCATGTTGCCGGAGGGTTCGGTGATAGGGAGTCCGGCGCCGATGGCGGCGACCATGGCTTGCTCGACGAGGTGGACTTCACTCGCTTTGGCGCGATAGGCGGAGTCTATGACGGCGCGCTTTTCAACCTGGGTGATTTCGCTGGGGACTCCGATGATGATGCGGGGGTGGACCATCATCTTACGGCCGTGCGCCTTCTGAATGAAGTAATTGAGCATGCGCTCAGTGACTTTGAAATCGGCGATGACGCCGTCTTTCATGGGGCGGATGGCGACGATGTTGCCGGGCGTGCGGCCCAGCATTTCCTTTGCTTCTTTGCCGACGGCTTCCACTTCGCCGGTGTTTTTGTTGATGGCGACGATGGACGGCTCATTGACGACAATGCCCTTCCCTTTGGCGAAGACGAGTGTGTTGGCGGTGCCCAAATCGATCGCCAGATCGGATGAGAACAAACTGAAGACAGAACGTAGATTCATGGGGTGAACTTCGCGGGAGCGGGAAGCGCCGGCCAGAGCAAAACCGCGCTTCCTAGAGAGGGTACCACACCCGGGCGGTTTTGCGCGTTGGAATTAGCGTTCACCGGGTGCGGGCTGGCCTTTGTGCCAAATGGTGTAACTTTTCTCGGCGTTGACGACGCGCCAGTGATTTTTGGGAAGGGCTTTGCGAAGGATGGTGAAGGCTTCGGCAAACTCGCGGGAGGCCTCGGGGCGTCCGAGTTTTTCGAGCACCAGGGCGCGCATGATGCGGACTTCCGCGGTCTGGTAGTTGTTGGGGCCAAGGGACTCGGTGCGGATGTTCATGGACTCGGTGAGGAGGGGGAGGGCCTGGTTGAGGTCCCTGCGTTTGAAGAACATCTGGCCGAGATTGGTGAGGGCACGGGCGACGGTGGGGTGCTTGGAGCCGAGTTTGGCGCGGCGGATTTCAAGCGATTTGCGGTAGAGGGTCTCGGCCTGATCGTAGTTTTTGACGCTTTCTTCGAGGGTGGCGAGGTTGTTCATGACGAGGGCGCTTTCGAGGTCGCCGGGGCGGATCTTGGCTTCGAGGTCCAGCGCTTGCAGGTAGAGTTGGCGGGCGCGGTCGATTTCTTTCTGGGATTGCAGAACGGAAGCGAGCGCGCTGAGGGTGAAGGCTACCTCGGGGTGCGCTTCGCCGTAAAGCTTGCGGTTGGTGGCGAGGGCTTCGACGAGGAGGGATTCGGATTCCTTGAGCTGGCCAAGTTCTTCGAGCAGGCGGGAGAGTTTGCGAATGCTGAGGGCGGTGCGGAAATGGAGGTCGCCGTCGAGGCGGCGGCGGACGGTGAGCGCTTCGCGCAGGAGGGGCTCGGCTTTCTTGAGGTTACCGGAGAGCTCATAGACTCCGCCGAGATTACTGAGGCTGGCGAGCGTGCGGGGGTGGGCGACGCCGAGGGCACGGCGCTTAATGTCGAGGCTTTTTTCGAGAGCGGGGAGAGCGGTTTTGAAGTCGCCGCGGTCGGCTTTGATCATGCCGAAGGCGTCGAGCGATTCGGCGTAGTCGGGATGGTTGATTCCGAGCTTCCGGGCTCTGATATCGAGCGACTGTTGAATGAGTTGTTCGGCGCGGGGGAAGTTTCGCGACTTGCGATTCACATCAGCAACATCGCGGAGGTTGCGGGCCAGGTCGAGCTGGTCGAGATTGGGATCGGAGCGCCGGATCGCGAGGCTTTTTTCAAGGGTTTCGAGCGAACGAGGGAGAATGCCGAGGTTGTCGTAGACACGGCCGACAGCTCCGTAGAGGTCCGATTGGAGGGCGGGCTGGCTGGGGAGTTCCCGCTCGATGTGCTGAACGCCTTCATCGAGCACCTGGCGGGCGGTGAGGGTGGCGCCTTTGGTAGCGCCGGTGTCGGAGCGCTCGAAGATGCGGACGAGGAAGTTGGAGACTTCGCGGGCGGCGTCGCGTTCGCGGGCATAGCGGTTGGCGAGGGAGGCCATGGTGACGGCGAAGGCTGCGAGCGAGAGAAGGAGGACGGCACTGAGGGAAACGGCGAGTCTATTGCGGGCGACGAACTTGGAGGCGCGATAAGTCCAGCCTTCCTGCCGGGCGAGGACGGGGTAACCCTCCAGGTAGCGGCGGATATCTTCGGAGAGTTCGGCGGCCGATCCATAGCGGCGGGCAGGCTCTTTGCGCATGGCGCAGAGCACGATATTGTCGAGGTCGCCGGCGAGTTTGCGATTCCCGGATTTGACGCTGGGCGGCGGGGGAGTGTCGGAGCAAACGACGCGTTCGACTTCCTGGGGAGTACGGGTGGTGAAGCGGTAGGGGGAATCGCCGGCGAGGAGTTCATAGAGCACGACACCGAGCGAATAGATGTCGCTGGCGGTGGTGACGGGAGTGCCGGAGATCTGTTCGGGGCTGGCGTATTCGGGGGTAAGGATGCGTTCAAAGGGCTGAGTGAGAGCCTCAGCGGCGGGCTCTTCGCGGATGAGCTTGGCGATGCCGAAATCGACGAGTTTCACGACGCCATCTTTGGTGACGAGGATGTTGGAAGGCTTCAGATCGCGGTGGACGACGAGGCTCTGATGGGCGTGACGGACAGCGCTGCAGACGGTGCGGAAGAGTTCGAGTCGCTGGCGGACGCTGAGGTCGCGTTCCTTGGCGTAGGCGGTGATGGGGACGCCGTCGACGTATTCCATCACCACGTAAGGGACACTGCCGTTGCGTCCGCCGTCGAGCAGGCGCGCTATGTTCTCATGTTCGAGGCGGGCGAGGATTTGGCGCTCGATGAGGAATCGCTGAAGGGCTTCGGGCGTGAGGAAGGCGCTGCGGGCGATCTTGATGGCAACTTGTTTTTCGAACTCGCTGTCGTCACGGCCGGCGAGGTAGACGGCGCCCATGCCGCCGCGTCCGATGAGTTTCAGGATGCGGTAGGGGCCGAGGCGTTCGCCGGCTTGGGCTTCAGGGGCCTGGAGGACGCTGCCGGCGGCGGCGGCGAGTTCGTGTTGGAGGACGGAGTCTCCATCTCCGCCGGCTTTGAGGAGGCTGTCGACCTGATCGAACAGTTTCGCGTCGCCGGCGCATTCGGCAAGGAGGAAGGCAGTACGATCCTTGGGGGGGAGTTCCGAGGCCAAGTGGAAAAGCTCCTCGATTCGCGGCCAGCGCGCGGCAGTACCACCGCCGGTAGGGACAGGTTCCGAGCCCATGGGAATTTTCCGATTCTACCAGAGGCTGGTGACGCGATTTCTTAGCGCCGGGGGTAGGCAGTGTAACATCCGAAAGGAATGGAGATTGTTCGAAGGCCTGTGATTGCCCTGACGGGATGTACGGGGTACGTGGGAGGGAGACTGGCTCCGCGGTTGCTGGAGGCGGGGTATCGTGTGCGGTGCCTGGTACGGACACCGGGGAAACTGCGGGGCAGGGCATGGGCGGCGCATCGCGATGTAGAGATCCGGCAGGTAGAGATGGAGGATGGCAGCGCGTTACGGCGGGAGTTGGAAGGATGTGAGGCGGCGTACTACCTGGTGCATTCGATGATGTCGGCTGGTGAGGAATACGCCGAGAGGGACCGGAGGCTGGCACTGGCGTTTGCAGGCGCGGCGCGTGAAGCCGGTGTGCAGCGAATTCTATATCTGGGAGGCTTGGGGGAACAGGGTCAGGGGTTGAGCGAGCATCTGTCGTCACGGCAGGAGGTGGAGGCGGCGCTAGGTTCGACGGGCATCCCGGTGACGGTGTTCCGGGCGGCGATGATCATCGGATCGGGCTCGGCGTCGTTCGAGATTCTGCGCTACCTGGTGGACAGGCTGCCGGTGATGGTGACGCCGCGATGGGTGAGCACACCATGCCAGCCGATTGCCATTCGCAACGTGATTACGTATCTGGTTGAGGCGCTGCGGGTAAACGAGACCGCCGGTGAAGTCTTCGACATCGGAGGGGCGGATGTGATGAGCTATCGCGAGATCATGCGGATTATGGCAGAGGAACTGGGGCTGCCGCGGAGGTGGATTGTGCCGGTGCCGGTGCTAAGCCCCTCGCTGAGTTCGCGGTGGATCCACCTGGTGACGCCCATCAGCAGGGACATTGCGCGGCCGTTGGCGGAGGGGTTGAGGAATCCGGTGGTGTGCCGGGACCGGCGCATTGAGGCGCTGATTCCGCAGCGGCTGTTCGGGGTGAGGGAGGCGATCCAGGCGGCTTTGGAAAGCATGGCGCGGCAGGATGTGGAAACGAGCTGGTCGATGGCTGGGGCGATGCCGGGGGATCCGGACTGGGCGGGTGGCACGGTATTTCGCGATGTTCGGGAGATACGCATCGAGGCTCCGGCGGCGGCGGCGTTCCGGGCGGTGTGCCGGATGGGCGGCGGACATGGTTGGTACGCGGCCGATTGGCTATGGGTGCTGCGTGGATGGATCGACAGGCTGGTGGGCGGGCCGGGATTACGGCGGGGGCGGCGCGATCCGGAGACGGTACAGTACGGCGAGGCATTGGATTTCTGGCGGGTTACGGGCGTGGAGGCGGACAGCCGCTTGAGCTTGCGGGCGGAGATGAAGCTGCCGGGCGAAGCGCTGTTGGAATTTCGCGTCGAGGATCAAGGCAGAGAATGCGTGTTGCGGCAGATTGCGCTGTTTCAACCGCGGGGTTTGTTCGGGTTGCTGTACTGGTATGCCGTGTCGCCGCTGCACGCGGTCGTGTTCGGGGGGATGATTCGAGGGATTCGGGAGGAGGCGCTACGATTGGGGCGGCGGCGTGAGGCTTGCGCGTAGTTTCGCGGCCTCCTGTTGAATGGCGATGAGTTTTTGCGGGGTGAAGCGCATGAGGTTGCGAAGCTGCATGGTCATGCGGGGGTTGTTACGTAAAGTTGTTTGGTGGCGGCGGAGAAAGTCCCAGTAAAGGATAGTGAACGGGCAACTGCCGGGTTTGTAGCGGCAGCCGTCGCAATAGTTGCTCATGCGCTGGATGTACTTTCCGGAAGCGATGTAGGGTTTCGAGGCCATGATTCCGCCGTCGGCGAACTGCGACATGCCGACGGTGTTGGGAAGTTCGACCCATTCGACGGCATCGACGTAGACGGCGAGATACCACTCGTGGACCTGACGCGGTTCGACGCCGAGCAAAAGCGCGAAGAGACCCGTGATCATGAGGCGCTGGATGTGGTGGGCGTAACCGTACTGGAGGGTTTGGGTAATGGCTTGGCGCAGACAGTTCATTCCGGTCTCCCCAGTCCAGTAGAAACCGGGAAGAGGCTGATGGGCGTGGAGGGCGTTGAGGGATGCGTAGCCCGGCATATGCAGCCAGTAGATGCCGCGCACATATTCGCGCCAGCCGAGAATCTGACGGATGAAGCCTTCGACGGCAGCAAGCGGGGCGCGGCCATCGCGGTAACGGCGCTCCGCTTCGTGGATAACGTCGCGAGGGTGGAGAAGTTTGAGGTTGAGGGCGGCGGAGAGGCGGGAGTGGTAGAGATAGGGTTCGGCGGTCCACATGGCATCCTGATACGCTCCGAAGTGGGGGAGGCGGTGGTCGAGGAAATCGTGGAGTGCTTGGGCGGCTTGATCGGCGGTAGTGGGCCAATCAAAGTGTTGGAGCTTGCCGGGGTGGTGCGGGAAGCGGGCTTCGACGAGGTGGATGACTGCGCGCGTGAGGGCGTCGGGAGGGAAGGCGGCCGGAGTGGGGATGAGGCCGGGGCCGCGTTGGTCGAAGGATTCCCGGTTCTCGGCATCGAAGTTCCATTCGCCGCCGCAGGGCTGATTGCCGTCCATCAGGACGCCGTGGATCCGGCGCATTTCGCGGTAGAAGTATTCCATGCGGAGTTGCTTGCGGTTGGAGGCGTGGCGGCGGAAGTCCTCGGGGGTGGATAGGAAGTGTGTGTCTTCGAGAATCCCGATGGATGGGCAGGCTTGCAATAGGGACTGTTGCACGCGCCAATCTCCGGGTTGTACGACGTGGATAGTTTGGGGTTGGTAGCGACGGATGGCGCCGGTGAGCTCCGCAGCGAGCGAACCGGAATTAGACGGGTCGTCGAGTTGGCGGTAGTGAACGCGCCAGCCGTTCGATTCCAGATCCTGGCGGAAGTGGCGCATGGCGGAGAGGAAGAGCGCAATGCGGGCCTTATGGCTCCAGACGTGGGTGGACTCTTCTGCCACTTCTGCCATCCAGACGAGGTCTTGGCGCGGATCCGCGTGTTGGAACAGAGTGGAGCGGCGGTCGAGTTGATCGCCGAGGACGATGAGGAGGCGGCGGACGAACACTGCATTTGGATTCGGCGGCGGGGCCGGGGGCGCTATTATCTCTGCTACGATGGCCGCTATGCGGACCCCCTTGTTGCTGGTGTTGGCGGCATCGCTGTGCGCGCAGGATGCGGGCATGGTGTTGATGCAATCGGTGGTGTATGGCACGCAGAAATCGACGCTGCCAATGGACGAGGCACAGCGGAAGGAAGCGGACCGGTTGCAGATGGAGGCGCGAAAGCACGGGGCATCGGGGGATTTCGCTAAAGCGCTGCGCAGCTTGCACCAGGGGATGGCCGTGATGCGGGGGGTGGAATGGAGTCCGCTGGTGGAGGCGGCGGCGGCGATGGAAGTGAAGCCGGATCATGCCATCGGCACACCGGCGGGAACGATTCGGGTGAATCTGAAGCCGTTGTATTCGAGTGAGCGCGTGAACGGGCAGACGTTGCTGGCGACGGTGGTGCTTGCGCCGGCGGGGAATGGATCAGCGGGTGGAGTATTGCTGTTGGAGAAGCATGCGCTGGCGGCGACCGGGGCGTCGGTGGAGGTGAAGCTGCCGGAGAAGAGCGGATCGTATTTTCTGGAGACCCGGCTGACGGGGCCGGATGGGGAAACGGATGCTAAGTCGGGAGTTTTTCGCAAGCAGTCACCGTTTTTGGTGGCCTCGCTTCAGGCGGAACGTGACCGATTGGCGGCGCGGTTGACGAAGGCGAGGTCGAACGGAGCGGGGCGCGGGCTGGCGACGGCGGAGTACGCACTGGAATTGTACGGGTTGGCCGACCGGGGCGAAACGAATCCTCACCGCTACCGTTTCGAGGAGCAATTCGCGTCGGCGCACGGGATTCTGGACGCGCTGGAAGCGGGGAAGGACCCGTTTGCGGGGAAACGAGGCGATTTGAGCAAAGCCTACCGTTCCGATGTGGATGGGACGTTGCAGCCGTACCGCGTGTTCGTACCGGAGAGCTATGAGGAGAAAAAGGCGACTCCACTGGTGATCGCGCTTCATGGCATGGGCGGCAACGAGAGTTCGTTTTTCACGGGGTATGACGGAGTGTTGTTGCGCGAGGCGGCACGGAAGGGCTTTCTGGTGGCGGCGCCGAAGGGGCGTGCGCCGACATCGATGTACCGGGGTACGGCGGAAAAGGATGTGCTGGATGTACTGGTGGAGGTGCGGCGCGACTACAATGTGGACGGCAAGCGGATCTACCTGATGGGCCATTCGATGGGCGGATTCGGAACGTGGAGCATCGCCATGAATCATCCGGAGTTGTTCGCGGCATTGGGGCCGATTGCGGGCGGAGGGAATGCGGGCGGGATGGAAAAGATCAAACACATCCCGCAGTTCGTGGTGCATGGGGACAACGACCCGACGGTGAACGTAGAGCAATCGCGGGCGATGGTGGAGGCAGGGAGGAAGGCCGGGGCTGCGATGAAGTATGTAGAAGTGAAGGGCGGCGGGCACGGCAACATCGTTGTGCCGAACTTAGGCCCGATGCTGGACTATTTCGAGAAACAATCCAAGCCATGAAGATTTTCATTCTCTGCCTGGCGGCAGCACAGGCGCAGACGATCGACATCGGATCGCGCAAACAGCTTTTCATCGACCACAAGTTCATCGAGTCGGCGGAAGGAATACGTCTGACAGTGAATGCTCCGTATCAGACGCGGGAGAAGTTGGTGACGGCGGACGCACCATGGGAAAAAGACGCGCACCTGGGCGTGTATTCGACAGTGGCGCAGGAAGGCGGGAAGATCCGCATGTGGTACGACGTGCGGGCCGGAGAGCGGGAGGCCGGGAAAAACCCTCCGTTCATGGGGCTGGCGTATGCGGAGTCGAGGGACGGGTTACGGTTCGAGAAGCCGGTGCTGAACCTGGTGGAGCGCAACGGGACGAAGCGCAACAATCTGGTGTTTCCCACGGATCCGGGCAAGATTGCGGTGGGTGGGGGCTCGGTGTGGCGGGATGAGAATCCGGCGGCGCCTGAGGGAGAACGGTACAAGTCGTGGTCGAAGGTATATCCGAAGCCGGGATCGGGATTGACGGGGCCGCACCGGGTGTGGACCTCGCCGGATGGGATTCACTGGAAGTTGGACGAGCGGCTGGTGACGGGGTTGCGGGCGGCGGACACCCAGCCTTCGTGGTTTTGGGATCCGCGGGTGCGGCGCTATATAGGGTATTCGCGCGAATGGGTGCGCGACCGGTCGATCGGGTTTGGGGCGCGCCATGCATCCTACAACGAGAGCGACGATATGTTCCGGTGGGACTCGATGCAGTTCGTGCTGGGACCGGATGAGCGCGATGCGGCGGCGGGAGCGCCAATGTTGATCGATGAGCGGAAGATCGTGGTGCAGGGCGAAGATGTGTTGCCTCCGGCGCGAAGGAGGGCGGGCGGACAGATCGGGAATGCGTCGCAGGATGCGGTGCTGACCCCGGTAACGCCTCTGGATTTTTACGGACCGGGAGTGTTTCCGTATGAAGGGGTGTACCTGGCGTTGATCCCGGTGTTCTATCACTGGGCTGGGGAGGGCATCACGACGGTGCCATCGACGTTCGATGTGCAGTTTGCGGTGAGCCGGGATGGGCGGAACTTTACGCGTCCCGGGCCGCGGGCGCCGTTTTTGCGGACTGGACCTGCGGGTAGTTTCGACTCGAAGATGATCTACCCGGCGCTTCGTCCGGTACGGATGGGCAATGAGCTGTGGATTTACTACACAGGGACGAATCACGATCATTCGTCGCGGGTGGATCCGCAGTCGCCGAAGGAGGAAGTGGCGATTTCGCGGGCAGTAATGCGGGTGGATGGATTTGTCTCGGCGGATGCGGACTATGAAGGGGGCTCGATTCTGACGCCGCCGCTGCGGTTCACGGGATCGCGGCTGGAGTTGAATGTGGACACTTCGGCCGGCGGCGTGGTGCGGGTGGAGATACAGGAGGAGTCGGGCAAGCCGGTTGCGGGGTTCGCGATGCACGAAGCGCTGGAGACGACGGCGAACGATGTGAAGGCAGTAGCGCGATGGAAGAATGGCGCGGACGTTACGGCACTGGCGGGAAAGACGGTGCGGCTGCGGTTCCTGATGCGGTCAGCGAAGTTGTACGCGTTTCAGTTCGCGGAGAAGTGATGCAGTTTGGGCCATCAGCGGGCGAACATGCGGGCGAGGAGTCCCTTTTTCTCCTTTTTCGGGATGGGAATGGAGAGCTGGCGTAGGAGCGGGGCGGCCTCGTCTTCGGTGAGCGGCGTCGATTTGTTGATGGCGAAGTCGGCTTCGCGGATGCGGCAGAAGTGGTCGATGCAGAACCAGCACTGCATGAGGTGGAATTCGTAGTCCTTCTTACGCTGCCAGGTGATGCGGCCGTCGAGAGTATCGAGGAAGGCTTTGGCGGGGAGGCAGCGCTCGCCGTGGCTGGCGGTGGCGAGGCGACCGAGGTTTAGTCCGTTTTCGGCGATCAGACCTCGCTTCCATTGATCGAGGACACCGCGGAGGGCTTCCTCGGCGCGGGCGCGGGCGGATTCCGATGAAGTGACGTCGAGGTTCATCATCTCGGCGGTGATCTGGTTGGAATAGCCCATCGATTCGAGCCAGATGTACTGACGGTCAATGACCGTGAACGGGGCGAGAGCGCTGGTGAGCGTTTCGAGGTCGAGGGCAATGGAGGGTTCGCGGCTGGCTTTGTCCAGTTCGACAAGGCGGAGCAGTTCCTGACGAAGGGCGGCGACGAAGATGCGTTCTTCGGCGTGTCCCGGGGCGGCCCAGAGAGTGGACTGCGGGTTCTTGAGTTGGGGCAACATACGATCAAGCAAGCCGGCGCGGCCATCGTAGTACTGGGTGAGAAAGCGGCGCAGGATGGGGGCGTAGTTGGTGATCAGATAGGTCCAGCCCTCAGGGCGATTGTCGCGGCAATCGCGAACCATGTCGAAACAGGTGTAGATGGCCAAACGGTACCTCGTGCTCCTTAAGAAATATCGAAGGAAATGCCTTGGGCGAGGGGCAGGTCGTCGGACCAGTTGACGGTGACGGTCTGCCGGCGCATGTAGGCTTTCCAGGCGTCGCTGCCGGATTCACGGCCGCCTCCGGTTTCCTTTTCGCCGCCGAAGGCGCCGCCGATTTCCGCGCCGCTGGTGCCGATGTTGATGTTGGCGATGCCGCAATCGCTGCCTCGGGCACTGAGGAAGGTTTCAGCAGATTGGAGATTGCGCGTGAACATCGACGAACTGAGCCCCTGCGGCACGTTGTTGTGCCAAGCAATCACTTCGTCCAGTGTCTCAAACTCGATGACGTGAAGGATAGGGGCGAAGATTTCCTCTTTGAGGACGGGCATTTGCGGAGTGGAGCGGACGATGGTGGGTTCGACGAAATGACCGGGGGTGTCGAGACGGCGGCCGCCGTGGACGACTTCCCCGCCCTGTTCCTGAATGACATCGAGCATGTGGAGCATCCATTTGACGGCGGTCTCATCGATGAGCGGACCCATGTGGGTGTCTTTGGACATGGGGTCGCCGACGCGGACCTGGCGGTAGGCCTGCTTGAGATCGGCGAGGAATTCGCCGGCGATGGATTGGTGGACGAAGAGGCGGCGGATGGAGGTGCAGCGCTGGCCTGCGGTGCCGACGGCGCCGAAGAGGATGGCGCGGAGGGCGAGGTGGAGATTGGCGTCAGGCATGAGGATGATGCCGTTGTTGCCTCCGAGTTCAAGGAGCGTGCGGCCGAGGCGTGCGCCGACGGCTTCGGCGACGCGCTTGCCCATCTGGCAGGATCCGGTGGCGCTGATGAGGGGGAGGCGCTTGTCGGCGAGCATGCGCTCACCGACCGCGTCGTTGTCGCCGATGACGAGGCTGAAGACCCCCTGCCAGCCATGGCGCTGAAGGACGCGATGGACGATGTGTTGGACGGCGATGGAGGTGAGGGGTGTCTTGAGCGAAGGCTTCCAAATGGTGACATCTCCGCAGACCGCGGCGATGAGGGCGTTCCAGCTCCAGACGGCGACGGGGAAGTTGAAGGCCGTGATGACGCCGATCATGCCGAGGGGGTGCCACTGTTCGTACATGCGGTGGCCGGGGCGCTCGCTGTGCATGGTGAGGCCGTAGAGCTGGCGGGAGAGGCCGACGGCGAAATCGGCGATGTCGATCATTTCCTGCACTTCGCCGAGGCCCTCGGCGAGAATTTTTCCGCTTTCGAGGGTGACCAAGGCGCCGAGATCGGCCTTGTGCCGGCGCAGTTCGTCGCCGATTTCACGTATGATGAGGCCGCGCTGAGGGGCGGGCAACATTTTCCAGCGCTGGGCCACTTGCGCGGCCTGCCAGACAACGTCGTCGTAATCCTCTTCGAGGGCGAGACGGACGGTGGCGAGGGGCTGGGCCGTAGCGGGGTTGTAGGAGACGAGGTCGTCGCCGGCGGGCGAATCGATCCATTCCGTCCCGCAGGCGCCTGAGTTGATCTGTTTTATTCCGAGTTTGTCGAGAAGGTCAGCCATCGAAATCCCTCCGGGCCTACGGCGAAGCGGCGGCCGCGCCGTGCGGCATGTTGTTTCATCTGCTCCACGATGCGCGCTTGAAACTCCGGTTGGAACCATTCGCGGTGGGCGTGGTGATCGGCGATGCGGAACGCCTGCTCGCGGGTGGTGGCGCCGTGGCGCTTGGTTTCCCTAAGATGCAGCGGATCGCCCACCACGGGTTCGGCGGTAACCCGGAGGACGGCATCGAGGAGGCGGATTGGATCGCAGGGCAGCAACGGAGCTAGTGTCGCATGGACAGCGAGTCCGGCGCTGTGGAGGCGCTCGATGGTGGCGAGGCGCTGGGAGATTGGGGCGCAGTGCGGTTCGTAGAGGCGGCGCAGGGCGTCGTTATCGGTGGTGATGGAGAAGCTGATGCGGAGGCTGGTGCGGCGGTGCAGTTCCTGAAGAAGGGGCAGATCGCGGAGAATGAGAGGGCCGCGGGTTTGGATGGTGAATACTGCCGGGGGGCGATGCAGCAGCACTTCGAGGAGGTGCGGCATCAATTGCTGTTCGGATTCGGCGGGCTGGTAAGGATCGACTAGCGGGGAGCAGTAGATGAGCATGTGGGGTTTGACGGCCCGGGCAAGGAGGGCAGGGGCATTCTCTTTGAAGGTGGTGAACTGACCCCAGCGCTGCCAGTCTTCAGTCTTGAGACCGCCGTAGATGCGCATGGTAGGGACGTAGCAATAAGTACAGGCAAAGGTGCAATTGCGGGCCGGGGTGAGGGAGTGAGTGAAGCCGGCCTGGCGGATGAAGCCGGAGGTGGCGGAGAGGATGGAGGCGGCGGGTTGTGCGTATATGCGGTAGAGACCGGGCAAGCAGTCTCATTATGCGTTAGCAGGCAAGCGGGTGGCCATGATCTTTTTTGGGCCGTGTCTTTCTATTGCTTCGGTGACTGTGATAAAGTCATGCCCTATAGGCAAGCACCTATAACTTCAAGGGGGTGGTCCATCCAAATGAGAACCATTCGAAATGTCTCTCTGAGTGCCCTGTTGCTCGCATGCGCGGGCTTGATGCACGCACAATCCACAACCCAGTCCGTGCAGGGACTGGTAGCCGACTCTTCCGGCGCGGTGATCGCGGGGGCCAAAGTCACATTGACGAATACGGCCACGGCGGTGAAGCAAGAGCTCACCACGAACGAAGCAGGGTTGTATAACTTTACGCTGGTTCCTGTCGGCGACTACGAAATCCGTGTGGAGATGCAGGGTTTCAAGACGGAGTTGATCCGAGCGCTACGCGTGGAAACGGCGGCCCAGGTGAGGCAGGATGTAAACCTCACCGTAGGCAGCGTTTCCGAATCGATTGAAGTGGCGGCATCGGCAGTGTTGCTGAATACGGAGAACGCGACAACAGGCGGCGTCATCGAGAACCGGCGAATCGTGGAGTTGCCGCTGAACGGGCGCAACATGCAGAGCCTGGCGGTGCTGGTACCGGGCGTGCAGTACGGGATTCGTACGGGCACGGCGGACGGTTCGGGCGGGTTTCCGATTCCCGGACAGGGCTTTGCGGTGATCGCCAACGGTCAGCGCGAAACGAGCCAGGTAGTATCGCTGGACGGCGTGGACGCCAAAGATCCGCGCATTCATATCGCAAACTTCGTCCCGTCGATCGAGGCGATTGAAGAATTCAAGATCCAGACCAACGCTTATTCGGCGGAGTACGGATTCGGCGGTGGCGCGCAGGTGACGATTACGATGAAGAGCGGGACGAACAATCTTCATGGAACGGCGTTCAACTTCCTGCGTAACGACATTTTCGACGCGGAGAATTACTTTTTGAATTTTGAACTGGCTCCTGGGGCAACGCGGGCGAAGAAGAATCCGCTGCGGCAGAACCAGTTTGGCTTCGTGCTGAGCGGACCGGTACTGATCCCTGGGCTGTACAACGGCAAGAACAGGACGTTCTGGGCGACGAACTGGGAAGCCCGGCGCACGAGGCAGGGCACGGTACAGACCGCAAACTGGCCCATCGCTGAGTTCCGCAATGGCGATTTTTCACGGCTGCAACGCGGTTACACGGCGAACGGCCGGTTTGTGAATCCGAGTATCAGCTACGATCCAAACACCGGGACTCCGCTCCCGAACAACATCCTTCCCGCATCGCAGATTCACCCTGGGGCGCGGAATGTGCTGAACCAGTTCATCCCGGCGACGCAGTTCGTACAGGAAGATCCACAGGACTTTACGGCCCGCGCGGCGGTGCCGACGCCGACGGATGTGAATACGTATTTTGCACGCGTGGACCACAACTTCAGTGAGCGCGACCGTGTATTCGCGCGGCTGGCGATGGACCGCAGCAACCTGACGCGGACGAACATCAATCCGAATCTGCCGGTATTTGTGGATTCGAAGGTGACGAACCTTGCCACACAGTGGATTCACACGTTCAGCCCGAACCTGGTGAACGAACTGCGTGTAGGGTTCAACATCTCCGACGACCTGACACGGAATCCTCGCACGGATAACACGTCGTTCGATCAGGATGCGCTGGGAGTGGGGCAATTCCGCATTCCCGGCGACGGAAACCGCAAACTGACCCCGCGTGAGCACGGCATTCCGCAGTTCCAAGGGTTGCCCTTCACGCTGCAGGAACTGACCAACGGAAACGGCTATGACAACATGGACACGATCCAGCCATCGAATCACGTGACGTGGTTCCGTGGGAAGCACAACTTCAAGATGGGGACGGAAGTCTATCGGATTTCCATGGAGCGCGGCGCGGCGAACCTGGAAGAAGGGGCATTGGCGTTCAATGCGGCGACCTGCGGCTATGCGTTCGCCTGCTTCCTGATGGGACGCCCGAGCACGACGCAGACGCCGGAAGGAATTCCGTTGACGTTTCCGCGGGCGAACCGCTTTGCAGCGTATTTCCACGACGACTGGAAGGTGAGCTCGAAGTTGACGTTGAACCTCGGGCTGCGCTTCGACTATAACGGCTTCCCGAGAGACGCGAAGGGTCTGTGGCGTACGCTGGATTTTCCGGGCATCGGTGCAGATGCCGGGCGCGGCGCCGGATACACGGTTCCGGGAACGAATCAGGTGATCCCAACCATCTTCCCCGGGCAGGTAAACGAACAGGGAGCGGTGAAACTGACGCGGCAGCAGGTAAAGTTCTTCATGCCGCGCATCGGTATCGCCTACCGGCCGACGGAAAAGTGGGTCATTCGCACGGGCGTGGGCTGGTTCGACACGCTGCAGCACCTGAATACGTTTACGATCTTCAACCTGATGCCTCCGAAAGCAGGAAGCCAGGTGTACAACACGACGATGGACATTCTGCCCGTGCAGACGCTTCCGAGCAACGGACCGACGGGCAGCTTCAACTTCACGCCGCAACGGTACCGTCCGGGAACGAACATCCTGACGTTTGACGATCCGTTCCTGACGCGGACGGCGGGTCAGACGGTGGTCCGGCCGGTGGATGTCGTTTACCTGCCTCCGGATTACAAAGACGGTTATGTGTGGAAGTGGAGCTTCGACCTGCAGCGCGAGTTGCCGTGGCAATCGGCGATCAGCATCGGGTATGCGGGATCGAAGGGAACGAATGTGGGCAACTCGGTGATCAATTACAACGATCCGCGCGTGCTGAGCCCCTCGTTTGTGCAGGCCAACCGTCCGTATCCGGTGTTCTACGATCCGGCGTTGCCGAATCTGGGCGTACAGGGCACGGGCCGCATCCGGTACATCGATTCGTTCGGCGAATCGTTCTATCACGGCATGCAGGTGAAATACGACAAGCGTTCGCGCGCAGGGCTGACTGTGGGACTGGCGTACACGTACTCCAAGACGCATGGCGATGGAGACAACGGCGGCCAGGAAGGCATCAACCTGCAGAATCCGTTGGATCGCAAGGGTTCGCGCGGATTGGTGAGCTACGACCAGACGCACAAGACAGTGGCCAACTTCGTTTGGGAACTGCCGGGCGCAAACTGGAAGGGCATTGCCGGGGTGGTGCTGGGCGGCTGGCAGGCGAATGGCATCGCGACGATCGCAAGCGGCTTCCCGTACACGATCGGGCAAGGCGCCGGCGATATCGGCATGTCGCTGTCTCCGGTTCGTCCGGACTTGATCGGGACGGCGGAACTGGACAGCCCGACGCGTAAGCTGTGGTTCAATACGCAAGCCTACCAGCGCGTGACTTGCCAGGTTTCGGGACGCAGTGACTTGTGCCATTACGGCAGCGCCGGCAACAACCAGCTTCGTTCCATCGGGCAGCGCAACATGGATTTCTCGATGTACAAGAACTTCCGGTTGACGGAACGGTTCCTGGTGCAGTTCCGCTATGAATCGTTCAATTTCTTCAACAGCCCGTGGTTCGGCGCACCGGGCGGGATCAGCTTCAGCAGCCCGTCGCAGATCACACCGAATGGAACGCGCGACGGCGAAATCCGCGGATTGCGGACGCCGATGCGCATTCAGCAGTTCGGGTTGAAATTCCGCTTCTGAGGAACTCGCCCGCACAACGCGCCGGGTCTACCCGCGGCACACGCATTCCTGAACATGCTGGGGGCCGCCCCGGCCTGTGCGGGCTTCTGATTTGTTGGTGGGAGTTTCAAGCATGGCCGCGGACCTTTCGGGGTTCGCGGCCTTTTTCTGTTTCTAGGAGACGAGGCGTTTTCGCACGAGAGAGGGGAGAACGGTGTAGTCGGCGTGCATGATGACTTCAAAGCCCGCCCCGCGGCCGCTGGCGGCGCCTGCCTCCGAGTCCTCAACGACCAGAGGGCGTTGGACGGAGAGCCTGGCGGCAGCGGTTCGATAGGGTTCCGGGGACGGCTTGAGCGACTGCACATCCTCGCGGCAGACGAGCGTTTCGAAGCGGTGGAGCAGGCCCATGGATTCGAGGATCGGGTGGACATGGGTTCGGCGGGCGGAGCTGACGACCGCGAGGCGGAAGGTGCGAAGCTCATCGAGGAGGCAGCGCACATCGTCGCTCATCAGGCTGCCTGGATTGCGCAGAACGATATCGCGGAAGAGGTCGTTTTTGAAATCGTAGTGGGCGCGGACTTGCTCGTATTCAATGGGGGGACGGCGAAGGCGGCACAGGGCTTCGAGCAGAGGCTGGCCGGAGTGGCCGCGGAGGGTGCTCTGGTAGGTGGGCCAATCGAGGTCGACGCCGAAGCGGTCCATGACCTGGCGCCAGCAGAGATGGTGAACGGGTTCGCTGTCGACCAGAACACCGTCAAAGTCGAAGAAGATCGCATCGAAGGATTGCACTTCTACCAGTATCGGGGGCGGACGAGTCAGATTGCTGTGTGGACGGTGAGGCCGCGGGCTTGCAGTTCGTCGAGCAGTTGGAGGACAGCGGGGCTGTGCGGCTCCTGGCAGGGGATGACCACGGCCCAGGCAAGTTGTTCTCGGAACGCCTTTGTGCGGATGGACCACGGAGCGAGACAGGTGTCTGCCGGGCGCAAGGGCATGGGGTGGGCCCACTGGCGGACTAGGGCTCGGGCCAGTTCGGGCGTTGGGCACGGGCCGTCGACGATGAAGTGGTTCGAGCCGTAGACGAGCAGTCCGTAGATCATCGCTGGCATCGTGGGCAAAAATATGTGGAGCGGCCGCCTTGGGCAATGCGGCGGATGGGTTTGCCGCAGATGGTGCACGGTTCGCCCTCACGATCGTAGACCGCGCAGGGGAAGGACTCGCCTTCGGCGAAGTGGCCGGGCTCGGCGTAGGCGGCGTCGGCGGATGATACTGCGTGGTGGAGGATATCCTGGATCGCGGTGTGGAGATTGGCGAGCTTGGGTTTGGAGATGGAACGGGCTGACTGGCGCGGATTGACGCGGGCGCGGAAGAGGGCCTCGGCGGCGTAGATATTGCCGAGTCCGGCCACGCGGCGCTGGTCCATCAGAAAGATCTTAGAGGGTTGCGAGGATGCTTTCGCGGCGCGGGTGAAATTATCGAGGGTGAAGGCGCTGGAGAGCGGCTCAATGCCCACGTCTTTGAGGACGCGGGCGAGATGAGCGGCCGGATGGAGATGAACCTTGCCGAGCACGCGCGAGTCCTCGAAGATCAAACCGCGGCCGCCATCGAGTTCGATCCAGAGGCGGGCGAGGGAGGGACGGAAGCGAACGTCGGGGATGACGTAGAGATTGCCGGTCATGCGGAGATGGATGTGGAGGATATGGCCCGCGCTGAGGTGGATGAGGATATTCTTGCCGCGGCGCTCAATGGATTCGATGCGGCGGCCGGGGGTTTCCGATTCGAGGTGTGCAGGATCCTGGGGGCGAGTAACGGATGGGCGTTCGACGCGCAGTTGCACGATGGAGGCGCCGAGCGCATCGCGTCGCAGCTTGCGGCAGACGGCTTCGACTTCGGGGAGTTCGGGCATCGGTTACCAGAGGGTGAGGTCGACGGGGGCGCCGGCGCCGACACCGAGCCGTTTAGCTGCGTTGTCCTGATTGATGCCGACTTCCAG
>JAEUQG010000564.1 GCA_016789755.1 Bryobacterales bacterium
GTATTTGGCAAAGCAGTTTTCTGCGTCGCGAGCCTCTTAACGTTGGCCATCTTCGGATCGGGGCTTGCCATGGTATGGTTTCGCTGTTTCAAAGCTGGCCACCCCTTGCTCCGATAGGATTCATATGCTCAAGACTATTTCGATCGCGCTGGCCCTGCTCAGTGGCGGGCTCTACGCGCAGGAGTTGACCGGCAAGTGGATGGGGAGTTTCAAAGCGGAAGGCGGTGACCACGGCATCCCGCAGCTGATCATCCTCAAGCAAAGCGGCGCCAAACTCACCGGCAGTGGTGGGCCAGACGACTCCGAGCAGTACCCGATCGCGAACGGCACGGTAAACGGCGACAAGGTCCACTTCGAGTTGACGACCGCACGCTCAAAGTTCTTCTACAACCTAACCCAAAAGGGCGGTAGTCTGAACGGCGAACTTGAAATCAAAAGCGTCAACCGCGTCGCGCGAGCTACTGTTGACCTCAAGAAGGCGAAATAGATCCACCCTAACGGCATAGTGTAGAGTCTCATTGTGACAGGCCCCAAAACGGCTTTGCGGAAGGTCCCCAGCGCCTCCGTCCAGATCGCCGGCAATCCGGAAGTTGAGTCTCCGCACCCGTGCGGCGCGCGTCGAAACGGACCCTCGCCAGCAGAACCGCGCCCAAAGCTCGATATCGGCTGATCGTCACCCGCCTCGCCAGCGACGCGCACTTCCGAATCGCTCGACCTCGTCTTGCCATATGCACCGCCTGACCCTGGAAGCAATCCTCTAATCCTGCTATTCTGCCAAGCAGTACTGCTTCAGCGGACATCCGCTCCACGTTAAAGGGGTTCCCATGCGATTGCTTTCCATCGTCATTGCTCTCGCGGCCTGCCTGCCGCTCTCCGCGCAAACCACCACCGGCACCGTCACCGGCTTCGTCACCGACGCCGGCGGCGCTCTCATCGCCGATGCCGCCGTCAAACTCACCAACTCCGGAACCGGTCTGGTCCAAACCACCGCCACCAACGACACCGGAAGCTACGTCTTCCCCCTCGTCCAGCCCGGCAGCTACCAGATCACCGTCGAGAAAAGCGGCTTCCAAACCTTCGCCCGTACCTTCCAGATCGCCGTCACCCAGCAGGCCCGCATCGACGCCCAACTCACCGTCGGCCAGGTCTCGGAATCCGTCACCGTATCGGCGGCCTCCGTCGTCCTTGAAACCGATTCCTCCAACCTCGGCCAGGTCGTCACCCAGCGCCAGGTCGTCGACCTCCCCTTGAACGGCCGCAACCCCTTCGCCCTCGCCGCCCTCTCTCCGGGCGTCACGCCTCTCGCCGGCTTCGGCGCCGGAGTCGCCCAGCAACGCGGAGCCGCCCAGGCCGCCGGCGCCAACAACTTTCTCGCCAACGGCGGCATGACCGGCGCCAACGAAATCCTCCTCGACGGCATCCCCATCACCGTCTGCTGCCAGGGCCAGCCCGCCCTCATCCCCACCATCGACACCACCGAAGAGTTCAAAGTCCAGACCAACATGTCCCCCGCCGAGTTCGGCCGCACCTCCGGCGGCATCCTCAACATCGTCACCAAGAGCGGCACCAATCGCTTCCGCGGCACCGCCTACGAGTTCTTCCGCAACGAGAAAATCGACGCCGCCAACTTCTTCGTCAACCGCGCCGGCACCAACCCCATCCCCGGCCGCGCCGACCGCCGCACCCCGCTCCGCTACAACCAGTTCGGCGGATCGCTCGGCGGACCCGTCCTCATCCCCAACCTCTACAACGGAAAAGACAAGACATTCTTCTTCTTCAACTACGAACAGGTCTTCCTCCGCCGCAGCCTGTTCCGTACCTTCTCCGTCCCCACTACGCTCATGCGCTCCGGCAACCTCAGCGAGGCCCCCGCCGATATCTTCGATCCCGCCACCGTCGCCCCCAACCCCGCCCAGGGCGGCCGCTTCCTGCGCCTCCCCTTTCCCGGCAAATCCATTCCCACCAACCGCCAGGTTGCCTTGTCCCAGAACATCCTCCGCTTGTATCCCGCCCCCCAGCGCCCCGGCATCGTCAACAACCTCGATTCCGTCGCCAGTTCCCGCGATGACGACCGCCAGATCTCCATCCGCATGGATCACAACTTCTCCGAGCGCAACCGCATCTTCGGCCGCTACAGCAAACTCAACAACGATCACTACGAGCCCAATTACTGGAACAGCGCCGCCAGTCCCGCCGGGTTCAATCAGTTCATCAAATCGCACACCGCCGTGCTCGACCATATCTACACCATCCGCCCCACCCTCGTGCTGAACACCCGCTACGGCTTTGCCCGCCAGCGCAACTTCCGCGATCCTTACTCCCTCGGCACCGACCTCGCCGGACTCGGCTTCTCGTCGCTCTACACCAGCCAGGTGCAGGAGCGCTTCCTCCCCGTTGTCAGCATCAACGGCTTCAACGGCAACGATGAATCCGGCAACCAGCGCTTCACCCGCTACTCCCACAACGTGGCCACCGCCATGACATGGATCCGCTCCCGCCATACCTTCAAATTCGGTTGGGACGGCCGCGTCTTCCTCGACCACAACGCCAGCCTCGGCAATCCCGGAGGCAACTTCTCCTTCGGCACCACCTTCACCTCAGGCCCAGATCCCATCGCCGGAGTCCCCGGCGGCCAGGCGCCCTATCTGGGCTTCGCCTCTTACCTGCTCGGAGTCCCCACCGGCGGCCTGCTCACCTATTCCGACGCCACCTCGCAGCAGGGCTTCTACCACGCCCTCTATTTTCAGGACGATTGGAAGGTGACCCAGAAGCTCACCCTCAACATCGGATTGCGCTGGGAAATGGAAACCGGACCATCGGAGCGTTTTAACCGCATTGCCACCGTCGAGCCCGGCATCGAATCGCCGCTCGCCCGCGCCACCGGCCTCCCTTTGCGCGGCGGGCTCGTCTTCCGCGGCGTCGGCGACGCCTCCCGCCAGCGCTACAAAACCGATGGCGACAACTTCGGCCCGCGCATCGGCCTGGCCTATTCCATCAATCCCAAAACCGTACTCCGCGGCGGATTCGGAGTGTTCTACACCCCCGGCCTCGTCCGCCTCTTCAACGCCGGCAATCCCGGCTTCACCGTCACCACCCCGTTCGTCGCCACCATCGACAGCGTCACGCCCGTCGGCAGCTTCGTCAATCCCTTCCCCACCGGCCTGCAGCCGCTCGCCGGCAGCTCCCAAGGCGCGGCCACCCTTGTCGGCACCGGCGTCGCCGCCCTCAAGTACGACACCCCGCTGCCCTATTCCATGCAATGGAACTTCGGCATCCAGCGCGAATTGCCCGGCGCCACCGGCGTCAGCGTTACCTACGCCGGCAACAAAGGAGTCCTGCTCCCCGTCAACGTCGGCCTCAACGCACTCAATCCGGCGTTCTTTGGCGCCATCGGCGACGCCAACCGCGTGGCCGAACTGAACGCCCTCGTCAACAATCCGTTCTTCGGCGTCATCGCCTCCGGACCGCTCGCCGCCCGCCAGGTCCAGCGCAATCAGTTGCTGCGCGCATTCCCCCACTTCACCGGATTCGGCAACAACTTCACCGGCGCCGGCAATGCCAACTACCATGCCCTTCAGGTCAGTGTGCAGCGCCGCATGACCGGCGGCTTCCTTGGAACCTTGAGCTACACGTTCTCCAAAAACCTCGGCGATGTGAACATGCTCACCACTTCCTTCTTCGACGCCGGCCAGAACCCTGGCTATCAGAACGAGTTCAACCGCGCCGCCGACCGCAGCGTTCTCGGCTCCGATTTCCCCCACCGCCTCGTGCTCAGCAGCGTCTACGATCTGCCCTTCGGCAAGGGCCGCAAGTTCGCCTCCGATCATGGCCGCGCGCTCGATTTGATCGTCGGTGGATGGCAGGTCAACGGCATCTACACCTTCCAATCCGGCCAGCCGCTCAACTTCGGCGTCACCGGCACTCCGCCCTACGCCGGCGGCCGCGCCAGCTTCACCGGATCCCCTGTCGAAACCACCGGCAGTGTTTCCAACCGCCTCGGCGGAGTCTCCGGCGGCACGGGCTATCTCAACGCCGATGCCTTCCGCCGCCCCGTCTCCTTCGAGTTCGGCGACACGCCCCGTCTCGACTCCCGCCATCGCGGACCGAAGCAGTTCAACCTCGACTTCTCGCTCATTAAGAACTTCTCCCTCGTCGAGAGCATGCGCCTCCAGTTCCGCGCCGAGGCCTTCAACCTCACCAATACACCGGTCTTCGGACTGCCCAACACCACCGTCGGCAATCCCGGCTTCGGCGTCATCGGCGGCCAGGCCAATCAGCCCCGAAACATGCAGCTAGCGTTGAAACTAATCTTTTAACGCCGCCTCGCCCGCAACAGTAGGGGCGGAGTTCCGGAACACGTTCGCCGCCCCTCTCACCGCTCTGAAAGATCCGCCAGAAACACCCGCCGGTACTCCTTGAACTCCTCCGCCAGCATCGGCCCCAGCGCCACCGCCTGATCCGCCGCCTTG
>JAEUQG010000573.1 GCA_016789755.1 Bryobacterales bacterium
ACAACCTGCATGGGGTGTATGCCTCGCTGGGATCGCCGATTCCGGGTTCGCACGTGGAGCCGTACGTGCTGTACCGCACGAATCACAATGCGGGGGTGCACTTTTGGACGTCGGGCTTGCGGATGGCCGGCACGGTGCGCAAGGACTACAAATACGAAGCGGAGTTCGTGCATCAGGAGCGAGGCGAGGCGGCCACGGTGCAGGTGCAGCGGCTGTTTCCGAAGTTCGCCTGGCAACCCTCGGTGATGGGCGAGGCCAATTATGCGGGGAGGGACTTCGATCAACTTTACCCGACCAATCACGGTATTTACGGCATTGCCGATCAGATTGGGAGGCGCAATGCGAAGAACGTGCGAGGGGGGTTGTGGCTGCATCCGGAACGGTGGCTGACGGTAAAGGCGGAGGGGCACTCGTTCTGGCTGGCGGACCGCAGCGGCGGGCTGTATGCCTTCAACGGCGCGGCGAGTGTAGCGGCGGTGGCGGGCGGCGCGGCGTCAGGCGAAGTAGGGAAGGAAGTGGACGTGTTATCGGAGGTGAAGCTATCCAAGCACTACGACATTGGCGTGCAGTACGGGCACCTGTTTGCGGGGGACTTCCTGAAGAGATACACGGCAGGGGCGGGACGTTCGTTCTATGCGGTGTATGTGGACTTGCGGCTTCAGTGAATGAGGCCGTTGCGGATGGCGAAGCGGACGAGTTCGCCGGAGCTTTGGAGGTTGAGCTTTTCGAGGATGCGGCTGCGGTGCGCCTCGACGGTATAGACGCTGATGCCGAGGAGGGTGGCGATCTCTTTGTTGGCGCGTCCTTCGGCGACAAGCTGGAGCACTTCGCGTTCGCGCGTGGTGAGGCGGTCGATGGGGTTGGTGACGTGATGGCGGTAATCGGAGAGGACGGCTTCGGAGACGGCGGGACTGAGGTAGCCGTCGCCGCAGGCGACGGAACGGATCGCCTCGAGCATGTCGGGGCGGGGGGAGGCTTTGAGCAGGTAGCCTTTGGCCCCGGCTTTGAGGATTTCGCGGACGTAGACGGTATCGCGATGCATGCTGAGGGCGAGCACCTTGGTGCGCGGGGCGACTTCGCCGATACGGCGGGTGGCCTCGATGCCGTTCAGTTCGGGCATGGTGACATCCATGACGACGACGTCGGGCTGCAGTTGTTCGCAGAGGGACACGGCTTCCTTGCCGTTGCCGGCCTCGCCCACGACCTGCATGTCGGACTGCGAGTCGAGGATGAGGCGGAAGCCCTCGCGCACGAGCGAGTGGTCGTCAGCGAGCAGGATGCGTAGTTTCTTGGTCTGCATAGTGCTGGAGGAAGGGCACCCAAATGGTCACGGCCAAGCCTCCTTCGCGGCGATTGGCAATGGTGAGATCGCCCCCCACGTGACGGGCACGGGCCCGCATTCCGAGGATACCAAGACTAGGGGCCTTATCCGGCGGCGCGGGGAGCAAGCCGCGGCCGTCGTCGAGGATGCTGAGGGTAACACGGTCGAGTTCCTGGGTAAGGTGCAGTTCGGCGCGGGTGGCGCCGGAGTGGCGGGCGACGTTGGTCAAGGCCTCCTGGGCGACACGGAAGAGATGGGTTTCGATGTCTTCCTGCAGGCGGGCTTCGAAGCGGACGCGGCAAGCCACGGGGATGCCGGTGCGGCGGGAGAAATTTTCGGCAAGCCACTGCAGGCCGGCGGCGAGTCCGAAATCGTCGAGGATAACGGGGCGCAGGAGTTGCGACATTTCGCGCACGTTGTCGATGCATTCATCGACCACGGCGAGGGCATCGGCGCGGCGCGCCTCGAGGCTGTGCCCATCCAGGGCTTCGAGGTTGGAGCGTAAGGCGGTAAGCCCCTGGCCGAGTTCGTCGTGCAGTTCATGGGAGAAGCGGCGCACGGTCTCTTCCTGACCTTTGAGCATTTGCCAGGAGACGCGGTTGAGTTCGTTCGAGTGTTCTTCGGCATCGGCGAACAACTGGGCGACGGTGCGGATGGTGAGGAGGGAGCCGCCGAGGGCGAGCAGCATGCAGGCGCCGAGCAAGAGGAGGGAGCGCTGCATGAGGCTGCCGGCGTTGGCGGCGATGGCGGTATCCGCGGAGAGAGCGCGCTGGGAGCTGGCCTCAGAGATCTTGCCGGTGAGTTCGACGACCTTCTGGTGCCGATGGATGAGGGGGCGGAGGGAATCGGTGTCGATGACGCCGCGGCCGATGAGGCGGCGGGCTTCGGCGGAGAAGGCCTGCACGGCGCCGGCGATGGCGCCATCGCGGGCGATCTGTTTGAGGGTGGCGCCGGCGGCGCTGAGGCGGCGCAGCAACTGTTCGGCGTTGGCGGACTGCGGCTCATGGGCGAGTTGCAGGACGAGGGAGTTGAGCACGGCCTGTTCGTCGCGGATCTCTTCCATGAGTTGGGCGGCGAGGGCCTGTTCGCGGAGGAGGGATTCGGCGTGGGCCTGAATTTCGAGTCCATTGCGGAGCGAGACGCTGCCGGCGGCGGCGAGCAGTAGCAAGACGAGTCCGAAGCCGCCGTAGAGGACTTTGACGATGGTGCGGCGGGTGACTCGGCGGGAGAAGACGACGGGCATGCTTCCAGGCTAAGCCAGAATCTCGCGGATGGGCGTGCCGAAGTCGATGTCGAGGCGCTTGCGGCCGGGGACTTCGAGTTTGCGCGGATCAAGGCCGAGCTGGTGGAGGATGGTGGCGTGAATATCGGTGACGTAGTGGCGGTTTTCGACGGCGTGGAAGCCGATTTCATCGGTGGCGCCGTGGGCGATGCCGCCTTTGATGCCTCCGCCGGCGAGCCAGACAGAGAAGCCGTAGGGATGATGGTCGCGGCCGTCGAGGCCTTGCGCGCCGGGGGTGCGGCCGAACTCGGTGACGAAGGCGACGATGGTGTCGTCGAACATGCCGCGCTGCTTGAGGTCGGCGAGCAGGCCGGCGATGGGTTTGTCGACCTGGGCGCAGAGTTCGGTGTGGGACTTTTTGAGCTTGCTGTGGCCATCCCACTTCCCTGCTCCGCCGTTCTGGCCGTGGAAGACCTGGATGAAACGGACGCCGCTTTCGGCCATGCGGCGGGCGGCGAGGCACATCTGGCCGAACGGTTTGGTGGTTTCGTGATCGAGGCCGTAGAGTTTACGGGTGGCTTCGCTTTCCTGCTGGAACTTCATCAGATCGGGGACGGCGGTCTGCATGCGGAAGGCGAGTTCGTAGGATTTGATGCGGGCGCGCATGGAGGCATCGTCGGGGTAGTCGGCGGCGGCGAGCCCGTACAGTTCGCGTAAGAGAGCGAACTCGCGGTCCTGGCGCTGGGGGGTGATGGCGGCGGGGGGCTGGGCGAAGGGGAGTGGATTGCTGGGATCGACGG